>CAYSBQ010000157.1:0-7058 GCA_964429315.1 uncultured Desulfobacterales bacterium
AGGATTCTTTATGAGGCTCGTTTGGCAAAGTCTCTCTAAAGTGGATTCGATCTGTGCTTTGCCTTCGAGGGTACGTGCAGAAAAGGGAATACAAGGAGCACCTTCTAAAAAGGAGCCCCTGGTTAAGTCATTGATTTCATCCAAGGCCATTGTCATGAGTTCTTGATCCACCAAATCAATTTTTGAAAGCACTACTAAACCCTGTTTGACGCCTATTAGCTTGAGAATCTCAAGGTGCTCTCTGGTTTGAGGCATAAAACCATCATCAGCAGCTACTACCAACATTGCCATGTCAATCCCGCATATACCCCGAAGCATATTTTTTATAAAACGCTCATGGCCTGGCACATCTATAAAGGCCATATTTTGACCAGAGGGAAGGCTATAAGGAGCAAAGCCCGGCTGGATGGTCAATCCTCTTTGTTTCTCTTCTTGCAAAGTATCTGTGTCTACCCCGGTCAGAGCCTTAACCAGGGCCGTTTTCCCATGATCAACGTGTCCCGCCGTGCCAACAACGATGTGCTTCAACGCATTGCCTCCATTGGAAAAGCTGGAAGGGGCAAGGGGAATCGAACCACCTCCTCGTTTTCTAGACGAGGCCAACGGGTTTGCAGCCCGTGGGGCGCCCAGCACCATTGCCCCTAGTCAAACCATATTTAAAATGGGCCTTGCTTCTACACTCTTTTCTCGGTTGGTTGATTTGTAAAGATTACGCTATACAAATACTGTTTGATAATGAAAGGAAATCTTGTGCGGCAAGGCCTTTTCTCACCTCAAGTTCCCTCGGTTCTCGTCCTGGAAATTGCATAAGACGATTTTATACAGATTATATCTGGACAATACCAATATGTCAAATAGATAAACTCGATACTTGTTCCCGGAAAATACCCTAATTTTCTATGCTAAACAGGATCCAAAGAAAGCCTTCCGACAATCCAGTTCTGAGATAAGGTCTCCATTTTGCTAACACCTTCCTGAAAAGGACACGGTCCTGTTGCTTTGATCGCTTTAAATGCTCTTGACTTGGCCTTTTCAGCCCACTATACTCCGTTTCATAAAGTCCGTTACGGACTTCCAAATTTCATAAAGGGAGGTTGTTAATATGGAAGGAAAACATGGACACAAGCACCTGCATTCTCACGAGCACGCCCATGAACACACCCATGAGCACCGGCATGAGGATGACGTTCACGCCCACGAACACTCACATAGCCATACCCACGAACACGAGCATGAACATTCCCACGAGCATTCTCATCCTGGAGACAAGCACGTGCATAACCATGATCACACCGGAGACCACGGTACCCACGACCATGTCCATCCAGGAGATCAAACTGAAGAGCACGATCACACGCACTGACTTTCTGCAGCAATTCGCTGAGGTGAATCGAGATGATCGAAACAGGTGTCATTCACGGCCGGTTCCAAGTGCTTCACAATGACCATCTGAAGTACTTGATGGCTGGAAAAGCCATGTGTCAACACCTAATTGTAGGGATTACCAATCCGGACCCGGTACTGACTGGACAAGAGGATGCTGACCCACACCGGAGCAGTTCCTTGGCAAACCCTTTAACCTATTTTGAACGCTACACTATGGTACGATCAGTCCTGGAAGGAGAAGGCGTAAACTCAAACGATTTATCCATTGTGCCTTTCCCTATTAACTTTCCAGAGGTTTACAAGTACTATGTACCACTTGACGCCACGTTTTTTCTCACTATTTATGACAATTGGGGGAGGAAGAAACTGGAACGCTTTCGCTCACTTGGGCTGAAGGTGGAGGTGCTGTGGGAACTGCCGCTTACACAAAAGGGTATCAGTGGAAAAGACCTACGACTGCGAATAATGGAGGGTGAAACGTGGGCGCATCTGGTACCGGAAAGCATACTACACTTGATGCAATTATGGGAAATCGCAGACCGCCTGAGGAAACTGTACGAGGTCCATGAACGAAAGACACCTTGTGTTCAATCATCATATTGACACAGTAACCTAGCCTCGCGATAAGGGTGATGTCTGCAAACATAGAACGTGCCGTATGGTGGTGTGGGAGGGGCGTTCAGCGATGAGCGCCCCTATCCCCATCAATGTAATTATTCTAGGCTATTGTAGTAACGTGATTGACCTTCCCAAACTTTCCAATCGCTTTCTTGAAAAATATCCTTACAGTTTTGGACAGTCTCCCCGCGGCCTTCCTCAGTTTTATTTTTAATATCCCTCGGATTGGCACCTACTTCTGCCCAAAAAAGATTAGCACCTGCAATGGCCCCAAGGGTACATGGTTCATGTGTACAATTGCCTAGCACTGTTCTTGGCATGCCAAGGCGTGTGGCCGCTACAATCTGGGCCATACGAAGTTCACTTATCATTCCAAGCTTTGCCATTTCAGTTCCTGGGATGGCGATTCGGCGTGCAGCTCCGCTATATGAAGGGTTTAATGAAGCAGTATACAAAATCATGTCAGCAAGTTCGTCATTTGTATGTTCTGGGCCCACAGGCTCTACACATGTCCCAACTCTTAATCCGACTTCCTCAAAATTGCGGATGCTCTCTTTCCTTTTCACTGGAGATAGCCTTGTGTCAATGCCCTCGCGAAGTCTTAGGGCATGATATACTCCTGCGTACCCAGCTTCTTTGATCTGCCGAGCATTTTCTATTGTTTGGTCCCCAACATTTGCAATCAAAGTAGTCTCTGGCTGAAGGTTCCGCCGTACTTCCTGAGAAAATTCGATGAATCGACCAAACGGATAATTGGCAGTAGTCATTACAAAAATTGCATTGGCACCGTCTGCTTCAAATTGCTTGGCATAGGCAACTGCCTCATCTGCTGTTATTTTGATCTCTTCTCTGAATACGCCGTTGACCTTTGCAAATGAGCAAAATGCACAATTAGATTCGCATGGCGCAAGGTTCAAAGCGAACTGTGCATGGACCTCAGCCTGGTTCCCAGTAAGTTCTTTAGAGACGCGGTTTGCCTCTGCCATTACTCGGTATGACTCATCGGACTCAGGAGGGTAGCTGAGTAGCTGAATAAGTTCCCGCTTACTCAGAGATTTACCAACTCTCGATTTGTTGATCATGTCGTCAATACGCATAATTACCTCTCTAGTGATGTCATCGAACCCCGCAAATCACCGGTAGAAAAAAGCATAGCGAGGAACGAGCAGCGCTTTTTGCTGTCCGAGTGCATTTTTTCTAGCCTGACGATATTCCTCAATTGTAGGTGGAAAAACTTTGAACCAAGGGAAATTGAAGACATCATCTCTTCTTCGATGATAGCCCTCTAAAGCTTCAGCAAAAAAGCCTTCTCCCGGAACACCTGATTGATTTACCACAATCAGAGTCAAAGGTGGTAATTCATTTTGTTGGCAGTAGAACATGATGCAACCAAGTATGACACCAATTGGTCTGTTATCTGCATATCCCATCAGCACTGGCAATTTATCATATTGAAAAAGGAGAAAGAGGTCTACTTTTGCCCCTTGTTAATATTGTTCTGCTTTTTACATATATGTTTTTAGTTTTCCAGTTATATTTCTAATCCTCAAAACTCTCTATTGATAGGACAAAATCAACGTTTAACTTTCCTCTTTTACCATCAAGGGTCAAACATAGACCCCATGATCCTCACTGTGGTTGGGCAATCAGTTCACAAATTCCAGAAGTTCCGTTGGCCGACCGATTACTTTAACGGCACCAGATTCTCGCAACTCCTTCTCCGAACGAAAGCCCCACATCGCGCCAACCGGGAACATGTTGGCGCCAACAGCAGTTCTCATATCGACGTCACTGTCGCCAAGATAGAGAAACTCCTGTGATGGAATATCCAAACACCGGGCTATCTCTCGTGGACCAGTGGGATCAGGCTTCATGGGGACTCCATCCTTCTGGCCAAGTATCATTGAAAACTCCCAGCCGGATAGAAACTCCTGAACGCAAAGCTCAGCGAAATGCTGAGGTTTGTTTGTAAGAACAGCCATCTTAATGTGTTTTGCAGTGAGGGCATCCAGCAATTCCGATACCCCGTTGTACGGCTTGGTCTTCTTGTTCCAGTTACAGTTGTACTCCCTGCGGAACGCCTCCAAACAATCTGCTGCCAGCTCATCATTCCGCTTCTCCAGTGGCAGTGCGCGTAACACAAGCATGGCTGCTCCGCTGCCGACGAAATAGCGAAATGCCTCTGTCGGGTGTGTTGGAAGCCCTCTATCATGCAAAACACGATTCAATGAGTCTGCAAGATCCTCCAGGGTATCAAGCAATGTCCCGTCTAAGTCGAAAATGACAGCCTTATAATTCACGTAATTCTTCTCGTGTTTTCATCGGTTTGCCCAACATCGCTTTTCAGCGGGCGCGGTTATTTGCGCTCCGCTGCAAAGAAGAAAGAGGTCTACTTTTGCCCCTTATTAATATTTTTCTGATTTTTACATGTATGTATTTAGTTTTCCAGTTATATTTTTAATCCTCGGAACCCTCTATTGATAGGATAAAATCAATGTTTAACTCTCCTTTTTTACCATCAAGGGTCAAACATAAACTTGACCCTATGATCCCACAGCCGCTGGTTATTTGCTAATCTGCTATATGAATAAAATCATTAAAGCTAAGGCAAAGGCCGGCAATGTAAAAAGTACCAGGATTATGAAACCTGAAAAGCTTTTGTTTATTAGGTTAAAACAGATAGAGGCAAGCGGAAGACTAACGATAAAACCTAAAATGCCGGCTATTTCTGACTTGCCAAATATCTTTTTAAAAAAAGTAATAAATAAAACGAGCAAGGCTAAGAAAAGTAAATTATGAACTAAAAAGTCAATGGCCCTGATAATAAAAGGTTTATTTTGTGAAGAATCTCTCTGGTTTGCTTTGTTCATTTTACAAATAACGATTTAATCAGCGGCAAGCTTTGCGAGTCCGCTGGACTTAAAGGTTCGGCTTTTTCCGTTTCCCATTCATTCTTCCGGTTCTCCGTAAACCAGTCGATCAATTGCCGGGCAATGCTGATTTTCGAGGGGATGGGAGGGAGGTTGTCCGCTGAAAACCAGCCCGCATCGGAGATTTCAGCAGGATCAGGGATTATCTCCCCTTTCGAGTATTCGGCGGTAAAGGCGATCATAAGGGAATCTGGAAAGGGCCATGGCTGGCTGCCGAAGTAGCGGATGTTCTTGACTTCTATGCCGACTTCTTCACTAATCTCCCGTCGAACGCATTCTTCAAGGGTTTCTCCAGGCTCTACAAACCCGGCCAGGACGCTGTAAAACTTGCCGGGGAAGCGCTGAGAGTGGGCGAGCAGGAGACGGTCTTTTCTGACGACGGCCACAATCATGGCAGGTGAGAGGCGGGGGTAATTGATCAGCCCGCAACCGGGGCAGACCTTGGCCCTTTCACCCGCCTTGTCTTTGGTTCCCAGGCCGCACTTTCCACAAAAGTGGTGATTGCGGTTCCAGAGGACCAGCTGGTTGGCCAGACCCGCGACCCCGATCAAAGGCTCTTCAAGATGTTCGAAAAGGGATCGAATTCCCTTGAGTGCAAATGTCGTCGGGGGAAGTATCATTCTGGGCATCTCCCCGGCGTAGCATGGTCGCCCCTCCAGTGATCCGAGGTAATGCAATGGTTCAGGTCTTGGATCAAGGGCCTGCAGATCCCGGGATCGCGGAATGAGATAACGGTCGTATTGCTTTTTTGTGAGCAGCTTTTGCCCCTGAAAGAGAAACCAGAGGGCATTTTCCGGAATCCTGGGCGGGGCTATGATACTCGGGTTAAAAGACATGGTGCTATTCCTTTCTAAAAGAAAAGGGTGACCCCAAGAGGTTTACTTTAGAATAGCATCAGAATCGAGTTTGCATTTTCTCACATAACCCGGCAGTCCACCGGACAACGAAAGCTTGGCGGCTTTATTGCCAGTGACCGCCCCATTAGGGAAATCTGGCGACTGGTGGCGACTGGGGTTGCTGTGGCGACTGGGGTCGGACCAAGCCAACCTTTAGATTATTCTGAACATATCAATCAAATTGCCACTGTTTTCACAAGGGATTAAACGCTCCTTTTTGGTGGCAAAATGGCTATTCTAAAGAAGCTCGCCATTTTACATAGATTCTTAAAACACCATTTTTACCCTCAAAAAGAGCTGTTTCACACCAAAAAAACAAGCTGAAAATTGGTTCTTTTTCAACGATATGATATTGTTAGCTTGGTCCGACCCCAAAGCGAGCACCAAAGCGAGCACCCCAAAGCGAGCAAGCCGCGAGATCTTTTCTTCAACCGTTTGTTCGTGGTGCGCTTCCTATACAAGTTTGTTCCGTATCTCAACAGGAACCTGATCGGTGAGCTGCGGATATGTTTCAATAAGACGCACTATGTCCGCCAGGTCCTTCTGCCGTTTACTCTTTCTTCGCTGTTGGTCGCTATACGCCCAAAGTTTGCCCTTAAGTACATCCTCCACAGATGCCACCTTGAGTTGGTATCCTAGAACATTTCTTGTTTTCGCATTTGAAATAAATGCTTGATAACGAGGATCAGTCTGAAGTTGGATTCGGAGATCAGACTCACTGCTGTTCAGATTGATGCTGTGAGGAAAACGCTCAACCTTGAAATGCTGTACTACGGCTTTACACAATGCCTCTATGTCTGTAGCAGCTATAACGATATCTAAATCTAAGCTGACCACTGGCTCGGCATAGGCATTGACAGCGAGACCACCAATAACACAGTAGTCAGACCCGACCTGGTCTATCATATCGAGGAAGACTTGGAGCACGTCACTTTTGCCATTTGCCACGGCTTGAACAAACTCCTTTTTGGTCATGTTATCTCCTAGTTTCGCGAATGACTGGGGTAACCTGCCGCAAATATTTTGAGACACTGGACTCTGATAAAGCACCGCCCGTTAAGCAAAAGACGACATTTGAAAAATCGCAGAGCTGTTTGCGGTCAGGTTGACCTCTTCGTTAGCCCATTTGGACGATTAGAGTGAAAAAGTGCTTTTTTCAATGCGTTCAGACAGAAATTGTTCAAGCTTTCATCTGTCTGTAGAGCGCGTATAGCAATAGCTTTGTGTA
>CAYSBQ010000158.1:0-4253 GCA_964429315.1 uncultured Desulfobacterales bacterium
AGGTTCAGAGTTCAACGTTCAGGCCCGCCCTGGTGCGACTTCTTTGCATGATTCCAAAGCTGTGCTGAATAGGCTAAGGCTGTACTTTTCGTAAAATATAGTGCCGATAATCGGTCTGGGCCAGGGGGTAGGAACAAGGACAGAATTAAAGGCCCGAAGTCCTCGTAAAAAATGCTGGTTTTGCTACATAATTGCCAAATACCATGTTCCAGATTTGTGGGGATGTGGAAATGGTGATAAGAATGCAACCTTTGAACCTCTGAACACTTGAACCCGTGAACAGTTACCATAAACTGTATTAGGTTGGAACTAGTGATGATTTATGGTAGGTAAATATTAATGAGAGGACACATAATGTATTACATTAACTGTGCCACTATACTATTTGGGATATCAAACATAATCACAGATAGGCCAAGTTAGCATGATTGCGCTTTTCGAAGATCTCAATGAAGATGAGGCAAATTCATATTCATTGACCCTTTCAGCGTATAATATCTCATATCGTGCAATAAGAGGGCACAGTGGTGGGTTGAGTTTGTATGTAGATGAGTGGAATTACGAGAAAGCCCAGGATATAATCGAAGGATATATTGAGGAAAACAGGAGTAACAACTATACCGACCTTGGGCCTAATGGTGAATATGGTAAGACTTTTACAGGATTATGGGTGGCAGCTATTCTTCTTGTTTTCTACACAGTTGTAGCCGCCTGTAATCAAAATGAAACTATTATTAGGACTTACGGATCATCGGCTTCACATATCTTGCGGGGAGAACTTTGGAGGACGGCAACTTCACTCATGCTTCACGCAAATGCTTTGCACCTAGCAGGAAACATGGTAGGCATCGCCCTTTTCGGCTCAGCCGTATGTAGTGTTACAGGTTGGGGGGTTGGCTGGGTTATGGTAGTTGCTACCGGGATAATCGGCAACACGGCCAATGCCTTCCTGTACAGGGAAGGGCATTTTTCAATTGGGGCCTCAACTGCAGTCTTTGGCGCAATAGGCATCCTTTGCGCACAACAGTTCTTTAAGAAATTTAGGGTCACGGGATATCGCTTGAAGGCATGGCTTCCCCTCGGCGGTGGTTTGGCCCTATTAGGTATTCTCGGTTCCGGGCAGCATTCGGATATTATGGCACATTTGTTTGGCTTTTTGGCAGGAATTATCCTTGGAGGATTTTATGCCCTTCTGATAAAAAAGCCGGCAAAACAGGCTTGGCAATTCGTTTGTCTTGTTGCCGTCTTGATTGTTTTTGCTGTGGCTTGGATGATCCCAGCATACTGAAATAAAATCATTCCTGCGTAACCCTAAAGACTTCTTCAATGGTTGTGATGCCGTCCAAGACTTTTTGTGCACCATCTTGCCTAATATTGGTCATCCGGTTTTCCACAGCTTTACGCTTTATGGTATTGGCATCGGAACTCTTCAAGATGAGATTTTTGATGTCATCATCGAGAAACATAAACTCGAAGATGCCCATTCTTCCTTTATAACCTGTATGAAGGCAGGAAGGACAACCTCTCCCCCGATAAAGCTTTCTTCCTTCCAAGTTGCCAGGTGATAGGCCAATGCTTTTCAGGGATTCTTCGTCGGGGTCATAGGGCTCCTTGCAATCATTACAAATCACGCGGACTAAGCGCTGGGCCAAGATGGCAAGGACGGAAGAGCTTATCAGGAAAGGCTCTATTCCCATATCTATCATCCGTGTGATTGCACTTGCAGAATCGTTTGTATGCAATGTTGAAAAAACGAGATGTCCGGTTAAGGCAGACTGAATGCTGATTTTCGCCGTTTCCATGTCTCGGATTTCACCAACAAGTATAACATCTGGGTCTTGACGTACTATCGAACGCAGTCCTTTAGCAAAGGTAAGATCAATCTTAGGGTTTACTTGAATTTGAGCAACACCATCCATTTGATACTCAACTGGGTCTTCTATAGTAATTATATTGATCTGTGCTGTATTGATAGTGCTTAGCGCTGCATAAAGTGTCGTAGTTTTGCCACTTCCGGTTGGTCCTGTTACCAAAATAATACCATGAGGATTATGGATAAGACCGTCAAAAGCCTCTAGCCTGTCTTTGGGCATGCCAAGGTCAGAGAGTTTAAGTAATACGTTTGATTTGTCTAATAACCGGAGCACTACCCTCTCTCCAAAGGAGGTGGGGATGGTGGAGACACGAATATCGACGTTCTTATTAGCAATCCTAATCTCAAACCTTCCGTCTTGGGGGAGTCTTTTTTCTGCGATGTTGAGCTTGGCCATAATCTTGACTCGAGAGACCAGTGTTGACTGGATATGCTTTGGTGGAGTGAGCTTGTCATAGAGGATCCCGTCCACACGGTATCGAATCTTAAGTTTGTTCTGATATGGTTCAATATGGATATCGCTGGCCCTGGCTTTCACCGCCTGTGAGAGCATCAAGTTGACCAACCTGATAATTGGTGTATCGCTTGTTTCATCCAAAAGATCTGCAGTCTCTTCAATCTCTGACATGATTGACTCGCTGTCTTCGTCATCATGCATACCCTCGATTACCTCTTCGGCAGAATGTCTGCCCATGTCATAGACAGCATTAATGGCGGCCAAGATTACTCTATGGGGAGCGAGTATGGTTTGAATGCCGTTCCATCCAAGGGCAAGACGCAGATCATCAACGACTTGAAAATTTAACGGGTCATTTACAGCGATAAAGGCCTCGTCACCCTTCACCACGGGAATTATGTTATATTTCTTCAAAAATTGAATGGGGATTTGTTCCGTGAATTCAATTCTCAAGTTCTCGGTGGGCAGAGTCGGCCAGAAGGGGAGGTAAAGCTGAATCCCCAGGCTTTTCAAAACATCCGGTTCCGAGACCGCCTTCCGATCAATCAAGATCTGTCCAATCCGACCGGACTTTTCTTCCTGGATCCGAAGGGCCTCCGTGAGGGCCTCGATGTCTAAGCCACATGTCTCAACCAGTATTTCGCCAATAAGTCTATGGTTCACTACTGTTATGTCCTGCGCTCCGATTATCATCTGGTTCGGTTGCGGTATTTTGTTGAGGCGGCTTTTCGTACATCTTGATTACGCCTTCTTGGAGTTTGTCGATACTTTGTCTCTTTTTCTTGTAAAGATCTGCAGCTTCATCCGGGCTTTCGAGGACATGGGGAGTTAGAAAGATGAATAGGTTGGTTTTGTCTCGGGTCCTGGAATAGGACTTAAACAACCATCCCAACAGTGGAATATTACCAAGACACGGCACTCCGGCTGTACCTACACTTATCTGCTCTCCTACGAGTCCGCCAATGACCACAGTATGATTGTCTTTAACGACAACTGTGGTCTTGGCTGTTCGCTTAAACGTCTCAGGTTTGTCTCCCTCGCTAGTCCCTGAAAATGTACTATATTCCTGCTCGATCTCAAGTCGAACAAAGCGATTCTGGTTTATCTGGGGCGTGATCTTGAGCTTTGATCCCACGTCCTTGTATTCATATGCATCGTATTCTTGGTCTCCTGTAGCAGATTTCGTAAGGAAAGCCTTATTGGTTACAACATCAATCTGGGCTTCTTCGTTGTCTGTAGTAAGAAGCTGGGGAGTTTGAAGGATGTGGACATCTGAATCTGATTGAAAGGCCTTGACGATAGCCGATATGGATGGATACAATATCCCGCCAATCTCGATCGCCTCACCCACGATCCCTAAGTGGAGCGCCGTACTTGATAACTCGATGCCTGCAGTTCCGGACGCTGCAAACGCTCCAATTGAACGACCATTATAGCTCCCGATATCGTCTGCTCCCTGCCAATTCACGCCGATGTTAAAAGACTTATCGGTGCTCACTTCCATTATCAACGCTTCAATATATACCATCGGTCTCGGTATATCCAACTTGCCAATAACATCCATGATGACCTGATAATCCTGTTTGTTGGCGGTGATGACCAGGGAATTGGTTGCTTTGTCGGCTACTATCTGAACCTCCTTGGAAATAACCGGAGCCTTTCCCTTCGTAGCCGTTTTTCCATTATCGGAAGGAAGGTTCGTCAGCACCTTGGCAAGCTCTTCGGCATCGGCATGTTGAAGATAGTGGACACGGATATTGCCGGTGCCACGTGGGGTTTCCTGGTCGAGGATCTTGATAAGTTGTTTGATCCGCAATGTATCATGTTCACTGGCCGATATGATCAACGAGTTGGTTCGTTCATCTGCTATAATCTTGATGCCGGGAGCCGCTACACTGCTAGGCGTTTTGCCGCGACTAGTCC
>CAYSBQ010000158.1:4263-7030 GCA_964429315.1 uncultured Desulfobacterales bacterium
CGCGGCTAGTCCTTGTGGCGCTTCCTGTGCTCTGAAAGAGTGTGGCCAGCGTTTTAGACAAAATGGATGCGGTGGCATATTCAATTGGAATTACTGAAATCTCTGCACCAACTCCTAGCACATCGATGGTATCTATTATGCGCATTATACGCTGGAGATTGGATAACACATCAGTAACTATAAGCATGCCGGAAGGGGGATATGAGATGATTACACTGCTTTTTGATATCAACGGGGCAAAGAGCTTTTTTAGCTCATCAGGATTGGCATAATCAAGACGAATGAGCTGCGTGACCACTTTGTCCTCGGGGGTGATTGCCTCTTCGCGAAGCCGTGTTTCAATGTTTTTACCTCTGGCTACTGTGGACGGTACGATTTTTACAATATTTCCAGCCTCGATAGTGGTAAAACCATGAACTTCCAAGACCGATTCAAAAACCTTATAGGCCTCATCGACAGAAATCTTTGTGGGCGAAATTATGTTTACTTTGCCTCTGACTTTTTGATCGACTATGAAGTTTTTGCCGGTTACTTCACTTATAAATTTTACAAAAAGGAGCAAATCAACATTATCAAAATCGATCGTCACAGACTTTTCCTGCGCACTTTTCTGTATCGGTTTGGCCTGAGGTTGAGGTTTGGGTATCGGCTCAGGCATAGGACGTTTTTGCGTGATGTTTCTTGTGGGAGGTTTCTGAGCGCTAAGTTCCGGCGTTTTCCTCGCCGGCGCCTTTGTAGGAAAGGCTACACTTTTTTCTTCAACTTCGGGTTGGCTTTCATGGCGGGGCTTACTGACTGCCCTTTCTTGTTCAATACTCGGAGTTGCCTCAGTTCCAGGTTTTTCAACTACCTCTTCTTCAGACACACGAACGGCCTGTGTGCTTGTGACTTGAATCAACAGATATGCACACAGGAACATGAAATATAAAGCGGCACGAATCATGAAAGCCCTATGTGTGTTTGACGATCTCTTCATATTCACGATGCCCACGTAGGTTTTGCAGATCTTTGTCCGCTTTTGCCCATTTTCGAGCTTCTTTATCTACTGAAATTGCTTTTTTAAGATAAAAAAGGCTTCGTTTGATATCCTTGTTCGTAGCATGAAGGCATGCAAGGTTGTAGTAAGGATCCACATAACTGGAGTCTATCCGTATAGCCTTTTCAAACAACACACGCGCTGCCGGATAGTTCTTTTCACTCATATAGATTGTCCCAAGGTTGTTCAAGGCGGAAACAAGACCGGGGAAATGTTTCAGGGCAGCTTCATATAGTTCTTTCGCTTTATTTAGTTCCCCCTTTTTTTGCAGTGCTAAGGCCTGTGTATACAAGGTCGTCTTGGCCGGTTTGGAGTCTCTAGTAAGATGATCGGAAGTGTTCCTTGCTAAAGTTGTCCTCTTGTCATTTATTGATGAGCCCTTTGTTGTTGGAAATGCCCTTGTAGAAGGTTTACTCGATGACTGGGGCTTTAACACGCCAGGACTTTGTTTCCCAGATAACGAAGAAACATCATGGGATAGGGGGCGGGCAGGAAAAGTTATCGTTCCTCGATGAACCAAAGGTCCGTTCTTACCACCAGATGAAAACTCGTCAACGGAACAGAACCATGAATACGCTGAAAACCCGACTGCAACAAGAACAATACAAGTCGATGTCAACCAACGTGGCCTAAACGCCCTGTGCTCTTTATTTTGACTTGCCCAAACATTGCCGCAATCGGCAGTAAGGACAGCCTTTTCCCTTTGAACCTTTTTCAAGGCATCGTGAATATAGCTCATTAAATCAGATTTATCACATGCAATATCATGTGTGTCAAGCAAAAAACCTTACTAGATATTGTGTTAAAGTCGCCGCTCACGCAACAAAAGGGCCATTTATGGATGGACACTAACTAGTGCCCTTCCACGAACTCATAGACTCCGACTGAATATCTGGGAACCAGTGTCTGTCCAGAAAAGGTAGATTTTGGTCCAAGACAAGGCCACACAAGGGTTTTCACCGCAGTCGCAGCAACGCTGCGTCGAGAAGGAAACCCGCGGAGAACGCCGTATTGGGCCAAAATATGCCTTTCATGAATGGACACTAACTATGCAGACATTTGATACAATAATGCCTTAGTTGGCGTATCCACTGTACCGTCAGCTTTCAATCCAAAATTGAGCTGAAACCTCATGACCTCCTCAGAGGTAGTACTGTCATAAATGCCCCTTGGTTCGATGGAATAGCCTAAATGTTGTAACATCTGCTGCGTTTTCAAGACACTTAGGCCGCTCATACCCTCGCTTAACTTCGCACTCATATGTTCATATGGATACACCCATGAGATCTCCCCGTCCCAATGGGCCAAAATAAAGTCCTCGGTGACAGGCCGCTCGTTTCCGTTAGTGTCGATGGCAATGGCGCCACCGGTGGTTACTCTTTGGATCAACAGATACCCAGTTTCATTACCATTATTTAGACTCACTCGTACACGAAATGGTTTCTCAAACATGTGATAGAGTGCGGGATCGCCTCCAAATGTAAAAACATCGGGGTAGATCTCGACTGTTGAAAAAGTGTTTTGTGCTTTTTGTACATTGAAAAGTGTAAAAAGCTTTGCAAGGCTTTCTTGTTTATTGTGAATCAAACCAGCAACTTTCTTCTGTGGTTGCACTATTTTTCCTGAAAAGATTTCCTTTTGAACCAAAGTAGGCTCATGAGATGATTTTGAGGCTGGATCAGGAGGTGTTCTTAAGTCAGAATTTGTAAATACTAATTGTTTGCTTATGAA
>CAYSBQ010000159.1:0-6997 GCA_964429315.1 uncultured Desulfobacterales bacterium
CAAAACCCGCGGAGAACGCCGCTCAGAGAAAAAAGGGCCATTTATGGATGGAAACCAACTAACCCCACAAATATTTAAGTGGTGGATTTGGGGAATAGCATGCTTATTGACAAAAAGCTGAGATTCCCTTACTTAGTGTGTCTGGGTGAGGAACAACATAATGGAATACAAACTCGAACATATGGGGACTCAACAGGGGACCGGCTGGTTTTCACCTATGCCTGTTGAAGGGGTGGAGTTTGAAGAAGGGCTCGAATATATAAAGAACCATCCAAACGACGAGTTCATGCACAACTACCTGCTCAATCTTGGCACAACTTTTGGCCCAAACCTTGTTAGGCATTTGATAAAAGCGGCCCCAGACGAAGGGCCGCACCTTCTTGCACTTATGTATGAGCTTTGCATCCTAAATGAAAGGCCGGCGGATCTTTCCAAAGACTTTGGCGACACCGATATAGGAAAACTGGCTGAGCGCTCCCCTTTGATCTACATCCGCTGGTCCCTTAAACAAAGGGGTGCCGGACACACATACTGGCTGAAGGTTTTCACTGAAAATATCCTCCAACACAAGAAGGCAATCCCCGTCCAAGACCCACAATACTCCATACCTTTTGACCAAGATCGGATAGACGCTTGGAAAAATCGTACAACACACATTAACAAAATCATAGAACGGTGCAATTCGCATGAGCCCGCTTCAACAACGACGAGAAAGTTGCCCCCTGCCGAAACCTCTCAAAGGGCCGCACATGCCCTAGAAACCATCGGCTTAAAGACTGACCATGAAACAATAAATCAAGCGAGTCTCATACCTTTCGCCCTTCAGATGAATTGGCAGATGGAGATTTGTGTCTCTACAGGAAAAGACGACTGGCACTTGACGGGTCTGCAGACAAGCTATGGTAAAGGATTAAATGTTGAAGAGGCAGAGGCCTCATGTCTTATGGAGGTAGTTGAAAGGGTTTCTGCCTTTGCCGGCTTTGACTCTGGGGGAGCCGTTAACTACAAAAAAGATCATATGATCTTGAAGGGCTGCTTAGAAGACCTAAGATCGTCATACGACCTGATGGATCCAAACGAAATCTTGCTCGAAGTTCCTTACGAAAACCAGTCCCTCTACTGGGTTCGCGCCGAAAGAGTGGATAAAGAAGGTCACCATTCTATCTATGTCCCCGCCCAGCTGGTATTCCTTTTCTGCAACCTCGATGAGGTCAGCCTCACGAACGGCCTTCCTTCCACTGGGCTTGCCTCAGGAAACACGCTTGAAGAGGCAAGGCTGAGCGGCCTCCTGGAGGTAATAGAAAGGGATGCGGAAAAGGTTGTACCCTACTCACGGGGAAGATGTTTTAGATTGAAACCTGATATGCCCGCAGCCAAGGAGATCCTGGAAAATGCTGCTGATAGGGGCTTAGACATCCAATTCCTGGACATTACCGCCGAGCTTGGCATACCATGCTACAAGGCCTTCATCGTTGGGCCTGAAGGTCAAATCCTTAAAGGCTCTGCAGCCCACCTCGACGGAAAAAGGGCCCTTGTGTCGGCCCTGACCGAACTCCCATACCATCACTCCTGGTTCCAACCCGTGCCGGCGCTAAACAATCCGGCAACTGTCAAAGAAGAGAATATCCCAAACTACTCTTCGGGTGACAGTAAAAAGGATCTAAGGCTCTTGGAAAGGCTGCTACTAAAGAATGACTATCGACCTATCTACGTCGATCTAACAAGGAAAGACCTCGACATTCCCGTGGCAAAGGTTCTGGTACCGGGACTTGAGTTGTTTTCTGATTTCGACCGTTTTTCTCCGCTTAGTTTCCGGCAATATGCCCATTATCTGAATACAAAGGGACTCAAGGCTTCTATGTGTTGACAGTTGTGGTTTTTTATAGAGAATTACCTTCGTGACTCCCTTGCTTGAAATAATCGGGCTCTCCAGAGAATTTGGGGGACTCATGGCCATTAAGGACTTGTCCTTTGCTGTAAGCTCAGGACAAGTTAAGTCTGTTATCGGTCCTAACGGCGCCGGAAAGACCACTCTGTTCAAAATGATTACGGGAATCCTCCGCCCCACAAAGGGCAAAATTCGCCTGAACGGGGATTCTCTGCACGGATTCAGGCCACACCAAATTGCAGCAAAAGGTGTCTCGAGCACCTTTCAAACCGTTGAGCTTTTCGGGGAAATGACCGCGCTGGAAAATGTTATGGTAGGACGTCATGTAAGAACCCGGTCAGAGCTTTTTGCTGCAGGCTTCCGGCTGAAAAAAATGCGACGGGAAGAAGACCAAATTAGGCAAAGTGCTCTTCAACACCTAAAGTTTGTAGGCCTTATTGAGAAAAAGGATTTTCAGGCATATCGCCTCTCCCTCGGTGAACAGAAACTGTTACAGATTGCCCGGGCCTTGGCAACAGAGCCCCGATTATTGCTGTTGGATGAACCCGCAGGTGGCCTTAATGACCGGGAAACAGAGTACCTTTCGGAACGAATCTCGGCAATTAAAGACCAACGCATCACCATTTTGTTGGTAGAACATGATATGAACCTAGTCATGAATGTTTCCGATGAGATCGTAGTCATTAACTATGGAGAAAAAATTGCCGAAGGTCCTCCTACCGCAATCAAAGACAATCCGGAGGTT
The DNA here is from genome assembly GCA_964429315.1 of uncultured Desulfobacterales bacterium. GTDB lineage: Bacteria > Desulfobacterota > Desulfobacteria > Desulfobacterales. The sequence continues at coordinate 2,634 of CAYSBQ010000159.1, forward strand.
ATTGACGCATATCTCGGTAAAGCTATCGACTATTCGGATCTGAGGCGTTAAGAAATCGTGAAACAAATTCGAAATTTTAGCATCATTGCCCACATAAATCATGGAAAGTCAACGCTTTCTGATCGTTTCATTGAGGCAAGCGGCATCATCTCAGAAAGAGAATTCAAAGAACAGATCCTCGATTCCATGGATATTGAACGGGAGCGTGGTATTACGATTAAAAGTCAGGCCGTTTCGCTGCCCTATACCGCCAAGGATGGGAAGTGTTACACTTTAAATCTCATTGATACCCCAGGTCACGTTGATTTTAGTTATGAGGTCTCCAGATCCTTGGCGTCCTGTGAAGGAGTCCTTATTCTTGTGGACGCAAGTCAAGGGGTAGAAGCTCAGACGGTTGCCAACCTATATATGGCCCTAGATAACGAGCTTGAAATTATTCCTATCATAAACAAGATCGACCTCCCGGCTGCTGATGTGGAAGAAACGAAATATCAGATTGAACACGATCTCGGACTGGACCCCGATGAAGCCATACCCGTCTCGGCGAAGGAGGGCACGGGTATTTACGAAATCCTGGAGGCCATTGTCACAAAACTGCCGGCGCCAAAAGGAAATGCAGACAATCCTTTCCAGGCGCTAATATTTGATTCCCATTATGATGCCTACAAGGGCACTGTCATCCATTGCCGGGTCTTTGAGGGAACTGTGCAATCCGGTGACACGATACGTTTCATGTCCAATAATGCAATCTATCGAGTAGAAGAAGTGGGCATCTTTCAGATTCGACGGGTTAAGAAAACTAAGCTTTCAGCCGGCCAGGTGGGTTACATCATTGCGGGTATAAAAACGGTCAGCGACACCAAGTGTGGAGACACCATTACCCTTGATGACTTTCCGTGCTCGTCCCCGTTACCCGGTTTTCGGGAAATCAAGCCAGTGGTTTTTTCTTCTATTTACCCTGTGGCCTCAGATGACTATGCAGACCTAGTTACTGCCATAGACAAATTGAAACTAAATGATGCCTCCCTAGTCTATGAAAAGGACTCTTCCCAGGCCCTCGGCTTTGGGTTCCGATGTGGATTCCTCGGACTCCTTCATTTAGAGATAGTCCAAGAACGTCTTGAGCGCGAATTTGGCCTTTCACTTATCATTACCTCACCATCTGTAAAATATCACTTGATCATGAACGACGGGAGCACTACGGTTATCGACAACCCTGCTCTTTATCCTGACCCCACATTAATTGCCTCCACACAGGAGCCTTACATTCACACCACAATAATGTTACCTGACAAATATCTGGGTGCCGTACTCCAGCTTTGCTTAGAACGCCGGGGGACCAAGACACAACCTAATTATACAAGCGTAAAAAAGGTAGAACTTACCTGTGAACTCCCTTTGGCGGAAGTAACCTACGATTTTTATGACAAATTGAAATCAGTCACCCAGGGTTACGGTTCTTTCGATTATGAACTCCTTGACTACCGCAACAGCGATCTGGTCAAGCTTGACATCCTGATCAACGGCGAACAGGTAGATGCCCTGTCACAATTGGTCTATCGAGATTCGGCTTATCAGCGGGCCAAGCATGTATGTAAGAAACTCAGGGAAGAGATCCCCAAACAAATGTTTAAGATTGCCATCCAGGGCACCATCGGTGGAAAGATTATAGCAAGAGAAACTATCTCTGCATACCGCAAGGATGTCACAGCCAAATGCTACGGTGGAGACATTACGCGAAAACGCAAGCTCCTTGAAAAGCAGAAAAAAGGCAAAAAACGCATGAAGATGGTAGGGTCCGTGATGATACCCCAGTCTGCCTTCCTGGCAGTGCTGAAGCAAGATACTGAATAGACATTTTGATAAACCACACAAAAAAAGCAATTTATTGTGGGGTTTATCAGATTTCTGCTTGATCTTTGTGCCCAGGGTGATAAGCTAACAAGTTAGACGGCTTAATTAGTCTGTCAGTGTCTCATCTTTTGCCTCTGGGGGTTGTCGGAAATTGCTTCCTTCGGAGGCTTTTTTCTTGTTTTATTCCTTGATCTTTTTACGTGAATGCTTATAGTGAAAGTAAGCGGCAGGTGTCTGGGGCCGGCGGCGAAACGTGCCCTCACCGCGTCTATAGAAACTTAAAGGATGAGACACTGACCTCGGCTCCGGATCTACCGCGTCTTTTCAATTACTTTCCTTTATTCTTATGGTCTTCCGCAATAATTTCATCAGCCATTCAAAAACTGTTTGTGGCGTTTGCGTGTTTGGATCTATGCTTTTGAGCCAAACACAGGATAACTCAAACCGCCCACAGCATTGACCCATCATGTCTTGTCAGGAGGCTCACGATGACATCCATTGCTCAATCACCTGCATGGAAAGCACTGCAAGCGCACTACCAGGAAATGAAAACGAAACATATGCGAGATCTCTTCGAGGAAGATCCCAGACGCTTTGAACACTTTTCTTTAAAAGTCAAGGACATAGTCCTCGATTATTCCAAGAACTGCATTACAGAAAAAACAATGTCGCTCCTTGCCGACTTAGCATCAGAGGCCAAGGTCTCCGAATGGATTGAGAAGCTCTTTAATGGAGATAAAATAAATTTTACGGAAAACCGGGCGGTTTTGCATGTTGCATTGCGCAATCGGTCCGGTAGGCCTATTTATGTGGACGGAAATGATGTGATGCCCGGCGTAAATGCCGTGTTGGACCAAATGGCTCGGTTTTGTGAAGCCGTTCACAACGGCGAGTGGATGGGCCATACAGGCAAAACAATTACAGATGTTGTAAATATTGGCATAGGCGGCTCCGACCTTGGTCCCGTAATGGTGACAGAAGCCCTTAAGCCCTACGCAAGAAAGGATCTTGCAGCCCATTTTGTTTCCAATGTTGACGGTACCCACCTTGTTGAAACCCTGAAAGACCTAGATGCCGAAAGAACCCTGTTTATCATCGCATCCAAAACATTTACGACACAAGAAACTTTGACAAACGCCCATAGTGCTCGCCGTTGGTTTTTAGCAAACGGCGGGACCGAAGACACTGTTGCCAAACATTTTGTCGCCGCTTCGACAAACGCCGAGGCGGTGAGCCGTTTTGGAATCGACACCAAAAACATGTTCGAGTTGTGGGATTGGGTGGGGGGGCGCTACTCGCTATGGAGCGCTATTGGTTTGCCCATCGCCCTTTTCGTTGGCATTGAGAACTTTAAATCCCTCCTGGCGGGTGCACATGAAATGGATGAATACTTTCGTACAGCTCCTGTTAACAGAAACATACCGGTTATTCTGGCACTGCTGGGAATCTGGTACAATAATTTCTTCGGCGCCCAAACCCACGCCATCTTACCGTATGATCAATACATGCACCGGTTTCCCGCCTATTTCCAGCAAGGTGACATGGAAAGCAACGGCAAACGAATAACTCGAACGGGAGAGTTGGTCGATTACACTACCGGCCCAATCGTGTGGGGCGAACCGGGAACAAATGGTCAGCATGCTTTCTATCAGCTGATACACCAAGGCACCAAGTTGGTGCCTGCCGATTTTCTCGCACCCATCAACAGCCATCACAACCTGGGCGAACACCACAAGATATTGTTATCCCACTTCTTTGCCCAAACAGAGGCACTTATGAGAGGACGGACCCTTGAAGAAGTTCAAGCCGAACTCATTGCTTCAGGCACTGGGGCTGAAGCGGCGGAACTGTTGGCGCCTCACAAGGTTTTTGAAGGGAACCATCCGACGAATTCGATCCTGTTTGATCTCCTAGACCCTAAAACATTGGGGGCACTAATAGCCCTCTATGAACATAAGATTTTCGTCCAAGGTATCATATGGGACATCAACTCTTTTGATCAGTGGGGCGTCGAACTCGGCAAGGTCCTTGCAAAGAATATCTTATCAGAACTGGAAGACGAAGAGGTCGTGACATCGCACGACAGTTCCACCAACGGCCTGATAAACCACTTTAAGGCCCGCCGATAAGAACGGCTACGGGCGAGGGGCACGGATGCCCCAGTCAGTACAAAGTGTTGTCCGGGGGCGTACCGTGGAATGTCATACAAGCAACCGTGCCGTTTGACCTGTCTGCGTGCAACGCACAATCAAGCGCCGAGATTGGGGAAACGGGCCATTTATAGATGGAAACCAGCTAGATAGCGGTCATCCATAAATAAGGATTTTTGTTCAAGATCAAGGCATGCGAAAAAATAACCGCAGGCATATAGTTGATATTCCGAGGATTATTTTTTGAGCATAGCGCAGAGATTGGGCAAAAAGACCATTTATGGATGGCCACTAGATAACAGCTCGTTTCTACAACACCTAAAAGGACTCGTCCTATGCTGAAAGAACATGAGTACATCA
>CAYSBQ010000160.1:0-6985 GCA_964429315.1 uncultured Desulfobacterales bacterium
TGTAACATAATCATTCTGTCTTCGGTTTTTTGACGGTGGATTTGGGACAACAACGCCAATCACTGAGCACGCCAGAGGGGCTGACGAAGACGAGCCTTGCGACGACGCACGGGATCGAGAATAGGATTAAGGTGAAAGAAAACCGGGTCCGGTTATCAGGGACGGGCACACCGCCGAGGAGAAACACGTTCCAGAGGTGGAAAAGACCGCTCAGGGCATTGAGGTGACAGTGGGCAGCGGTGTCTTTCACTGATAAACCTATAATTCCTTTCATGCCCTCACCTAAAAATACAGTGTTTCTAAAGGCTTTTTACATTGTTTACCCTATTTACCTCCATTTCGTCACTTTATATAGTGACCACAGACTTTTGGGAGAGGATAAAATCAATTGCATACCAAAACCATAAAAAGAGGGGTTCTGACATATGAAGATGCTTGTCGTTGAAGACAATGTGGCCTTTAGCCAGACCTTCACTGAGGCCCTGCGAAAGTTATTTCCTTACATGTTTGTCGAGGAAGCTTCTGACGGGATTGAAGCTATGGATAGGTTGGAGACCTTTATGCCAGACCTTATTTTCATGGACATTCGACTACCAGGAGAAACAGGACTCGAACTGACGAGGAAGATAAAGGCAAGACATCCCGAGATACTAATCGTCATTCTCACGGATCACAATTTGCCTGAGTATAGGACGGTGGCTTTTGAAAAAGGGGCAGATGACTTCGTGGTTAAGGGATCTTTGAACCCGGCCGCTCTTGAGCGTCTAATAAGATCTTATTTGTTCAGAAAGGAGGAGACAATGGGAAAGCAGAATTCTACTTGCAGTTGACGAGTCGTCAATCCGTAGATAAGATGATGTCGTGAAGGTAGCCATGCAAGAATTCATGGAAGAAGCAAAAAAGATACTGTTCAGGGCAGGTTTTGCATTCAAAAATGTCGCCCTCAGGATTCTAAAGAAAAGGGAGAAATAGACATGGAAAAGGATCCGGTTTGCGGTATGGATGTTGATCGAGGCGCAGCAGCGGCCACCGTGGAATATCAAGGCAAGGCCTATTTCTTCTGTGCCGAAAGCTGCAAGGAAAAATTCGAGCAAGATCCTCAAAAGTACATCATAGCCAACGAGAAGGCAGTAGCGGTTCAGGAAGACCGGGAAGTTGGAGCAGGCCGGGATATCTCAGTTAGCACGGGGGAAAGGTTGGACCTTCCGATCAAGGGCATTAGCTGTGCCAGTTGTGTGGCCAAGATCGAAAAGGGTTTGTCCAAATTAAGCGGTGTCGTAGACGCAAAAGTCAATTTTGCCACTCAAAGGGCTGCCATCACGTTTGATCCTAGCCAGGTGCATACGAGCGATTTCATTCAGACCGTCCAAGACTTGGGCTATGAGGCTCGGAGCGAGAAGGTGACATTACCCGTACAGGGAATGTCATGCGCCTCCTGCGTGGAGAAAGTGCAGACAGCCCTGCGTAATGTACCAGGGGTTATTCGAGTGGATGTCAACTTCGCCACGGAGAAGGCCACCGTGGAATATATTTCAGGGCAGGTGACGCTCAGGGAGTTATCTAAAGCCGTGGAGGCCGCAGGTTACAAAATCCTCGAGGTCAAGGAAGGCGATGTCGTCGAGCAAGAGAAGGCAGCCAGGGAGGCCGAGTTTAAGAAATTGAAGCACAAGTTTACGTCCGGTGTTATTCTGGTAATCCCTCTGTTTGTATTGGTCCATTGGGATAAATTGGGTCTTTCCCGAATATGGGCACTGAGCAACCAGACCAATTTTATTGTTCAACTCATTTTTCAGACCCCGATTCAATTCTGGGTTGGGTGGCAGTTCTACAAGGGCGCCTGGGCAGCTGCCAAGCATAAGACCAGCAACATGAACACCTTGATTGCCGTAGGGACTTCAGCGGCTTATCTCTACAGTGTTCTCGCAACCTTTTTTCCGTGGCTGTTTGCCGCCAAAGGCCTGCTGCCCGAGGTGTACTTCGATACAGCCGGGGCGATTGTTGTCCTTATTCTGTTAGGCCGTCTACTGGAAGCCAGGGCCAAGGGCCAGACATCAGAGGCAATCAAGAAGTTGATCGGCCTTCAAGCTAAGACCGCCATAGTCATCCGGGATGGCCAGGAAACCGAGATTCCGATCGAAGAGGTTCAGGTCGGCGATGCTGTCATCGTACGGCCAGGGGAAAAGATCCCGGTGGACGGGGTGATTCTGGAGGGTCATTCTTCTGTGGACGAATCTATGGTGACGGGCGAATCGATTCCTGTGGAGAAGACCGCGGGTCAAGAAGTCATCGGAGCCACCCTGAACAAGACAGGAAGCTTTAAACTTAAGGCCACAAAGGTTGGGAAAGACACCATGCTGGCCCAGATTATCCAGATGGTGCAGGATGCACAGGGTTCCAAGCCTCCTATTGCGAGGCTTGCCGATACCATTGCCAGCTACTTCGTCCCTGTTGTCATCGGCATAGCCGTGTTTACCTTTATCATCTGGTATTTCTTCGGTCCGGCTCCGGCACTCACATACGCGGTACTTAATTTCGTATCGGTCATGATCATCGCCTGCCCGTGTGCCCTGGGCTTGGCAACTCCTACTTCGATTATGGTGGGCACAGGAAAGGGCGCAGAACACGGGGTCCTCATCCGGGGTGGAGAAGCGCTCGAGATGGCTCACAAACTTAATGTCATTGTAATGGACAAGACCGGAACCATCACCAAGGGAAAGCCCTCAGTCACGAATGTGGTGGAGACCGGGGAAGTTCAGCAAGGAGAGGTACTGCGGCTGGCCGCATCAGCGGAAAAGGGCTCAGAACATCCCCTGGGGGAGGCGATTGTCAATAAAGCCAGGGAAAAACAAATTGAGGTGGAGGCCTCTACCGATTTCAATGCCATCCCTGGTCATGGGATTGAGGCAACAATCGGGGAGAAGCGGGTTTTGTTGGGAAACATTAAACTGATGAAAGACAGAGCCGTCTCTTTGGGTGACATGGAGCAACGAGCAGAAGACCTTTCCCGTGAAGGCAAGACCCCCATGTTCGTGGCCGTGGACAAAAAGCTTGCCGGCATTATTGCCGTGGCCGACACGTTAAAGGAAAACTCCAAGAAGGCGATTGCTGCCTTGAGGAATCTTGGTCTGGAGGTCGTGATGTTGACCGGGGATAATCAAAGGACGGCTGAGGCCATTGCGAGGCAGGTCGGGGTTGATCGTATTCTGGCCGAGGTCCTACCTGAGAAGAAGGCGGAACAGGTAAAAATACTTCAGGCTCAGGGCAAAAAGGTGGGCATGGTTGGTGATGGAATCAATGATGCTCCGGCCTTGGTCCAAGCGGATGTGGGCATTGCCATTGGGACTGGAACAGACGTAGCCATGGAATCAGCGGATATCACTCTGATCAGCGGTGATCTCACAGGTGTGGTGATTGCCATCGCCTTGAGCCGGGCTACTGTTCGAAACATCAAGGAGAACCTCTTCTGGGCCTTTGCGTACAACACCATCCTGATCCCAGTGGCTGCGGGCGTGCTCTTCCCCTTCTTTGGGGTCCTGCTGAACCCCATCTTTGCTGCGGCTGCGATGGGGCTTTCTTCAGTGACTGTGGTAAGTAATGCCTTAAGACTAAGGCGGTTCAGGCCCCCAGCGGTTGTTGCATGATCGTTGGGTCGCTGTAAAAATAACAACGTACGATTGACACAACGTGATCAATAAGAAAGGAGGAGGAAAATGAAAAAGATGAGTAAAGGAAGAGGCATAATGAGTTTGGTCTGTCTGATTGCCATTCCGATCCTGTTGTCCTTCGGCTCAGGTGTAAGTGCTCAACAAGGCGCGGGCCGGATGATGGGTCAAGGTGGAATGACGGGGCCCGGCATGATGCAGGGCGACATGATGAGTGGCCAGAGCTCGGGCATGATGCCGATGATGCAGGGATCCGGATGTGGAAAGATGTGTCGGAGGAGCATGGACCTCATGGAAACGCTTCATCAATGGGGCAGTTGTTTCTTTTCTCAAAAACAACAGTTAGGGCTCAGTGATGAGCAGGTCGATGGCATAGAATCTATTTTCAGCTCTCACACCAAATATGCCACGCGAAAAAATGCAGATCGCAAAATTTTGCTTATGGAAATCGAAGAACTCTTGATGAAAGAAAAATTCGATAGTGGAGGCGTGAAGAGAAAAGTCAAGACCTTAGAGGAGCTGGATACGGACATCGCCATGGAAGGTATTCAGACCCTGGAAAAGGCATTGGCCGTGCTAACGCCGGAACAACAGAAAAAGATTAAAGCTCTTTTCAAGCAGGCCTGTTTCGCTGGAACCATGGGCATGATGCGAGGTGGAATGATGAGCCCGGGCAAGCAAGGCATGAAGGCCCCCTGCAAAATGCCGGGTACGATGGGAAAAGGCGGTATGATGAGTCCCGGCATGATGCAAGGTGGCGCCTCAGGTGAAGGTGAGACAGAGCCGGCTCACGGCGGACACTGATCTGAGACAGCCCTCTCCGCCTTTCAGGGCGGGAGAGGCTTCACTTAACTGCAAATAATGCTGTCTTGGCATCTCAGAATAATGATAAGCCAGACATTGAACGGTTTAAGAGGGAACTCAGAATTTCTCCCAAATACTCGGAAAAACGAGAAGGAGTTTTGGGTCAGTCATGGGCACATTGAAAGTAGTAGCCAAAAATCATGTGTGAATTTCTCTGGGGCATTTTCTAAACGTTGGTTAGGAAACGAGAATATGGGTAACGAGGTTGCCATTCGAATTGGCTTTTTCATGGCTATCTTTGCCTTTGTGGCTGTTTTGGAAACAGTGGCGCCACGCCGGACATTGACTACTTCCAAGGCAGTGCGGTGGGTCAGCAACCTTGGCATCACTTTTCTCAACCCTTTGGCAACCCATTTAGTATTTCCTGTCTTGGCTGTTGGTATGGCCCTGAAGGCTTGGGAAAATGGTTGGGGTTTATTGAACAATTATGATCTCCCTTATTGGCTGGCGATAGTTGTTGGAGTCTTAGTGCTGGACCTTGTGATCTATTTTCAGCATGTCATGTTTCATGCGGTTCCTCTTTTGTGGCGTTTACATATGGTGCACCATGCTGATTTGGATATTGACGTTACCACTGGAATACGATTTCATCCGATCGAGATCCTCCTGTCCATGGGAATTAAACTGGCAACAGTGATTGTACTTGGACCTCCCGCGATGGCAGTACTGATTTTTGAGGTTCTCCTGAACGGTGCAGCCATGTTCAATCATGGAAACATTTATGTTGCTTTGAAGATTGATCGAGTATTACGCATGCTCGTTGTTACTCCAGACATGCATCGTGTGCATCATTCTGTATTTCCAAGTGAGGCTAATACCAATTTCGGTTTCAACCTGCCGTGGTGGGACCGTATGTTTGGCACCTATCGCAGCCAGCCTGCCGAAGGGCATGAAGGCATGACTATCGGACTCCATCAGTTTCGGGATGCCCGAAAACTCACTTTGCCATGGTTGCTGGTTCTGCCTTTCATCGGCAAGATCGGCAGATATTCTATTGGCAAACGCGGTTCTTGAATTTTTGAGATGCCGTTGGCTAACAGGAGTATGAGCAATGAATGACACGGATAAGAAAGAAGTTGATGCCCTGTGTCCGGAGTGTGGAAACGCCTTGCCTATACCACAAGGCCGGATCGAGTGAGCAATGTTTAACAAATCAAAGTTTGACATCGCAGGCGTGCTGTTCTCAAGCCCTAGGCGCAAAACTCGCTGAGAACGCCGCTCAGAGAAAAAAGGGCCATTTATAGCCACTGGATAACAGGGGATGCCCCGTTACTGAGAGTGAGACACGGTAAGTCTTGTTCGTCCACACGAGTGACGGTAAATTAGGGTGAAAGTTAACTCATGAATGCACATAAAAACCGGTTTAAAGTTGTTGCCATCGCGCTCATGATTGGTGGCATTCTTTTCTTACATTATTTTACTTTTCATGGCATGAAATTCCATCATGCTGTTTATAGGATGCTTTTTTACATGCCCCTGGTGCTGGGAAGCCTCTGGTTTGGTCTGAAGGGGGCCCTATACATTTTGGCAAGTGTCTCCATTCTCTTCCTTCCATATGCAATCATACATTGGCAAGGCACGTCTTTCGAAGATTTTGCCAAGCTATTGGAGGGGGTGCTCTATGTAGTGATCGGTCTTATCCTCGGCCTTCTGGTCGAAAAGGAAAAAAAGAGACACATAGCCCTTCTTAATACTGAGAGACTTGCCGCTGTCGGAAACGCCGTCGCAGAAATTGCCCACGATATGAGAACTCCACTTATGGCTATTGGTGGTTTTGCCGGCCTGCTCTCCAGAAAACTCAATGATGATGCCAGTCAAAAGAAATTGGATCTTATTATTCAAGAAACATCACGCCTAGAATCCATGGTCAGTGAAATGTTGGACTTTGGCAAACCCCTTGAACTTGAGCTCACAAAAGCCAATCTTAACGAAGTTGTCCAAGAAGCTATCCAAGTGGCATACCCGATGGCAAGGAAAGCCGGCGTAGAACTGGAAGCTGATTTGGAACCATCGTCGCCTTCGCTTTTACTGGACAGTTATAGACTAAAACAGATCCTCTTAAACTTGGTGTCAAATGCTATTCAGGCCTCTCCAGCCGGAGAACGTGTGCTGGTCAAGACTCGTCTAGTTGGCAACCAGATCTTGCTTGAGGTAGCCGATTGCGGCTGTGGTATAGAACAAGAAGCTAGCAAAAGCATCTTTCTCCCTTTCTTCTCAAAAAGAAAGCAAGGCACCGGTCTAGGACTGGCCATTGTTAGAAAGATAGTGGAGGCGCACGACGGAGAAGTTTCATTTGATCCAAACAAAGAAAAGGGGGTTACATTTACCGTGAGGCTGCCTATTTTCAGGAAATAAGACCTTTGTATAATCTTATCTCACGCTAGTGCCTATTCGGTTAAAAATATTGGTTCTTCTCCAATTTAGTTGTAGTTAATTAGGGCAAAATAAATGGGTTATCT
>CAYSBQ010000161.1:0-6889 GCA_964429315.1 uncultured Desulfobacterales bacterium
TCCACCAATGCACCAGAAACTCAAATTGATTATGGAATATGACGGCACAAATTATCACGGCTGGCAACGACAGAAGAATGCTTCAACAGTTCAGGGAACGATTGAGGCTGCTATAGAAAAAATGACAGAACAATCCGTCACCGTCATAGGGTCTGGGCGTACCGATGCCGGAGTCCATGCCCAAAATCAGGTAGCTCACTTTTTAATTGACTCAAAACTGACTCCCGAAATCTTTAACAAGGGGCTCAACAGCCTTGTTCCCGCAGATATAGTTATCAAGGACTGCCAGGCAGTCAAAGACTCATTCCATGCACGATATGATGTTTCCAGCAAGATCTACGATTATCATATCCTGAATCGTCCCTTCCCTACAGCTCTTTTTCGGCATTATGCATGGCATATTAAAAAAAAACTTGCTATCAACTCTATAGGGGAAGCCATGCTCCACCTGAAAGGCACACACGATTTTTCAGCCTTTGAGGCCACTGGCAGCCACAGGTCACACCCCGTCCGTAACGTTATGAATGTTAGTTTACATACAAAAGGCTCAAGCGGGCATCTAGTTTTTAGCATTGAAGCAAACGGGTTCTTGCGGTGTATGGTTCGCAATATTGTGGGGACCCTGGTAGATGTAGGGTTTTCAAAGACTTCGCCGGCGGGTTTTTGCGACATTCTCAATTCAAAGAATCGCTCACAGGCTGGCGCAACAGCCCCTCCTCATGGACTGTTTTTAAAAGAAGTTAAATACGAGGTAACTCAGGTGGATAGGCTGAAGGTTGTTAGAAAAAACTAAAATACGGCTCATTTTGAAGCTATGTTTGGTGCAAAAATCTGCTCTCTCCACCAAAGTGCGTCAATCGTGCTTTTTTATTCCTTCAGCCTTCAGTCTAAACAGCTTCAGCCTGACTACGTTAGTAGTCACAATACGAGGGTTGTAATATCTAAGGGTTCGCGCAAGAATAAGTTCGCAGAATTGGCGCTCAGATTTAGTTCAGATTTGGCCGATCCGATTGAGCAAAACCGCAGGACACGAAGTGTGATGTCCTTAAGCCGTTAGGCGCAACCTGTAGCGCTATAGCGAGCTATTTCGAGGAGTTTGCGAATGAGGTATCGGCCAAAGATGGGCTGAAGCTGAGATGTCAAAATGTGAAGTTATTTTTGTGCGAGCCCTAAGGTGACCGTTCACAGGTTCAGGGTTCAACGTTTAATGAACCACAGGTACGAATACATAGAACATAGCGCAGATTTGGGGTTTAAGGCTTTTGGAACCACCATTGAAGAATTGTTCGTCAATGCCGCCGAGGCTCTGTTTGAAGTATTAGTTGCACTCGACAGCATCCGGACAAGAGACAAACATATAATTCATGTCGATTCCATAGACCTGGAAACCTTAATGGTTGGCTGGCTGAACGAACTCCTCTACCGCTTTGAAACGGAAGGCTTCCTTCTGAAAAGATCTCAAATTGATAAAATGGCCAGTTGTTCCCTTCAAGCAACAGTGTGGGGAGAGATCATAGACCCGGTACGTCATAAAATAAGAACGACTATAAAGGCGGTTACTTATCACCAACTCTATGTAAAGCGACGAAACGATCTCTGGGAAAGCCAGGTTGTTTTGGATCTATAAGCGAATCTTTCATTGCTTCGGGAAAGAGACTTGCCATGTCAACAAATGTGGCTATAAAAAAACTTGATGATTTTCGCTGGATTATTCCAAGATCAGGCAAGATGAAAACAGAAGGACTCGTCTACACAGATGAGGCCATGTTAGCCACGATCAAGGAAGACGCAAGCCTTCAGCAGGTGGCAAATGTGGCCTGCCTTCCCGGAATCGTGGGTCGCTCAATGGCTATGCCGGACATACACTGTGGGTACGGCTTTCCCATTGGTGGCGTAGCTGCCTTTGACATGGAAGAGGGTATCATCTCACCCGGCGGTGTTGGCTATGATATCAATTGTGGGGTAAGACTCATCCGCTCCGACTTGGATGCCGCAGAGATCAAGGATCACATACCCAGACTCCTAAACACCTTGTTCAAGAATATCCCCTCTGGCATTGGGTCCAGACGCAAAGATCTTAAGGTCTCCGGCAAGCAAATGAACGATCTTCTAATAAAGGGCGCTAAGTGGACGATTTCAAATGGCTACGCCCATGCAGGGGACCTGGAGCATATAGAAGAGATGGGATGCATCCCCGGCGGAAACCCGGAGTATGTCTCTGAGAAGGCCCATAACAGGGGTAAGAACCAGCTGGGGACCTTGGGTTCTGGAAATCATTTTGTAGAGATCGGGTTTGTAGATAAAATCTATGATGAGACTATTGCCCGGACGCTGGGGTTACATAAGGGCCGGCTCACAGTGATTGTCCATACCGGGTCGCGGGGCTTGGGACATCAGATCTGTGATGATTATATTAAACTGATGTTAAAGGCCTCGGATAAATACGGGATAGACATTCCGGACAAACAACTCTGCTGCGCACCTATCAAGTCCATCGAGGGTAAAAAGTATCTTGCAGCCATGGCCTGCGCAGCCAATTTTGCGTTTTGCAACCGACAGATTATTACCTACTGGGTAGAAGCAACCTTCCAGGAGGTCCTTCAAATGGGACCCAAAGAACTCGCTTTTGATCTAGTATATGATGTTTGTCACAATGTAGCAAAGATAGAAACACACGAAATAGATGGGCATTTAAAGAAACTTTGCGTTCACCGCAAAGGCGCCACCCGGGCCTTTCCACCCCATTCTGAGCTGATCCCACAGTGTTACAAAGAAGTTGGCCAGCCGGTGCTGATCCCTGGAGATATGGGTCGGTACTCCTACGTCCTTGTAGGCACCAAGACCGGCCTAATGGAGACATTTGGCAGTTGCTGCCACGGAGCAGGCAGAGTACTAAGCAGGCACAAGGCCAAAAAAGCGGCCAGGGGGCGGTCCATTATCAGGGAACTTGAAGACCGCGGCATCTATGTACAAAGTGCTGGCAGAGGAACTTTAGCCGAGGAAATGTCTGAAGCATACAAGGACGTAAAAAACGTTGTTGATATAGTGCATAATGCAGGAATCGGCAAAAAAGTGGCCAAGCTCAAACCCATGGGCGTAATAAAAGGTTGAACTAAACGTCAACAATTCGGTTTGACCTGACTTTAAAACCTTGTTATACGACAAACACAAGGAGCTATATTGCGCCAAAAGAGGTTATCCCCTCCATGAAGAGAATAGGCATTGTTGTCAAGGCCCAGGAAGAAGCCATCGAAAAGGCAAGGATACTGGAGTCTTGGCTAAAGAAAAGAGGATTTGAGGTCCTTACACGTCAGAACATCCCTACCCCTATCACTTCAGACTATTGCCTGACCAAGAACATCGACAAAGCTCCTTCAGACCTTTATTGTATTGTTGTCTTAGGAGGAGATGGAACTTTCATTAGCGCCATCAGGTGGGTCCAAGATACCATGATCCCCGTTTTGGGAGTAAACCTTGGAGCTTTTGGTTTTCTTACCGAGGCCTCTGTAGAACGAATCTTTCCAATCATGGAGGAAATCATCAATGCCGACTATGTCACGGAAGAACGGATCTTATTGTCGGCAGAAGTATTACGGCAAGGCAAGATAGTAGCCTGCCAGACTGTACTGAACGACGTAGTAGTCAACAAAGAGGCCCTCGCACGAATCGCCCATATCAATGTCTATGTTGATGATGATTACCTAACGACCTTCAGGGCCGACGGGCTTATTGTAGCCACCCCAACAGGCTCCACTGCCTATTCCCTATCAGCGGGTGGCCCTATTGTCCATCCTTGCCTAAAAACCATAATACTTACACCAATTTGTCCATTTACCTTGACAAATCGTCCTCTGATACTACCCGATACTGTGACCATAAAGATCGACGTGGAAAAGAGAGACTCAAATATCTTCCTGACCTTTGATGGCCAAGTAGGCCTCCACATAACCCACCAAGACACCATTATTGTTAGAAAAGCCCCGCATATCATCAACATGATCAAGATCCCTGAGCAAAATTACTATGAACTGCTCAAGTCGAAATTGAGATGGAGCGGACGGTAGTACACTTGGCAATGCCTCAAATACAGCCAAAAAATAGGTCCGAAACAAGGGATATGGCAATATGATCATAAAAGCCTAGAAAGCACTCAGTGACAACAAGAATAGTCAAAACAAAGATCGTGATTCTATCCCTTGTTGCCGTGCTGATCGTTGAAGTATCAGTGGGGGTCTTACTTGGCAAATCCGCCTTGCCTCCCATGCTAATCCTTGGTACGACACGGCTTGTGGAAATAGTAGCCCTTTTTCTAATTCTTTCAATCTGGGGCAACGGAATATCCTGTATAGGATTAGCACAAGGGCAAATCTTTTCCGGGCTAAAAAAGGGGTGCATTTGGTCAGCAGCCTTTGGGCTTTGCACTGTCTTGGGCTTTGCCGCTATATATATAGCTCAATTGAACCCTTTGCTGCTGATCAAAACCAATCTGCCGCAAGAAACTACTGCCCTGGTCTTGTTCTTTATTACAGGGGGGCTTATAGCCCCTGTTGCGGAAGAGGTCTTCTTCCGAGGTATCGTCTACGGTTTCTTGAGAAAGTGGGGTATGCTTGCGGCCATTGCCGGCGCCACTGTTATTTTTGTGGCGGTTCATTCGATCGGCTCCGGCCTTCCAATTACACAGATAGTGGGAGGTGTTATCTTCTGTATAGCATACGAAGTAGAAGGAAAACTGATGACCCCTATTACTATCCATGCCTTGGGAAACACGGCCATATTTACCCTTTCACTCATATCATAATGAATAGAATCCTTTATATAGCAAAAGCCATGGTGCTGGGTCTGTTAATGACGCAAATCTTAGCTACTGTGCATGTGTACCTGTCCAACACACATCTTCACCAAACTGTCAGTGTTATAGCGGGAGCAGGGTATCTTACCATCCCCAACCAACACATCGCCCAAGGTCTCAAAGATTTCGGGCCTGCTTTTTTCGGAGGGGTCTTTTTCACATTAAGCATCGGTGCAGGGCTGTCTGTGCTCTCAGCAGCCCTCGCCTGGATTTGGAATCGTATCGTAAATCGGAATCGGCTCTTTCTGATATCTGTTGCAATCATGTGGATTACCTTACTTGTTGTGATCAACACCCAGGGACTTTCTTGGATTGCCACATCTTATTTCCTGCTTGTGCCTCCTGTGGCCTTTGCTGCAACAATTAGAGGGATGCCTGATGAGCGCCCAGGCCGGGTATGGCTCCATAGGTTGGCGCCGGTCATTCCCATTGTTTTGCTTACAATCATTTGGGCAGCCCAGTCCGACCGGTATCTGTTTTTGGATATCCGCGACTATCTCCTACTCTCCAATCCGGTGGGAAAGAAGGTCGATGATTTTTACTACCGCTACACACTCTATCCGGCCCAGGTTTTTAAGTCGCTTGAGCAAAAAACTCTTAAAACGTGTTCTATTCAAGGCTTGAAAGACAAGGTCCTTTACAGCGAGGCAAAAAGAGTGCTGATGGATAGTGACTACTTGCCTGTATCATCAGACACTCAGGCAGATCTCAATATCACATCAGAAAAAGACGGGTTGGGGTTTTACCACAATGGAAGAAGAATTCTGGAAAACAGCGTCCAGGATTTTCTTCTCCGCCCTCGCAAGGTGCTTCAGGATTTCTCCGCAGCCACAGACACCTACGGACCTTTTCGTGAGGCAACTTTCCTGTGCCTTTTGATAGGATTCCCCGTCCTTTTGTATGTGATGGCCTTTTCTCTTGTCCACTTGCTTACAGCCCTTTTTGCCGAGCAAAAACATTGTTTGGTAATTACTTCTGCCTTGTGCTTCCTGATTGGCCTTGCCCTTCTCGCCCCACTTCATATTGGCCGGCCGAAATCGGTTTCTTTATCAAATATAGCACAGGCCTTGAAGTCAGACTCTTGGCAGCAAAGAGTCTCAGCCCTCAGGTTAATAGTAGATAAAAGGCTGGAGATCGGCAAGTATCCTGCCTACGGAACAAGCCTGGCGAGTCTCCATGTGCCCGAACGCTATTGGCTGGCAAAAGCCTTTGGGCTGAGTCGTTCCACCAAGACCTACCCTCACCTGCTAACCCTCCTGGATGATCCCCATCCCAACATAGTTTCTATGGCCTTTTACGCCCTGGGACAAAGGGGAAACAGGCAAGCAGTCCCGAAAATCATGAAAAAGATAGAAGCTTCCGACCACTGGTACAATCAATGGTATGCCTACAGGGCTTTGAAGTCCTTGGGTTGGAGGCAATAAGAATACCGTACGTATTTTCTTGAAATCCTAAAAAAGCAAGGAGACCCTGGAAAAGATAATGTCGGCCCCAGAAACAATTCAAGCTCGTGTCCAGCAGGATGGCAAAGTGCAGACGACTTGTCCTGCCTGTGGGAAAATACAGCCGGTCGAGTTGGACAGGATCACCAATGGAGAGCGTTCTCCATCGGTTACATGTAGCTGTGGCGAGACCTTTGCTGTCTTTTTTGAACGCAGGAAAGCTTTCCGTAGACAGATCAGTCTTCGTGGCACATACCAGAGGACAGCTCCAGAGGGTGAATTTGGTGAAATGTCCGTCGAGAACATTTCTATGATGGGTATCGGGTTTGTAACGCTGGATGCCAACAACCTTAAAAAGGGAGATGAAGTCACTCTGCGATGTGTGCTAGCCGAAAGCAAACATACAGAGTTTGAAGCTGCGGCAATTGCCGTTTGTTGCCATTGTAGGTACGTAGGATGTAGGTTCAAGGAGCTTTCTCGGGATGAAGAAGAAAGGCTGGTTGAATATCTTATGGTAATACCCTGTCAATAACCCGTTTGCAAGAGAACCTATATTTGTTGGAGCAGGAAGATGGATCTAAAATTAATGCTTACAACC
>CAYSBQ010000162.1:0-6856 GCA_964429315.1 uncultured Desulfobacterales bacterium
TTTATAGATTACCAAAAGCAAGCTGTATTTTTCCAAAAACACAGCTTCTGGCAAGCTAGTTGTACTTTTGCCTGCCTTGACTGACTTACCATATATTGTGTTCTCTCCTCCTGTTCACGCCCATTGGACTTCCCTTCCAAAAAAGTAAGAGTATTAAAAGCCAAGGTATTGACTTTGCAATCGTTTTGTGTTTAACAGCGTACGGAAAGTTGTCCCATTTGCCATTGTTTGTTCCTCGTTTAGCTACGATTTCCATATAGATTTTGGATTGAGGTGTGTTCTCTCGGCAGAACATCAAGTGTTCTGTTTGCGTTTTAATCATCTCTTGAACAGTGAAGGAGGGCTAAAATGAAACGGATTTTACTATTCTTCAGATGCGGCAAGGAACTGATAAAGAGGGTAGATCGCGAGCATTCACAACAGGGATGATAGATTACATTTGTATTGTCTTCGCTGACATACCTTTTGTGAAGTAAACGAATCCAGTACTTCTCTTGGGAGGACAAACCGTGGAAGGCACGAAAATTGCCATTGGATACACCGAAGGAGAAGACGCTTTTCTCACAGGCAAGAAGTTGGCCGAAAGTGTTATGAGGGGCGGAGCGGTAGAGCGTCCAGACCTTGCCTTAGCCTTTTGCACTGGGAAACTGGATCATGACAAATTTTTAAAAGGTCTACAATCGACCATAGGTGTGGATATCCCTGTTGTTGGCGGCTCTTCAATTGGCGTCATAACAAACGATGTTTTGTCCTATGAAGGGTTTCCTGCTGTTCTTGCGTTAATTCAGTCAGATTCGATCCACTTCAAAGTTGCGGTTGCTAGCGATTTAGACAAAGGAGAACAACCAGCAGGCCGGATGTTAGCACAAGCCTTAGGGGATGAACCACAAGCCAAGATGTTGCTTGTTTTTTATGATTCGGTGCGAGTCCCTGCTTCAGACACTATTGCTCCCGTTCTGAATGCGTCAATGCCCTTGCTTGCTGGAATAGAGGAAGGGCTCCGGCCCAACATTTCGATTCTGGGAGCTGGCTTGCTTGGGGATTATGGGTTCGGCCCGACAAGGCAGTTTTGCGGGTCGTATGTGGACAGCCAGAGTGTTGTAGGTGTGTTATTATCAGGACGCCTTCAACCCTATTTTCGTATTATGCATGGCTGCCGGCCTCTTAATGGGAGCTATCATACAATAACGAAGATAGAGGGTTCGGTTCTCTACGAGCTGGATGGGAAACCCATCGTGGAGATCATTGACGATCTATTTGGAAACAGTGAGTGGCGAAAGCAAAGTCCTGTAGATTATCTTACGATAGGTATGAATTGCGGAGAAAGGTACGGTGAACCCGAAGAAGGCAAGTACGTAAACCGATTAATAACCGGCATTTCTCCTTGTGAACAAGGCATCGGTTTGTTTGAACCAGACCTGGAGCAGGGCATGGAAATACAGTTTATGTTAAGGGATACGGAAAGGATGTTGAGTTCAGCCAAAGAAAATGCAGCAGACTTAGTGCGACAAATCCAAAAGGACCAAAGAAGACCCCTCTTCGGGCTGTACATTGATTGCGCAGGCCGCACAGCCGCTTATTCCAATACTTCATATGAAGAGGCTTCAGAAGTCCAAAAAGTATTTAAAAAGCATGGGATACCTCTGGTGGGGTTCTATTCTGGTGTTGAAATTTGTCCACTTATGGAGAAAAGCAGGGGGCTTGACTGGACAGGGGTTTTGATCGTTTTTACTGAGAATGTATAAAATGTCTGATCACAAGATAAACTGGCGGAAGAAATGCTCCGAGCTAGAGGCTTTGTTACAAAAGGAACGGGTTAAGGTTGAGTACTACCAGAGCATGGCCCAGTCGTCTGGGAGAAAAAGCTTACAGGAAATTAGTAAATTAAACCGGATTATTGGTGAGCGGAAACGTGCCGAGAAGGCATTGCGAGAATCAGAGAAAAAATATAGAGATCTCGTAAACAATGCTTTAGTGGGAGTGTTTAGAACCAATCTCAATGGTGCCATTTTGTTTGTCAACAAAGCTTTTTGCGAAATGCTTAAGTTTGACTCCGCCAGAGAGATGATGTCTAGAGATGTCCTTACCATTTACAAAAATCCGAAGGATAGAGAGTTTCTGATTCAAAGGGTTAATGAAACAGGCAGAATTACTGATTTTGAACTTGAACTGCTTACGAAAGCGGGCAAACTTAAGCTTGTCTTGGTAAGCGCGGTTTTGACTGGAGATACAATCTCAGGAATGGTCATGGACATTACTGAGAAGAAGCAAAAAGAGCGAGCGCTTCGAGAAAAAGACAAGGAGTTGGAGATTAAGGCAACGAGTCTTGAGGAAGTAAACACGGCCCTTCGGGTTTTACTGGAAAAAAGGGAGAAGGATAAAAGGGATCTGGGAGAAAAAATTCTATGCCATGTCAAAGACCTCGTTTTTCCCTATTTGGAGAAGTTGAAAAGTAGTTCATTGGATGCCACCCAGGCGTCCTGTGTCGCTGTCGTAGAGTCAAACTTGACCGACATCATTTCACCATTTGCGCAGAGGTTGTCCTCGAAATACCTGGGCCTTACGCCCTCAGAAATCCGGGTGGCCGGTCTTGTTAAAGACGGTAAGAGCACCAAAGAAATAGCTGATTTCATGCACTCATCCCGAAGAACGGTAGAGTCTCACAGAGATAGTATCAGAAAAAAGCTTGGGATCAAAAACACAAAAGCAAACCTCAGAACGTACCTATCATCCATCCGATAATACGGCCATCTCCTCCGTATTTTGTCCGTAATAATACAGGCTGGAAACAATTCGACATTGGGGCTATAGTGTTTTTATTTGGGTGAGGCCTCCCACATCTCAACGCCACCATTTGGCGGGAACAGCATAACTACTGGGAATAAGGCAACTAACGTAAAAACTACCTTTCTGTATGAGGAGGCCTCACCTTACAGTTTGTATCATTCCAGGAAAATGCTCCGATGCGAGATCTGAGATTCTGCCTGGTGCCCGTGCTTCACAGGAAGTGCTCGGAGGTTTGTGAGGTCGGTCCTAAAGCCGTTCCTATCTGGAGATTGGACGGAACCTGTAAATCGGCGGATTAATCTGAGTCCCAGGTGAGAAAGACCATGTTAGCCCCCATCGAGATCGACCCTAACACATTTCTTCGCAAGCATTGCGCCCTTCCGGCCCTGCCAGAGGTTGTCTACGAGATTCAGAACGTCATCCAAAGCCAAGGTGCGGACCTAAACAGGGTTACTTATCTGATAAACGGTGAACCGGCGATTTTTGCTCAAGTCCTCAAAATCGTCAATTCCGCCTACTACGGGCTTCCCACAGAAATAACGAAAGTGTGGGCCGCCGTTGCGTTTCTGGGCCTCAGTGAGGTTTACCGAGTGGTTCTATGCCTATCAGTAACCAATAGCCTGGCGATCAAGGAAAAAAAGGCGCTTGATGACTTTTGGTTTCACTCTTTCCACGCAACCGTTTGCACGAAGTATCTGGCCAAGAAATACGGGCTGCACCTATCCTTTGAGGAATTATGGTCAGCATGTATGCTTCATGACATTGGCAAACTCGTTTACCTGAAGTTTTTCCCTGACCATTACAAAGCACTCAGGAGTTTCTCCAAAGAACATGGTTGTCCGTTTAGCAAAGCAGAGAGGCATTTTTCGTTACCCTCAAGCTCTTATCTGGGTACCCTCTTGTGTGACCACTGGAGGTTGCCAGAGCAGGTCAGAAGTGCATGTGAGACTCATACATTGGAGGACTTGTATGACATACAAGGAGACGACCCCTCGTCCCGATTTAAACGCATTATTTGTGTTGGTAATCTGGTTGCAGTTCTTTCAAGCGACGAATTGAACAACAGTACGAAACGCAAAATTGCTGAGGCTGTGGAAGCGAAACTAGGCTGTGACGAATCAGGGTCCCTAACCATGATGGCAGACATCTACTCTTTGAAGGCTGAAGCGGAAAAGTTCATGGAGCAGCTCGGTTAAGATTCATCTTCTGAAATACTATATCTTGTGTTCTAAGAAAGCCGGCCAAGAATATAGGTCTCTGCAATGCTGTATTCTTGAAGGTCTCCATTCCTTTTCGGTTTCCTTTTGAAACCATCACGAATGACGGCCCGCCGTGACGTAGCGGCTTCGGCTGCGCAGACAGGTCTCCCTGGTACAACATTACCAAAATCCCACCACGCCACCTCTTCCCAAAACCACCATAACCCCTTAAAATCATTGTGGTCGGGAAGACTGGATTTGAACCAGCGACCCCAGCGTCCCGAACGCTGTGCTCTACCAGGCTGAGCCACTTCCCGACATATAGATCCCTAATTCTAAAGCGGTTCCCATGAAATTGTCAATATCAAATGCTGTTTTAGCCTTCCATGGGGTTTTTAGAGATAATCGTTTCCTCACGACCTGGGCCGACAGACACTATCTGAATGTGTGTTTCTACGACTTCTTCGATGCGCTTGAGATAGTTTCTCGCATTTTCCGGAAGGTTGTTAAGATCCCGAATACCGGTGATCTCCTCGGACCAACCTGGAAGCTCTTCATAAATGGGTTCACATTGCTCAAGGATATTTAAGGCCAAGGGAAATTCCTTGAGTGTTTCTTGTTTGTACCGATAGGCGGTACACATTTTCAAGGTTTCAATGCCGCTGAGGACGTCAAGCTTGGTGATGGCAAGCCCGGTCAGGCTGTTAAGACGTGCCGAATTGCGGACCACAACGGCATCCAGCCAACCGCATCTTCTTCTCCGTCCCGTAGTCGCCCCAAACTCAGCCCCCCGCTCTTGGATGATATTGCCGATGTCATCTCCAAGTTCAGTAGGAAAAGGTCCTGCCCCCACGCGCGTTGTATATGCCTTTACCATACCGATAACACCATCGATTTGTGTCGGGCCTATACCGGCGCCACAGCATGCATTCCCAGCCAAAGTATTTGATGAGGTAACAAAAGGGTAGGTTCCGTGATCAATGTCTAGATGAGTCCCTTGAGCCCCTTCAAAAAGGATGTTCTTGCCGTTCTTGATGGCTTTATTTAAGACCACGGATACGTTTGTGACATGGGGCCCGAGGGTTTTGGCGTATGGCAGATATTCCGCCAAGATGGTGGACATGTCGACGGTTTCAGACTTCAGAAACTCCCTCAGGTAGAAGTTTTTCTCCTCCAGCACAGCGGACAACTTCTCTTCAAATGCCTTGGGGTCGATGAGATCACAGAAACGAATCCCGCAACGTGCCACCTTGTCCTCGTAGCAAGGTCCTATACCACGACCGGTCGTGCCCAGTTTTTTGTCCCCTTTAAGTTGTTCCCGACCGTGATCAATGAGTTTGTGATAGGGCATAATCAGGTGGGCGTTCTCGCTAAGCAGGAGATTGTCCGGACTGATGGGAACACCCCTGCTCTTGAGATGTTCAATTTCTTGGATCAAAACGCCGGGATCAACCACAACACCATTTCCGATGAGGCAAAGCTTGTTCGGATGGAGGATTCCTGAGGGTATCAAGTGACTGATAAAAGACTCTCCATTAACGACCATGGTATGGCCTGCGTTGTTTCCACCCTGAAAGCGGACCACCAAACGGGCCTTTTCCGCGAGAACATCTACAACCTTTCCCTTACCTTCATCTCCCCACTGTGTGCCTATGACTACTAGATTTGACATATCTACTCCTTACTTTAGTATGAAACCGAGAGTTTTCTATCAGACAGGGCGCTGGTTGTCAATTTTGAATCGTTTTTTGAGAAAAAAGCCTTGAATCAATTCCCTGCACCCTGTTTCCAGTATACCGCCCCGGACATCAATAATATGGTTCAGGCGAGGGTCTGCATGAAGACTGTAACACGAACCTGCGGCCCCCCACTTGGGGTCCGGGGCTCCATAGAAAAGCCTTGCCACTCTGGCATGGAGCAAGGCGCCCATGCACATTACGCATGGTTCTATTGTGACATAAATGGTGGAATCTGGGAGGCGATAATTCTTAATGATTTTAGCCGCCCTTCGTAGCGCCAGGATTTCGGCATGTGCAGTTGGATCGCACAAGGCAATGGTCTGGTTATGGGTTTTTGCAAGCACGGAACCATCTTTAGAAACAATCACAGCCCCGACAGGAACTTCGTCTTCCTGGAAGGCCATTTCCGCCTGATTGATCGCCTCTTTCATGAAATCTTCGTGATTCAAAGCAGAAAATCCAAACCTCCAACCAGCTTGACAGAATAGCACAAAGGCACTATAAACAACACAAACAAACTGCGCCCATAGCTCAGTGGATAGAGCGCCGGACTACGAATCCGTAGGCCGCCAGTTCGAATCTGGCTGGGCGCACCAGTAAAATCAAGGGGGTTTTGCTCGCATGAGCAAGCCCCCTTTTTACTCGGTTTGCGAAAATCAGGTCAGGATATATCGCTATCTCGAAACAATGAGGAACAGGGCTATATTGCCCGGGCTGTTCATATCTCGCCTATTCGTAGAATCTCTGGAAAACCAAGTGAAGGGGAACAAGAAAGGCTCTTAGGAACTGAAAACAAATAAGTCGTTGAGTTTCACGCCCAGATTTAGGTCAGATTTGGTTGATCTGATTGTGCAAAACCGCAGACTTAGCAAGCTAAGTTGAGGATTTTGTGATTGAAGATCAGCCGAAGATGGCCTGGAGATAGGATGTGAAAACTATGAGTTATTTGTTTCCAGTTCCTTAGGTTGCCTGGGCCAACTCCATGATCTTGACAAAGAGGTGGCTCAATCCAAACGAGCCACCTTGCCAAATACAGAAGTTCTAGATAGTTTCCATCCATAAATGGCCCTTTTTTGTCTGAGCGGCGTTCTCCGCGGGTTTTGCGCCTACGGCTTGAGAACAGTACGCCTG
>CAYSBQ010000163.1:0-6802 GCA_964429315.1 uncultured Desulfobacterales bacterium
GAGATAACCCATTTATTTTGCCCTAATTAACTACAACTAAATTGGAGAAGAACCATATGCAAATCGTCGGGGCCCGTCAACAACGAAATCCTTTTTTGATCATCGCTGAACCGAAGCCCTTGCTCAGAGAAAAAACCGCTCATTTCCGTCAGTCCTGCTTCCTTACCGAAAAGAAAAAGCTTCAACTGGAAACTTACGCCGGTGTCCGTCGATTTTTGTCGATTCGTGGATGTGCACGACCTAATTTTTTTTCTTATGTGAGTTTTTTCTAATGTACGGTGTCTAACAGAACAAAAACCAACTGATTTGGACTATGGCTTATGAAGAAAGAAAAGAAAATGTGTGACCCTGTTCGGTTAAGTCGCTTCCTCGATAGGGAACTCGAACCGGATGAATACGCCGAGATAAACAGCCACATCCAAAACTGCCCCCGTTGCCAAAAGATACTTCAGGAAAACCAGTTCATCTCGTCTCTACTGCGAACTGGTTTAGAGAGGAAAGGCCATGAAGTCAATTTCCAAGAAATGGAAGACAAGGTAATGGCCAAGATAGAAAAGTGGGGCACTCCATGGCAGTCAAGATTTGAAGAGTTCTTTGTGTCCAAGAGATTCTATATTCCCGCTGCGACTGTTATAGCTGTTTTGTTGGTGGTTTTTTCCTTTCTTGGCCGACCTATCTCAACACCTGGTCCCAGCGCGATTATTAAGTCTTTTCAGGGCAGTGTTGGATCTGTCATGATCCTAGAGACACCTAAATCACACCAGACAATCTTGTGGTTTAATGAAGCCTTGGAACCCTAAGTCAAACCTTCAGGAGGTAAAAAAAATGAAAAAGCAAATCTCTATTTTCGTCCTGGCAACGACATTACTTCTTTTATTTTCAATAGATCCGGTCTGGGCGGGTTCAAGGGCGCGCTACAGATGGGAAGGTGTAGCCATAGGGCTTGGAGCTGCTATTGTGGGAAGTGCGCTCATTAACTGTTATGAGCCACAATATAGCTCATCGATGGTTGTCTGTGATGGGCCGGAAGTCCGTCACGCTCCCCCTCCTGTTTATGTCCGGCCGCCTGTAGAGGTGATATATTATAGCCCACGGACGATATGCTTTCGAGAAGAATATGCACGTCACCGTAGGCATTGGAGGCCAAGACATCCGCAGGGGCGCAGATGGCGGTAGTTTTTAAATAAGGGATGGTTATAAAGAAAAAGGTGACCCTTAACGGTGAACTCATAAATCTGTGAATGCCTACAGACAAGGAAATCAGCCCATGAAAAAGAACACTTCTTTCACATTGATCAGCATAGTCCTTGGTGTGGCACTTGTTTTTTCGGTTGGTTATGCAAACGAACAGGCGCCTGACGTGATAATAATGAATTCCAAGGTTTATGAACAACACACGAAGTCCTTGGTAACCTTTCCCCACAAAAAGCACAATGTGGGTTACAAGATTGCCTGCGCCGAATGTCATCATGTGTTTAAAGATGGCAAGAGCGTATGGGAAGAAGGTGACAAGGTCGAAAAATGTGGGGCCTGCCATAGCAAAGGCAAGCCCTCAAGAGAGGAAAGCAAAGAGTTGAGCGGCGCAGAAAAAATCAAGGGCTATCATTACGAGGCCATACACGAAAACTGCAAAGGTTGTCATAATGATTTGAAAAAGGAAGGTAAAACGACCGGCCCCATTTCATGTAGTAAGTGCCATTTAAGGGAAAGTTAATGAACAAAGCAATCTTATTTCTAGTTGCTTTTTTTCTGGCCCAGATACTAATCTTTGCAGTAATGCCGGTACAGGCCTTATCAACTGAGGATAAGATTCCGTTTCATGCGGGTGAAAAGTTAAGCTACGTTCTCAAGTGGACTATTATACCAGTGGGCGAGGCCACGCTTGAGGTCCTGAATGGAGAAACGAAAATAGGAGGTAGTGCCTATCTTCTTAAGGCCTCTGTCAAGTCATATCCTGTTATTGATTTCTTCTATCGTGTACGCGACCATATTGAATCCTACGTTGACAGCTCTGTAACTCACTCCTTGCTTTATAGAAAGAAACAGCATGAGGGCAGTCACGAGCGGGACGTTATTGTAAGTTTTGATTGGGATAAAGCTAAGGCCCACTATTACAACCAGGGCAAATACGAAAGGTCTGTCATTATTTTACCTGGAACCTTTGACCCACTGAGTGTCTTCTATGCCTTTCGTTTGTACCCCTTAAAAGATGGTCTCGAGGTGCAGACTCCTGTGACGGATGGCAAAAAATGTGTTATGGGAAGAGCCAAGGTCATTAAGAGGGAAAGGATAAAGGTTGATGCAGGAGAGTTTGACACTTTTTTGATCGAACCGGATTTACAGCATATCGGTGGAATTTTTGAGAAAAGTAAAGACGCCAAGCTCAGGGTATGGGTCACAGCAGACGATCGGCGCATACTGGTCAAGGCTGAAAGCAAGGTTGTTGTGGGTCATTTCACGGCAGAGCTGGTATCAGTAGAGGGTGTTTAATGGTTGCAATTATGCTAGAAACTGTATAACAGAAAAAGCCTTCGAAGAAACAAAGGAGGACAAACGATGAAAAAGGTGATTCGAGTTGTCGTAGTTGTACTTGCCGTAAGTTGTTTTTCTTGCGCTGGGCCTACATATCAGCAAAGGGGAGCAAGAACCGGAAGTGTAATTGGGGCTTTAGGTGGTGCAATCCTAGGACAGGTCATCGGCAGAGACACGGAAGCCACACTCCTTGGAGCAGGGATAGGTGCTGCCGTTGGAGGGCTAGCCGGTCATCAAGTCGGGGCGTATATGGACAGGCAAGAACAAGAGCTAAGGTCGGTCTTGGCTGCAAGCGAGGCTGCCAGCATTCAGAGGACTCAGAACATATTAACAGCTACTTTTAGGTCTGAAGTCTTGTTTGATTTTGATTCTGCGACATTGAAACCTGGCGCACATGCGGAGATGAGCCGTGTGGCCAGCGTATTGAACAGATATCCCCAGACAACAATCAGGGTTGAGGGACATACCGATTCAAAAGGTCCGGAAAACTATAATCAAAGATTATCCGAGAGTCGTGCCCAAGCGGTCAAGAATGCCTTAGTACAGCGTGGTGTAGTGCCGACAAGGGTTTATACCATAGGCTTTGGTGAATCTCAGCCCATATCTTCAAGTGACGCAATAAATAGGAGGGTAAGCATTGTCATCATACCCGTTAGTTAGTTTCCATACAGAAATGGCCCTTTTCCGCAATCTCTATTATGAGAGGCATCTGGTCGAAAAGCCGGTATCAATAGAGTGTGTAAAGAAGGAGGATTAAAAGATGAAATTTGCAACATATGTAATTCTAGTTTTTGTTTTTTGTTTTTGTCCTGGAAAGGCCCTTGGAGGATGCGTGAAGGGGGACTGTAATAATGGCGAAGGATCTTTTGCTTATGATAATGGCAGCAGGTATGTGGGTGAGTTTGAAGATGGAAAGATGAGCGGAAAGGGAACTCTGACTTCTGCCGACGGAGCAAAGTATGTGGGTGAGTTTAGGAACGATATGTTAAATGGGCACGGCATATTGATTCGTCCCAATGGTGTCAGATATGTTGGGCAGTTCAAGGACAACAAGATTGATGGGGAAGGAAGGCTTACTTCTCCAAGCGGAAAAGAGTTGGTCGGTCAATTTAAAAATGGCGAGTTTGTTGGAAAATAGCACACTTAAACCCGCCAACGGTTACGGTGAAAGAATAGGCAATGACAAGCAAGGTAACCTTAAGAGATGCGTTCAAGCACTATACCTTGGACCAAGACAAAACTCTCATACCCGAAGAAACAGTAAGGAGGTTTAAGGAAAAACTCAAAGGGCTAGATTTGGACATCCTTGAAAGGACGGAAAGAATCGATAATGGCCGGTTGGATATCCCTGTATATTTCAGTGTCTGTGGTCGAGATGCCCATGAGGTTATAGGCACAAAGAAACAAATGGGGAAGGGAAGTACTTCGCAACAGTCAGAAGCCAGCGCAGTGATGGAGCTGGCTGAAAGGTTCAGCTTCTTCAGTTTCTTCAAGAATCGTAAAAACTTTCTTTTTGCCAAATACAAAGATGTTCAAGACAAGGCCCTCACCTTCGGGGCCATTGCCGACTCTGTTCATGATCATTCAGAAGACCTGGACGCAGCAAAAGCCGTATTTTCCAGACTACCTCTAAAGTGGACTATGGCTTATAACTTGACCCGTCATGAAGAGGTTTTGGTCCCTTTTGATTGGTTCTTTGCCATAAATGAGTTCAACGGTCCTTCGGCCGGAAACTGCGTGGAAGAGGCTCTCAGTCAAGGGATATGTGAGATCGTTGAAAGGCATGTATCTTCACTGGTAAGCCGTAATAAACTCAAGACGCCTGGGATCAGCATAGGTTCGATAACTGATCCCGTTTCCCTTGAGATGATCAGCAAATACCATAAGATTGGTGTCCATCTGTCTATTTCTGACTTTTCACTGGATACGGGCATTCCCACTATAGGCGCACTTGCCTACGATCCGTCGACGTTTCCGGAAAAGAGCGAGATTGTCTGGACTGCCGGCACTACTCCCAGTCCCCAAAAAGCATTAAACCGTGCGTTAACAGAAGTAGCCCAATTGGCTGGAGACTTTAATACCTCTTCAAACTATGTGGCAAGCGGTTTGCCCAAGCTTAGAACAATCAAAGAGGCCGAACTTGTCACCAGCTCTGACAGCGAGATAGAACTCTCGCAATTGCCGGACCTTTCCCATGATAACATAAAGATAGAAGTCGAAAACTGCGTTTCGGCCCTCTCTCGGATAGGCATGGATGTTATAGTTGTCAATGTGACTCACCACGGGCTTGAAATCCCTGCCTTTTACACCATCATTCCCGGCGCTCATTTTCGTGAGCGGGCTGCAGGAACAGGCATAGGCATGTTTTCAGCTAAACTCATCACACAAAACAACAATCCCGCTGTGGCTATTAGCGAACTTCAAAGAGTTGATGCCCTGATGCCAGGAAAATACTACACCAGATTTTTTTTGGGGACTTGCCATATTTCAATGAATAAACCATATGAGGCCCTCAAATACTTTGAACAGGCCTTGAGACTTAGCCCAAAAGATGAAGACGTTGCCAGCATATATTCTTATATGGGAGTGTGTCTGAGGGATCTAGGCCGGTACAGCCAGGCTTTAGAGGTACTCGAAAAAGCAAAGGAAAACGACAGCGCCAGGACTGATATATACAATCTGATGGGGTTTTGCTATTTCAAGCTGAAAGAACATGAAATGGCAATTGAATGTTTCAATAAAGTGCTTAGTCTTGACCCAAACTCTGCGATTGATTATGCCAACATAGCTTCTAATTACAGAGATATGGGTAAAAAGGACCTGGCTACTCAGTATTATGAATTTGCCTTGCAGCTTGATCCTTCCATAGAATTTGCCAGAGACAATTTGCGAAGACTACGCTAGTAACTCCTACCTATCCCTCTGCTTGTTCAATAACCACCTTATGATCTACTAGTGCAAGACGTGCGATTTTGCCCTTAATAAATTTCTGCTCTCCAAATATACTGGTAAGACGGAGCTTGCCCTCATCAGGCTCAACTGTATCGAGGGACTCTAAAAAGAGTTCTTCCTTGCCATCTTTCAACAAATATGCATTAGCCTCACACATGGCATTTCTCCGTAAAAAACTGTTATATCAGTTAAATTTGTTAGATTAGTGTCCATCCAGAAATAGGAATTTTTGTTCAAGATCAAGGCACGCGGAAAAAATAACCGGAGGCATATGCCTAATATTCCGAGGATTATTTTTTGAGCGCAACGCAGATTTTGGGCAAAAAGACCATTTCTGGATGGACACTAGATTAGTTTTATTGGTTAACCAATGGAACCAACTTGACTAATTGAACCAATTAAGCCATTCCAATATAGAAAAGGATGCCTACAAACAATCCCCTTCCAGGGGTGACCAAAGCCGGGCGCCCTATGGACCCGGATATTTACTCTTCACCATGAGTATGGGCACTTACTTTCTTTGAATCTTCTGAATGATGATGGTGATGTTTATGCTCATGGTCATGCTCATGTTTATGGTCATGGTCATGCTCATGCTCATGGCTGTGATCAAGATCATTTAGAAACTCAAACTTCTTGTACTTACTGCCACGCTTGCTGCCGGAACAACATTCACACATATGATCCTCCTTGGCGGCCCCTTAAATCAGATTTACCTTCAAATATAGGAGCCTTAATGACCTCTGTCAAATGAAAAAATCGTGCCAAAGATGCCATTCTTCGCTTTTAACTGGGTATTTACATTATTAACAATAAGTTGCCAAAGATCGCGCTGCGGTTGATGCATGCAAAGGTTGTGTAAACAAAGTCAGACAATGGCAAAAAAATACCACCTTTGTGCCGGATAATGGCCAGGGATTTTCCTTTCTTGACCGTCAAGATGCCCTTTCTTGCTTCCGGCAGGTATGTATAAAGATAATACTATATTAGGAGCTGTTTGATCAGGACAAGTTTTTGCGTGGCAAGTTTGGGGCGGATGTGATATCGGTGTGGAGAGAACAGAAACACAGACAATTTTTTGACAATGGAGGAAAACCTTGAATCCACAACAGCAGGCATTGCTACGTAAACTTTCCGGTGTCGATTATGTCCTTGATTTGTGGAATAAGAACTGCTCTACAACAAATATTCCTAGACCGGTTGTAGTACAATCGATCAGAAACGTCCTTGAGAAGCTTAGGTCAAAGATCCTTACAGCAGAAGAAACGTTAGATGACATCCTTATTTCTGATAGTGAGCTTTTGCGTCTTACGCGAGA
>CAYSBQ010000164.1:0-6790 GCA_964429315.1 uncultured Desulfobacterales bacterium
TGGCCTGCATAGCCACTGACATCTCACCAATTTCATCCAGAAAAATACTTCCGCCATGGGCCAACCGGAACCTACCTTCCTTGCGACGATCAGCCCCCGTGAATGCCCCCTTTTCGTGCCCAAAAAGCTCTGATTCCAGCAAAGTTTCCGTAATAGCAGCACAGTTCACCTTAATGAAAGGTCCCTTCCGGCGTGGGCTATTAAAATGAATTGCTCCAGCTATAAGTTCCTTGCCCGTTCCCGATTCCCCGGTAATCAGAACCGCAGCCTCAGTCGGCGCTACCAACGCCACGGTTTCGAGCAATTCCACCATGGGCCGGCTCCGACCAATGATATCACCCATATCAAAATTAGCTCCCAGGCTCTCTTTCAGCACCCGGTTTTCCTCCTTCAATCGGCTGTGGTCCATGGCCTTGTCGATTACAAAACGGAGTTCATCAAAATCAAGCGGTTTAGTAAGATAGTCGTAAGCCCCTTTTTTTAAGGCCTCCACTGCCGTTTCTACAGAGGAATAGGCCGTCATGATTATCACTGGTATTGCAGGATTGAATCGCTTTATGTCGGGCAGGGCGTCGAGGCCGGAGACTTTTATCATGCGCACATCCATCAAGATCAGGTCGTATGAGTTCTGGTGTACCTTGTCGATGGCCTGGGCGCCATCGTTAGCTTCTTTGACTGCATAGCCCCACCCCCCCAGCACAGTGCGCAACATAGCCCGGTGTCCACTATCGTCATCAACTACCAGAATGCTCCTCGTTGTCTTAGGCTCAATCATCTTGTTTTGCCTCCTCGGCATCACGAAGGATCAAGGTAATAGTCGTCCCAAGGCCAGGCCTACTTTCCACCTCTATATCTCCTCTGTGGGCCTCCATGATCTTATGCACAATGGCGAGCCCCAGGCCGGTCCCCTCGGATTTGGTCGTAAAATATGGGTCAAAGATCCGCTCTTTGTCTTTCGGATCTATACCTTTTCCATTGTCGGAAATAGTAATCTTTGTATACTTCTCGGTTTCGTCTCGGAAGGCTTTCACTTCCATGGTTCCGCCCTTATCCATGGCTTGTATGGAATTAAGATAAAGGTTTAGTAATACCTGACTCATTCTGTCCGCATCCAACTCGACATCAGGAAGGTCGGAAGGGACTTTTGATTTTACCTCCACCCCCCTTGCGCAAGCGTCTCCCTCAATGAGTTTTAGGGAATGTTGGATCAAGTCAGCCAACCGAACAGGCTTAGTCCTGAGGTGGCTGGGACGAGCAAACTCTAGTAACTGGCCGATAACCCGATCCAGCCTTTCCACCTCATGAATCATTATCTTTGCCGTATCTTGATCCTGCGGATTACTTTCTAACCTTTCCTTGAAATATGTGGCAAATCCCTTGATAGAGCTTAAAGGGTTGCGGATTTCATGAGCAACTCCTGCCGCCAGACGTCCCAGCGCCGCCAGACGTCTGCTCCTTTCAACCTCTTGTTGTAAACGTCGAACATATGTCAAATCGCGGAAAATAAAAACATAGCCCAAAAAGGAGCCACTTTCGTCCCGGACAACCGCCGCACTAGTTCGGAGCGGTACAGCTGCATCAACCCCTGTATGGCACTCGATATCTTCTTCAACAACAGTGCCTGTCTTTTTGAGATGGTCAGTAAGTTGCCATAGTTCACCGGGCAAAACAGTGGAAACCTTTTCTCCTATCACCTCTTTGCCCAGCTTACCGAGAATAGCTTCCGCTGTCTCATTAAAAGCCGCGATCCGGCCGTTTTCATCGGAAGCCACCAAGCCCATGGGAAGGTTTCCTACTACCTGGTCTGAATAGGCGCGGACCTTGGCCAGTGAACGCCTGGCCAGTTTATAACCCTGGGCGAGAAACAGGGAGATCATGCCGGCAAATCCAATGAGAAGCACCCCCGCCGACATGACCAGCGTATTCCGTCTCGCTTCGGCTCTGGCCGATTCTAGTGGCGCCGTTTCGAGGCCGATAAATATGTAATGGCTCGGTTGGTGTTGGCCCTGCGGAGGATTCCAGTAAAAGCGGCACCAGTCCTTCATGGTCCGATTCTTTATGCCTAAAGATTGATCAACACCCTTTCTCAATAATTTACGCTTAGATATCGTTATGCCGCGACGATACACATGGCTCCCGCCCGATATGCCAACGATAGGGGTAAATCGCTTATACACCTCGAAGACTGAAGTTCCATCTTTCATTTGCACTCTTTGCCATTTCACTTGTGCCGATTCCTCTGTAAGAACCACATCTTTTACTGTGTGATGGATTTGCCCAATCTGATTTGGATTACTGTGAGCAACCACCCTACCTTTTTTGTCGGTAACAACGAGGTACACGATGTCTGGTTGTTGAGCCGTTTCTACAAGTAGCCGCTGCACCTGCATGCCGCTCCATCCCATACCCATCATCCCAGTCCTGGCTCCTGCCTCAAAGGCTCGGATAAGGGCAGCCCCTTTCTCCACCAGAAGGCGAGTCATGTTCACCTTGTCCCTGTTTATGCTACTTGCGGCCATGAAAAAGGCGATTGGCGCTAGCACGACAAGACTCCCCAGAATTGCCCACGGAGACAGTGAGAGCCACAGGCGTCTTTTTTGTGTATTGGCCATAGTGCTTTCCTTCCACAGGTTTTCTCAACCCACCTCAATAGGTGTAAAGCAATTTGCAGGCCAATCACCTGCGTGCCAATAACTGGCCGTAATCTTTTTACTTACTCATCTGGCATCTTGCTGCTGATGGATATATTGTACCCAGTCGGATACTTTTAAGGCCCACAACTGGGTACAAAGTATCCATTTTTTGT
Source organism: uncultured Desulfobacterales bacterium (assembly GCA_964429315.1). Lineage (GTDB taxonomy): Bacteria > Desulfobacterota > Desulfobacteria > Desulfobacterales. The sequence continues at coordinate 2,807 of CAYSBQ010000164.1, forward strand.
GCACACGTCAATGCCAGGCGAAATAAAACCGAGGGATAAGGCAGTTTTATATGTATATTAAGCATGATAGCCCAGCGACATTTTTTGGCACGATCATTGCCATTGTCCAATATAAACGGCAACGATGACAAACTCTAAACCAAGAAAGGAGATTACAACAAATGAAGAAGCTAGCAACAACTTTAGGAGTCATGGTGTTGGTAGGTGTAATGGCTGTGCCGGTTTTTGCCAATCGCGGAGGCTGGAAGGGACGGACACGCGGCCACGGCGACTGCCGGCAATGGGACAGCTCACGAGATGAACTAATAGAAGATCAGCTCGCTAAAATGGACAAGCTTGGGCAGAAGTTTTACGAAAATACGTCAACGCTAAGGCATGAGGCCTGGGCGAAGTCTGATGATCTGGCTATTCTGCTGAACTCTGCTGAGCCGGATCTTAAAAAGGCCAAAGCGCTACAGAAGGAAATAAGCCAACTCAAAGGCAAGATGGCCGAAAAGAGGCTCGAGTATAATTTTGAAGCCGACAAGATTGCCCCGGCCCTTGGAGTCCAGCGTGGCCATGGACTCGGCAGAAAGCATCTCAAGCAGCGCAGAAACGGCCTCGGGGCATATATGGATGGCTACAGACGCGGCTCATGCTGTGACTAAAGAATCGTGGGTCCTTTTTGAACGTAAAAAATTGCACCATACCCCCCTTTTTTGGAAAGGTGGGGATGGTGACTTCATCTGAAAGATAACGGAGGCAATAATGCACTATCTAGGCAATAAAATGAATTCGACAATATTCGACAACCCCAAATTGGTTGATCTGCGCGAACTACGAATCGACCAACCCAGCAATCTGCCGTATGAAGTAGACACCAAGTTGGGTCAATATAATGAAGCAATCAGAAGGCTTGATATCCAAAAGGCGGAGAAGGCAGCGGATGAGATCCTCGAATGGCTTTATCGATACGGAACAAAGTGGGTCTAAACGAAGAGTCCTCAAACAGCTGGTATTTTTGGTTCTTCTCACGATTAGTTGATGTAAAGTAAAGGGTTCAAGAATTCTAGGATTGCGGCTTTAGCCTTATCTTATCATCCTGCCAACTCTTTTAGTTTCGGATTTCTTGCAAGTGGAGACACAGGTGGTTGTTGTATATGAAAAAGAGCTTGCATTTATTATAAAAACATTTAAGTCATAATGGAGTAAATGGCCTGGTGGATTTTCCTTACTCGAAATATCTCAATGGATGAAAGCGAGGCAGAGACTATGAAATTGGCTATTAGCGGAAAAGGGGGTGTGGGGAAAACCACACTTGCAGCCATGTTGGTTAAGACCTTTAACGAGCAAGGTAGGCGTGTTCTTGCCATAGATGCCGATCCGGATGCCAATCTTGCAGGCGCCCTAGGCATCCCTAATCCTGACCGGATCACACCTATTTCCGACATGAAGGAATTGATTGAGGAGCGAACAGGGGCCAAGGGTGGATCGATTGGATCGTTTTTCAAACTAAATCCTAAAGTAGACGACCTGCCGGAGAAGCTTTCCGTCGTGATAGATAACATAAGATTCATGCGCCTAGGTGGTGTGAAGAAGGGCGGGGGCGGATGTATTTGTCCGGAAAGCACTTTGTTAAAGGCGCTGGTTACGCATCTTCTTGTGGCTAGAGATGAAGTGGTAATTATGGATATGGAGGCCGGGATCGAACACTTAGGCCGTGGCACAGCTTCCGCCACGGACAAATTGATAGTGGTGGTTGAACCTGGACGCAGAAGCGTGGAAACAGCTCACAACATAAAAAGGCTGGCCGAAGAAATCGGGCTTACGAAAGTCTTTCTGGTAGGAAACAAGATCCGCGGACAGGCAGACAGGGACTTCTTAGAAAGGTCCATGACAGGTATAAGCTGGCTCGGCTTTCTTCCCTACGATGAAAAGATCATCGATGCCGACCTGAATGGGGAATCCCCCTATGATCAGGACACAAAGGCCAAGAAAGTAGTTCGTGAGATGGTGCTTTTGTTATAAAAATACAAAGCAACTTAGCGCTTATAGAACTTGAGTAACCACCCCACCTGATACGTTCCACCTTGACAATCTTTCTTGGTATTGTGTATAGTTCCCAGTATGTCTTATTAATTCATCATTAACCTCAATTGAGCGAAACTGCTCAATTGAAAGTTGTCAGTGCCTAGTAGTCGGTGATCAGAATAGGAAGCGACTTAGGATTCTGAAATGGTCTCAAAACCAACTTATGAAGAACTGGAACAAAAGCTCAACGAATTGGAAAATATAGCTCTTGAACGCAAACGGACGGAGCAGACGTTACGGGAGAGCGAAGAACTCTTCCGCAACGTGTACAACACCGCACCGTTGGCTTTTGTCGTTTGGAATCTAGACACCCGCGTGACTGACTGGAACAAGAAGGCGGAAGAAGTTTTTGGCTGGCCCAAGGAGGAGGCTCTCGGCCGCAACTTTTTTGATTTTCTTATTCCGGAAAATGATCGACCCCATGTCGAACGTATAGTGGACATGCTCGTCAAAGGTAAACTTCCAATTTGTTCCATCAACGACAACCTCACCAAAAACGGGCAAATAATCACCTGTGAGTGGAACAACTCTCCACTCCACGACGATAACGGAAATGTAGTTGGGGCGATATCACTTGCGCTGGACATCACAAAGCGCAAGGAAGCAGAGGAGGCACTGCGAAAGAGTGAAAAAAAATACAGTACCTTAGTTGAAAGCTCTTTGACCGGCATATATTTAGACCAGGACGGGAAAATTGTATTTGCCAACAGAAGATTTGCCGAGATTTTCAAGTACCAAAGGAAAGAAACATTGGGCCTTCAGGTATGGAAGCTTGTCCACCCTGAAGATCGTGCTTTGACTAACATGTTAAGGGAAAGAAGGCTAAAAAGACAAAGCGCCCCTGAGGAATACGAGGCCAGGGGGCTAACCAAAGACGGCGAAACTATATGGATCATTAGCAGAAACACCCCTATAGAATATCAGGGAAAGCCGGCTATATTGGGCAACGTCGTTGACATAACTGAACTGAAGCACGCAGAACAAAAAGTGGAAAAGATAAACAAGGAGCTTAAGAGCTTTGTCGATGTCGTTTCCCATGACCTAAAAACCCCCATCATCTCCATCCAGGGGTTTTCCTCCCGCCTGCTCAAGCACTTTCAAGAAAAACTAGGGGAGAAGGGTCGGAGATACCTTGAACAAATCAATGCGAGTGCATGCCATATGGACGTATTGGTCTCTGATCTCGTGGAATTGTCAAAAATCGGGCAGGTAGTGCCTGACTTTAAGAATACCCCCTCTGTTGGGATAGTGAAAGGGATAACCTCAATCCTAGAAGATCGACTGAAGGAAAGCAAGATAAAGCTTGCCGTGGCGGATAACCTTCCGACCATCTACTGCGATGAGGAAAGGATGTTCCAGGTTTTTGAAAACCTCCTTGTGAATGCCATCAAGTTTACGAGAGATAAAAGCAATCCCCGGATAGAGATTGGTTATGAAGACAGAGGAGGCTTTCATCAGTTTTACGTTCGGGATAATGGCATTGGGATTGATCCCAAGCATCACCAGAGCATTTTCGAGATATTCCATCGATTAAAACAAATAGAAGGTGTGGAAGGAACAGGTTTAGGACTCACAATTGTTAACAAGATAATATGCAATCACGGGGGAAAGGTCTGGGTAGAATCTGAAAAGGGCAAGGGGGCGACTTTCAATTTTACCCTGCCAAAGGCGCCTTCACCCGTAGGGATCGACACCCAATAACTGCCACACCTTGCTGGTCTTTTATGAGAGACATTGAGCATTTTGGGGAAAAAGCGTTCGCGATATTCAGCGTTAAAATGAGGTAACCGTTCACGGGTTCAAAGGTTACATTTTTATCGCCATACGTCCTTTGTAAACGCTTAGGGCTCGCGCAAGAGTAACTTCACATTTTGGCATCTCAGCTTTAGCCCATCTTTGGCCGATACCTCATTC
>CAYSBQ010000165.1:0-6781 GCA_964429315.1 uncultured Desulfobacterales bacterium
TCTAAAAAAGACTACGGGCGTGTTGTGGAAAGCGCTTTCGGCGATTGTAGTGTTGATTCGAATGACAGTGTTAAAGACCTTCTGTCCAAAACGTATGTCTGATCGTAGGTCTTTGAGAATCTTGTTTGAAACCCTTGTCCGCTGATCAAAAAAAGTAGCAACAATCCCCAAAACTTCTATCTCCGGATTAATTTCTTCTTTTATAATGGAGATAGTCTCGAGAAGTTCGTCCAAGGCGCTATATGCATAGGGGTGTGTCTGGCATGGAATGAGGATTTCACGTGCAAAGGCAAGGACATTAACTGTGAGCAAAGACAGACTTGGCGGTGTGTCGAGCAAGACAAAATCGTATTGTCCGGAAAAAGGTTCCAGAGCATCTTTAAGTCTATTTTCTCGACCCGGCTCATTGGCCAGTTCTATCTCAATACCGGACAGATCTACATGAGAAGGGAGAAGATCAAGATGTTCCCATGACGTATTTGAAATGACGGAATCAGCTGAAACCGAGTTGTCTGGTTTTATAATATCATAAACTGAGAGATCATTTTCGCCTGGGTTAAACCCCAACCCCTTAGTGGTATTAAGCTGAGGGTCCATATCAACGACTAAAACATTCTTTCCCTTTAACGAAAGGGCTGCTGCCAGGTTCAAAACGGTTACAGTCTTTCCAACCCCGCCCTTTTCATTGGCTACTGAGATGATTCGAGCCCTTTGCTCAGCCATTGTACCCTCCTATTTTCCGTTTTTCCGCCACTTCTTCTATCCCTCTTATTCTATCTATGACGCTATTGAGAGATCTCTCCATAGACAAGAGCTCTTCAGACAGTTCCTCCTTGGTCTTCTTTTCATTTTCTATGAGGTTCTTCATGTTGGACAAGTCACCGGTAAAGGCCTTCATTTGATCTGTAAGGCTTTCGTATAGCCTATCCGACATGGCATTGACTAACGTAAAGACATATTGGAATTTCAGGTTCTCCTTATAATCAGTGAAATGCTCTGCTATCGATTCCTCCATTTGTTCCTTTATACGGCGTACACTATGTTCGAGTGAACGCATCGCACTAGGCAATTGTTCTGCGGCAGGCCTTCTGAATAGTTTCTTGACGCCTTTTAATGTATTATAAAGTCCAAGTCTTAAAATAGCTTCTGTCTTAATACGTGTCGAATATTGCATAGTGCTCGCCAGGTGTGGCATGCTCAAGCGGATATCACTTTTTACGGAAGGGATATCAGGGCAGCCGATTGTCTTGAAGGGTCGTTTTGCCACGTCAATATCGAGTTCTTCCATGGTCTGGTGGTGCTGATCAACAGCATCTTGGATCATTAAATTATAGGGGCTACTTACCTGCTGGAATACCTCTTTTATCTCTTCTTCTTGTTGCCCAATGAATTCAACGATCTTTGGGTTGATTTGTTCCACTATGAACCGATTAGTCGCTTGTTGTAAGGTCTGAAAGATGTGGTATAAAGTAAGTAGGAAGCCGGAGTTTTGAAGATCATCCTTATAATCTTGTACGGAAAGGTTGTAAGCATCAATAAATCTAATAATTTCTTGTGCTATCTCTCCATATTCTATATCAAAAGAACGGTCCACCTCCGTCCCAAGATCACGCTTTAACTTGCGTGTTGTGCCGTCTAAGGTGTCCTTTATTGTAGCTACTATCTGGTTGGAGGCCGTACGCTTTTTATCCATTTTTGCGAATGCCTCTTGAACCTCTCCGGCGGTCTTTTGCAATAAATTTCTGCTGATCCGAATCCATTCTTTCATCCCGGAGGAAATGTTTGATAATCGCTCCACATTCGCTTCCAAGAGCAAGTTATACTGGTCTACAGATACCTTTTGAATGACATCGTCTAAAAACCTGGTTGTTTCTTGATCTGAAAATACGACCATATCTGTTTCTTCACGCCACTGTTCCAGGCGAAGCCTGTCTTTGCGAGAAAGTTCTTGAGGTCCACTGTCTTGAGAGTCAAGCTTTGTGAACAAGTTGTAAAGGGCTGAGAAGGCAAAAATACAAGAAGATTCCACGACCATGTTTAGTTCATCTTTTGTCCTGCCAAGAAGTTGCTTAAGATCCGATAGGTTCTCATGTTCGGTAAAGTCGCAATTAAAAACAAAAATAATGTTTTTGGAAAGCCCCATCTTTTTCATCAGTGTGAGAAACTTGATATCTGCTTGTCGCAATCCAGTCCTACTACTCAAAGCATAGATTATTAGATGGGTTTGAATGATGTAGTCTTGTATCATTGCAAGATGTAAAGGATTCGGTGAGTCACTCCCCTGGCAGTCTGCAATCTCAAGATTATCTCCAAAACCGTCTGGGGCCTTAAGGGTTAATGACACATCCCTTAAATAAACTGCAAGTGACTCATCGCCAACAAATTCCTTTTGTTTGTCAAATTCCCCCGACTCAAGCAATGTGGTTTCCCGTTCAAAGGAGACAAAGGCCTTTGCCCGCTCATATCCTTTGAGATATTCAGTCAAGAGGACACTATTTGGATCACGTGAATCATCAGAGATGAGCTGTTTTATATCGAGTTTTGATAGGTCGTGGTTTAACCGAAGGCGGTCTTGTTCACGATTGATGTCAAAGTCTTCCCCATCCATATTTGATTCCGTGGATGAGAAAAGCACAAGAGCCTGATTCATCTCGGCATTGACTTCGTCCCATGTTTTAAATTCGAGCTTGGCTTTTATACCGATGCCGGGACGAATCTTTGTTATAATAGAGGTGACAACTCCGGCCCCCCTTTTTACATAGTCCCCGCCAAAAAGAAAATTGGTTAATGTGCTCTTCCCGGACTTTATAGAGCCCACTATTGCTATCCGAATGGTCTCTTCAGCAAGTTGTCTTTGGATGCGCTCTGTTGTTGAGCGCCAAGTTTTGAAGGTTTGAACGCTCAAATCATCAGAGGAAAGGACGGTTTGGATGATGTGTCGAAGCTCTTTGTTGATATCAAGCAGTTTGTTCTTGATGTGATCGTAGCGTTCCATACTTATCTAGTGGCCACTATCTATATGTGGCAATTATTTTTGTGTGCCTTGATGGGGCGTACCCAAAAAAAAGGATGGTGAAAGAGCCACCATCCCTTTGGTCTTAAACCGATTGGTTTTTCCGCCTGTGAAGCACTTCCGTAAAGCAAGACGGCATCCTGCGGGGCGGAGAGTCCTACCAAACCTCTACTCTTCTTTTCATGACTTTCTATAACAAGTATGGGTATATTGTCAATGTTTATTACTACAGCCTGGATGCTATCGATACCGTGCGCTCCGTGAGCATGTGAGTGTATCCGCCCATTTCGTTATCGTACCACCCGTAAACGACTATTTTTGTTATGGGAATGTCGACAACGCTACGGCCAAGAGATTTCTCGACCTCCGGCGAATAGCCCGGCAAGCGTTTTAGATCAAAAGATATTGTTGCAGTGCGGGTATGGGTTTCTCTGCCTTCAATAATGGCTGTTCCCAGGGGGTGACCAACGATGTCTGAGGAGACATTCTGTTCGTTTGAATACTGGAGATATCCCTTCTTGTCTCTTTGAGCGGCATCGCCATAGATTTGATTGATTAAATCGCGTTTTACGAGTTCTGAACCGGGATCGTCCTGAACATCAATGACCAGGATGATAAGTGAGCCGGTAGTGGCCGGTATTCTAACGGATTCGGCAAGAAACCCGATTTTTTTCATCTTGGGCATAACCAAAACCAAAGCCTTGGCCGCTCCTGTAGTTGTCAAAATAATATTGTTAAAAACACTTCGATTACGCCGGAGGTCTCCGGCTCCTGCCTTGGGGGCTCGATCAAGGACCAACTGAGAGCCAGTGGCAGCATGCACGGTTGCGATAGATGCCGTAAGTATTCGTTCAAAGCCGAAATAATCTGATAGTGGTTTTATCATGTGGGCCAGGCAGTTTGTGGTACATGAGGCATTCGATATAATGTCATGTTTGCCCGAGTCATAGTCGTCTTCGTTGATACCCAATACCGTGGTGATTGCATCTTTGGGCATGGGGCTTGCTTTGTCTGCTATCTTAAAAGGCGCTGATACGACTACCTTTTTTGCCCCTGCGGCTAAATGGCCACGCACAGATCCTTTTGGCGCGTCCGGGGGCAGGGTAGGGTCAAGAAACTGGCCCGTTGAATCGACTACCAAGTCGACCCCGTGAGATTTCCAGGGAATATCTTTCGGATTGCGGACCTCGCGCAGAATTTTAACCTTAATGCCGTCGATTGACATGGAGCCCGACTTTTCATCAATGTCGGTGATCATACGGCCTGCCTTGTAACCTTTTAAATAATTGTGCATAGTGCCATATGAGGAATCTCTTTCAATAAACGTAGCCACATCCTCAAGGCCTGCTCCGACTGTTCGCCCGATGTTTATGACAATTTCAGAGAAATCTTTTCTCCCAATATGTTGCCATAATGAAAGCTTTCCGATACGCCCCAAGCCATTAATTCCAAGTGTGCCTTTCCCCATGGTTACATCCCTCCTTGTTCAAAAGTTGTGTTATTTTTTCCCAGGTAAACAAAACCATTCCGACCATCTATACTCAAAAAGTCTCCACACTTGATGGTGTGTCCACTGATAATCCCGTAGCCCGCCTTTTCGTAAACCATTAATTTTGAACATCCTACGACACAGGTCTTTTCCAGTTGATGTGCTACAATAGAAGCATGAGACGTAGCGCCGCCCCTGCTGGTCAAAAGCCCGTCTGCGGCCGATATCTCTCGTATGTCGTCAGGGACGGTATCAAAGCGAATCAGGATGATAGGTGTATCCGGTTCTTTGCTGCGGAAGGATTTGATGTCGTCGTATGAAAAGACGATTCTTCCACTCAGAGCGCCACCGCCTACGCCGACTCCTCTAGTCAGGAAAGCTTCTTTAAGTTTAGCAGAAGGTACAAAGACAGGAAATTGTTTTCCGTGGCTTACCACCATGTCTCGAGACTGCAAAAGGTAAAGCTTTTCAGCAGTTGGGCCTTCGAATGTAAATTCTATTTCTTGGGCGCTCCACCCATTTTCATAGATCAGAACCTTGGCTGCTTGCCTCAGGGCATTGAAGATCTCTGGGAGGGCCTTTTCCAGTGGGCAATCCTGCTCTCTTCCCAGAGCTGCTGCTTGTTCCAATGAGATAGAGTCTGTTCTGACCAGCCCGGAAACCACGTCCTCACCTTGGTTTCCCATTGTATAATCTCCCCATAGTGTCACCTTGTCAACAGATGCATGAGGGTTGTGTGTAAAGACAACGCCCGAACCGGCTTCATCGTTTAAGTTGCCATAGACCATGTTTTGGACAGTGACGGCAGTGCCCCAGTCATTCGATATCCCCATGATATCCCGGTATGTGGTGGCTGTTTGTGAATTCCACGAATAGATTACTCGTTGAATGGCCTGAAATAGTTGTTCAACGGGATCGTCCGTCAGGGCAACACGTGCGTCACGTACTGTTTCCCTGTAAGCTAGTGCGACTTTGTGCATTTGTTCAGGGGTAAATTCCCCTTTTTGTCCTATGCCATGTTTGATCTTCCGATCATTGATAATGGCGTCAAATACATCGCGCTCCATTCCGTAAGACATACCCCACGATTGGAGGAAACGTCGGTAATTATCCCAAGCAAACCAAGGATTGCCTGCCCTTTTTATGAGGCCTTCCACAATTGTTTCGTTAATTCCCACATTGAGGAAAGTGTTCATCATCCCAGGCATAGAGACCGCAGATCCGCTTCGGACAGATAAAAGCAGGGGGTTATCAGGGTTGCCAAAGTATCTATTGGTGAGTCTTTCAATCTCTTTGATTTGAAAAAGGATCTTTCCCCTCAGGTCTTCGTTTGCCTTTTCGAAAGCTTGGATAGCGTTGAAACACCTGAAGACTTCAGTTGTGATGATGAATCCACTAGGCACCGGCATTTTCAGAGCAGCGAGTCTGATTAGATTGTAACCTTTGCTGCCAAGGGTAATTGGATCTTCTATGGCAGGTATGGGGTTATGGATTCCCGACAGGGCCCGGTTGGGATCGTAACTTAGCAAAAGATCTAGGTTGCTCCCACTAAGCTCCTCAGATTCCCGGGAAAGTGTATGAATGACCTTACTGATAAAGTTATCCAGATATTGAAAACCAAAAGTGCTTGCTACTATATCTCGAAAAAAAGTTTCAGATACCTTGCCTACAATTTCTTCAGAGATTTCCGTTTCGGTTTCGACAAAATATCTTCTTATAATTCCCTTGGCGCCTAATTGGTGAATAATGGGGCCCAAGTGCTCCTTGTAGATGCTGGTATAATGCGTATTGAGTATTTGTTGCTCGGCTTGGGAAAACTCCCGGAAAATGTCCAAATACTGGGTAAAGGAAAAGCGCCTTAATTCAATCGCATTATTAAGGAGATTGAGGCAACGTTTTAGGGGAGTTACGACTATTCCGTCGAGCTCCATAGCCTGGACAAGTAGGTGCATGCAGTCGGCGATTTGAGAGAAGTTGGTTCGAGTTAAAAATGTCAGGTTGATAGATGCCAAGAGCTTTTCAAATAAGACATTGGTCAGATTTTCTAGCCGGAAAGAAAAGCCCAGGGCGTCAAATTTCCTTTCTTGATACGTTCCGTACATAGAAGGAATGTCGGCGGCAATATGACGCTTGTGGTAGATATCTTCGGAAACCGTAAACTGTTCGGACGACAAAACGATCTGTTTGAGCAATTTCAGATAATCAAGGATTCCTTGCAACCGGGTCATCAAGTCAGTACTTTGCAAGGCCTTGTTAAGATGTTTGGTTTTAGGCAATCC
>CAYSBQ010000166.1:0-6659 GCA_964429315.1 uncultured Desulfobacterales bacterium
TATTTTTTGAGCATAACGCAGAGATTGGGCAAAAAGACCATTTATGGATGGCCACCAACTAGTTTACTTTAGAGAGAGGTAAAACAATGAAGGTAAAGAAGGAACTCATAATACTTTTTGTCGTCATAGTGGGACTTTCTTTGTATCTCATTTTTCGCAATCAAGACAACACCCATTACAAGCTTCCGAAACTTGCCCATATCTCAGGCAAACAGATATCTAAGATCGAAATCTCCAAGCAGGAAACATCCATCGTTTTGAACAAGAAAGATAACTTTTGGCATATCGGCCCAGATGAGTATCCGGCCAACAGCAATAAGATAGAAAAGATGTTGGATGTTATCGAAGGACTCTCCTTAACTGCCCTGGTATCGGAATCTGAAAACTACAACCGCTACGATCTCAACGATGAAAAGAAAATCACAATAAAGGCATGGGAGAAAGGCGCCGTAAAAAGGACATTTGACATAGGCAAGGTTGCATCATCTTTTCGCCATACCTTTGTCAAACTGGAAAACGATGACAGGGTTTATCATGCCAGGGGGAATTTTATAAATGATTTTGACAAGACCGTAGAAGAGTTGCGCGATAAGACCGTACTTGCTTTTAACCAAGACGAGATCCAGTATGTACATATCACCAAGGAAAAAACCGAAATCGAATTTACACGAAGCGATATCCCCGTTGACGTTAAGACGACTGAAAAGCCCGACACGGCAACTCCGCCGCCTTCACAGGTTCAGACCATTTGGAAAACCGCTGATGGGAAAAGGGGAGATAAAGCCAAGATAGAAAGATTACTCAGCAGCCTTTCTAATCTGAACTGCCATGAGTACATCAACGACAGCAAAAAAGAGGATTTCTCAAATCCTATATGTACCATCGAGCTAAAAGGCACAAAAGAATACAAACTTTCCATCTTTTCCAAAAAGGACAAGGAAGCCTCCGACTATCCTGCTATATCTTCTGAAAATAACTATCCTTTTTCCCTTAGTAAAAGCCAAGCGGATAATCTGATGAAAGAACCTAATGAGCTTATTAAGGAGATGTAATATCGTGAAGAGAATCGTATTCGCATCGGTCTTATTATTGGCATTTCTGGGATGCAAGGAAGATGTCCTCAATATCAAGATCAGATATGATCAAATTCAGGGCCTGGAAAAGGGAAACCGCGTGGTCTTTGAAAGAAATCATATTGGAAATATCAAAGATATATTCTATTCGGCAGAGGGCAAGTACATCGTAGATGTGGTAATTAAAAAGGCCTTCGCGAATGCGGCAAAAGATAACTCAGAGTTTCTCATCATTGACGACCCCAAAGGCAACAACAAGAAGGCCATAGAAGTAGTCGCAACCGGAAGCGGCGGGGCAATACTAAAAGACGGTTCAACACTTGAGGGTTCAATGAAGTCTACAAACGACTTGGACCAGCTAGGTGATAAGATTTACGAAGGACTAGAGAATGTAAGAAAGGGAATTAAAGAATTCATAGAAAGCCTGGGTGGCATCGCGGAAAGCGACGAGTTCAAAAGGCTTGAAGGGGAATTGAAAGATCTGGCAGAACAGATGAAGCATTCAGGAAAATCGGTACACGACAAGATACAAAAGGAACTATTGCCCAAGATTAAGGAAGAAATTGAAGAGTTGCGGAAAAAACTACGAGAACTGGGGCGAGACGAGGAAGTGGAACCATTGGAAACTCAGGTAAAAAAGATGATGAAAAGGCAGATATAGCGGAAAATGAAGATGCTCCTGCATATATGCTGCGCCCCTTGCGCCATTTACCCCTTAAGGGTCCTTCGCTCAGAAGGCTATGACGTAATGGGCTATTTTTACAATCGTAATATCCATCCCTATCAAGAAAGTCTCCGCCGTGAGCAGGCATTAAAAGGCTACGCAGAAGATATAGAACTTGAGGTTATTTACCAAGAAGGCTACAAAATGGAAGAATTTCTGCAAAATGTTGTTTTCCGTGAGAAGCAACGTTGTAACTACTGCTACCACGACCGGCTAAAGAGCACTGTGACAATAGCCAGGCACGGCAAGTTCGATTATTTTACCTCCACACTTTTACACAGTAAATTCCAAAATCATGAACTGATAAGATCTATAGGAGAAGGTTTAGGTAAATCCTACGGTGTGCCCTTCTTGTATCAGGATTTTCGCGAAGGATGGAAAGAAGGTATTGAAACGTCAAAGCACCTAGATATGTATCGCCAACAATATTGTGGTTGTATCTATAGCGAGAAGGAACGGTTCTTTAAAGGCCATTGAGCGATAGGTGTGAGACTACTGGGCGCCTTCCTCCATTTTCTTACATTCTTCCCAGAGCTTGTCCATCTCCTCAAGCGAGGCGGATTCCAACGAGCGCCCCTGTTTGCTTAACGTCTTTTCCACAAACTTAAACCTTGCAGTGAATTTCGAGATAGCCATCGTGAGGGCTGTTTCCGGATGAACCTTTATGAATCGGCTGAGGTTTACGATGGAGAAAAGTAAATCCCCGAATTCTTCTGCCAGCCGGTCTTGTTCACCTTCATCCAACACATCCTTTAACTCGCAGAACTCCTCTTCAACTTTCTTTAAAACACCCTCGACATCAGGCCAGTCAAAGCCAAACTTTGAGGCCCGCTCTCCTAGTCTATAGGCTCGCATTAAGGCAGGAAGTTTCTTTGGAACACTATCCAGAAATGAAGAATCGGCATTAATACTGTTTCTCTTGGCTTCTTCCGCCTTAATTTCGTGCCATTGCGATTTCACTTCATCAACGGTTAATACTTCATTGATTTGACCGAAAACATGGGGATGGCGTCTGACCATCTTTTTAGTAATGCCTTCAATCACACCCTCGATATTGAAGGCATTAGATTCCTCAAAGATTCTAGCCAAAAACAAAACATGAAAAAGTACGTCTCCCAGCTCTTCGCATATCTCACCAGGAGCACCTAATTCAACGGCATGTAAGAGTTCATAAGCCTCTTCCAATAAATAAAGCTTGATACTCTCGGGCGTCTGCTTTTGGTCCCATGGACAACCACGATCACCGCGAAGAATCTTGACCAACTCAACGAGACGATCAAAGCAGTTGCCAAACCCTAGAGCTTTTTCCACGATTCCTTCAATGCCTTGATGTTGTCATGAAATCTCTGTTTCATTTTCTCGGATATGCCAGCCACAAGCTTTTCAGAAGCGGAACTGATATGTGGGGCAAGTCGGGAGTGTTTCATTAGCGGAGAATTCTCGGGTAAGAAAGCTGTAAGGGCGATCAATAAGACTGAGATTATAAGAACAGCCTTTACCATGGCAAAGGTTCCACCAAGGATACGATCTGCCCAACCTAACGCGGCTGTCTTAAATAGATGTTTGAGAATAACACCAACAAAACCGACAGCTAGTAGAATAATTATAAATATCAAAAAGAAGCTGATAATATTTAGGTAAGATTTGTTGGCAATCAAACTAGAAAGCCAGCTCGCCACCAGAGGATAATATAAGTAGGCTACGTAAAACCCGATAAACACCCCAACGATGGACGTTATCTCCTTTATGATTCCCCTAAAGAGGCCTCTTATCAGGCAATATCCCCCTATCATGCAAATCACTATGTCAAGTGCATTCATTGGCAACTTTAACGTTCACTTTCTAGAGCTTCCCATATGCCCTGCGCCCTAATCAACTACTGAGTCGTCTAACAAATGGATATATCCTAGTCAAGCTATTTTGTGGTTTGCAAAAGTACATACATTTATGCTAAAAACATGTAGGAAGGAAATCAGTATACGACTAAGATGGCATCTGCTGAAACAAAAATTCACAAGATCACACTCGAAGACAATTTTCACGCAAGTACTTTGTTTGGCGAACACAACGAGCATCTACGACAGATTGCTCATACACTCGATATTGAAGTCCACGCAAGGGGCACGACTGTAACCCTCCAAGGCGATGCGATATCTATAGCCCTTGCCGGAAAGCTTATCCGAAACCTTTACGCCCTTGTGGAAGAGGAGTATCCGCTTTTCCCCAGTGATATTGAGTATGCAATTAAAATCTTGAGTAATAACGATCAAGTTAACCTAAAAGAGATTTTTCTGGACACCGTTTACATAACATCTAAAAAAAGACCAATCACCCCCAAGGGCTTGGCCCAAAAAAAGTATATTGATGCAATCAGAAATTTTGATATCGTCTTTGGAATTGGACCCGCGGGAACAGGCAAGACTTATCTCGCCATGGCCATGGCTGTGTCTTACCTGACAACTCACCAAGTCAATCGGATTGTCTTAACTCGGCCTGCCGTAGAGGCCGGTGAACGTCTCGGCTTTCTACCTGGAGATCTCTACGAGAAGGTAAATCCCTATCTCAGGCCGCTATATGACGCACTTCATGATATGATGCATTACGAAAAAGCCGTTCGTTTGATCGAGCAGGGCGCCATTGAGGTGGCCCCGCTTGCCTTCATGCGGGGCCGGACATTGAATGATGCCTTTATAATCCTGGACGAAGCCCAAAACACAACATCGGAACAAATGAAAATGTTCTTGACACGCCTCGGATTCACTTCGAAAGCCGTCATAACCGGCGATATAACCCAAATTGACTTGCCTGAAAGCAGGGTTTCAGGACTCGTAGAAACAAGAAAGATTCTTCAACATATCAAGGGGATAGCATTCGTCAACTTTTCCAAGGCAGATGTAGTTCGCCACCGTTTGGTGCAGGATATTATCGAGGCATATGAGCAAAGTTAGCAAGGAAAATGGAAATCCAGATAGACAACAGGCAGAATCATTATACAATCGACCATGAGGATGTACAAAACAAGGCAAGGACGATATTGGAGGCGCTGGAATGCCCTGTAGCGGAACTATCCATTCTCATTGTAACCGACGATGAGATGGCAAAGTTAAACCAAACATATCTCAATCGTTCCGGCCCTACCAATGTTATTGCCTTCCCCATGCGGGAAGGTCCCTTTGTCGAAGTCAGCCCCAATCTGCTGGGAGATGTGGTCATTTGTCCTCATAGAGCTGATATCGAAGCCAGGGAAGCCGGAATCACCACAGAAATCAGATTTGACCAACTATTGATTCATGGCATACTTCACTTGTTCGGATTCGATCACGAAAAGAGACCTAAAAAGGCGGAAATTATGCGGGCTAAGGAAGAAAAGCTGTTAAGCTTGCTGCAATCAAAAAAATCGGCAACTGTTTGCCGGCACAAATTGGAGGAAGATAATAGTGGCACAACTTGCAGTAAACGTTGATCATATTGCAACACTCCGGCAAGCACGCGGAATCAATCTTCCCGACCCTGTCACTGCTGCGGCAATTGTGGAATTAGCCGGCGCCGACGGAGTAGTTGTACATTTGAGAGAGGACCGAAGACATATCCAAGATCGGGATGTACTGATACTTCGACAAACTGTAAAAACCAAACTGATCCTGGAAATGGCTGCAACAACGGAGATGATTGGCATTGCCAAGGAGATTAAGCCGGACCTGGTAACATTGGTGCCGGAAAAGCGCCAGGAACTGACAACTGAAGGCGGTCTTGATCTTCGCTCTAACGAGGCAACCATTGCCAAAGCAATCAATTCCCTTCACGAACAAGGAACGCCTGTCAGCCTGTTTGTTAACCCAGACCCGGATCAGATCGAACTTGCCCGCAAGATCGCAGCTGATTGTGTTGAAATTCATACAGGAACCTTTTGTGACGCCGAAGACGCAACGGGACGTAGTAACGCCTTGAGCAGGATAGCCCAAAGCGCAAAGCTGGCCCACAAGCTGGGACTTGGAATCAATGCAGGCCACGGCCTGGGATATCATACAATCAAGTCATTTAAGGGGTTTTCTGATATCAACGAGTTCAGCATTGGTCACAGTATTATTGCCAGGGCTGTCATTGTAGGTCTTGACCGTGCTGTAAGAGAAATGATTGAACTTATAGAGGCATTATGAATACTGGATACTGATCATGTCTTTATTGCACGGATAAATTTAAAATGATCTACGGCATTGGAACTGATATAGTCCGGATTTCACGAATTGACACAGCATTTAAGCGCTGGGGTGGCCGATTCTTAAGGCGTGTTTTTACCGAAGCTGAAATCGAATACTGCAACAAAAAAGCACATCCTGCCTCACGTCTCGCACTACGCTTTGCCGCCAAGGAGGCCTTTGTCAAGGCCCTTGGCCTGGGCTTTCGCAACGGAATCAGTTTTCGCCAAATTGAAGTTGTTCACACTCATAACGGCTCCCCCACTTTGAAGCTACACGGCAAGAGCAAGGATTATTTTGAACAACATGGCATAGGAAGGAGTTTTCTCAGCCTTTCTGATGATGGCGATTATGCAATCGCCATGATTATTTTAGAGGCATAATTGGAATCAGAGAAATACGATATCATCTCATCATGCCCAGAAGAAACACTTCACTTTGGGTTGTTGTTAGGTCAATATGTTACAAGTGGCTCTGTCATAGCCCTGAATGGAGGGCTGGGTTCCGGCAAAACCTGTCTTACGAAAGGAATTGCAAAGGGTCTTGATGTACCTAAAGACTTCTGTGTCACAAGCCCAACTTTTACTATCGTTAATGAATATCCAGGCCGAATTCATCTCTATCACGTAGATCTTTATCGCATCAACGAGGTTTGCGAGGTTGATG
>CAYSBQ010000167.1:0-6479 GCA_964429315.1 uncultured Desulfobacterales bacterium
GCCACTGCAGCCTTGGCAAGAGGTTGGACAAACTTCCATTGTCCTATAGCGTGACTGGGGTCTACAATTACCGGCAGATGTGTCTTGTCCTTTAATACGGGCACTGCGCTGATATCAAGGGTGTTGCGCATGGAGGTTTCGAAAGTACGGATACCCCTTTCACAGAGCATGATATTGTCATTCCCGGAAGCCATTATATATTCGGCGGACATGAGTAATTCATCAAGGGTTGTCATCATTCCTCTTTTTAGAAGTACCGGCTTTTTTGCAAGGCCAACAGCCTTTAAGAGGGCAAAGTTCTGAGTATTTCTGGCGCCGATTTGAAGTACGTCGGCATAGGCCTCGACAAGGCCAACATCGGAGGCACTCATAACCTCAGTCACAACAGGCAAGCCGGTTTCTTCTCGCGCCTTAGCCAGTATTTTCAGGCCTTCTTCGCCGAGGCCCTGGAAGCTGTAAGGAGATGTCCTGGGTTTAAAGGCCCCACCTCTGAGCATGGATGCCCCGGCCTTTTTCACCGCAACAGCGGTTTCCATCAGTTGTTCTTCACTTTCCACCGCACATGGGCCTGCTATGACGATACATTTAGGTCCGCCCACCTCTACGTCTCCCACCTTAATAATAGTGTTGCCGTCCTTAGTCTCGCGGCTTGCAAGTTTGTATGGTTGTAAGATGGGCATTACCTTTTCTACACCGGCCATGTTTTCGGCTGCCTTTAAGCGCACCTTGTCTCGTTCGTCTCCAACAGCACCTATGATGGTCCTTTCCACCCCTTTAGACAGGTGGGCCTGATAGCCTACCGACTCTATCCATCGGATTACGCTATCAAGATCTTTTTGCTCCACCCCTTTTTTCATGACAATAATCATCTTTCAAATCTCCTTTCCTCAATAAATACAAAAGGGCCGCGAGGTGTTTGCCTCCGCGGCCCTTTTTCTAAATGAAAAAAGCCGCAGTGGCTTTTGGCCCGCCCGCGGCTTTAAAATCTTTTGTATTAGTTATTTATCACCAACACGCCATGGGCAGACCGGCATACCGTACCAGTAATAAAAATAAAACCCCCCCATCTTTGCGTGCTTTCGATCTTTCATAGTTACCTTTCCAACAATAGAAAGTATGGTGTCATATGTACTCGGTTGTGTCAAGAAAAAAGATGTTCAAAGCCAAGCGGTGGATTTGGGGTATCTATGATTGCTTGACACTTCCATCAGTTGTGATATTGGTAAGTTGTGTGATTGGGCTGTTCGGCCAGCTGTTTGTGATGGTGCTAAAATATTTGGAGGAGCAAGGCCAGCGACTTAAGGGGGCGCTGATTTGACTCAGGCGGAACCGATGCAATATAACACCAGACACCAAGGGGGAGTTTTTGCTGTATAATACCGCTGTGCAGGGTGTTATATGGCAAAACAGGCGTATAATTACGGCGGATTATACAGTAATAATGTCGTAAAACAAATACGGCTTTTCGGCCGTATAAATCAAAGTTGGCGATGTGAAAATTTATTACAAAAGGAGATTAAAATGAAGATCTATGTAGGAAATTTGTCGTACGAGGTCACCGAAGAGGACTTACGGCTGGCTTTAGAACAATTCGGGCAGGTTGAATCCGCCACCATTATAAAAGACAAGTATAGTGGTCAATCAAAAGGATTTGGATTCGTGGAGATGGCCTCTAAAGCTGAAGGGCAGTCTGCAATCGATGGCCTAAATGGCAAAGAGCTAAAAGGAAAAGTGCTTACCGTGAATGAGGCTCGCCCTCGCACCGAAAGTCGCGGTAGTAGAGGAGGACAGGGTGGTGGCAGAGGAGGACAAGGTGGTGGCAGAGGAGGACAAGGTGGTGGCAGAGGAGGACAAGGGCGCGGCAGATAAGGACCAAAGGGTTACCGTGTGCAAATAACAAGTGGTCTAGTATCGACATTCTGTCACATGTTATACCTTCCTCTATAGGAGGCCAATCATGACCACCGACAATCATTTAACTGAGCGAAGGAAACATTACCGGTTTTGAACCTCAAGACTACGTTTTTGGCTCCTTAAACCCCCAATCTCGCGTCCTAGGTCGCATTGTTGACATTAGTATGGACGGGCTTGCGTTTTGTTATCCCGCCAAAGAAAAACTGACGGATGAATCTTCTAGCCTGACCATATCATGGGGTGATGGGAAATCTCAAATCGAGGGGATACCATTCAAAATTGTGTGGGATAGAAGAGTGACAGATAATGTTTCTCCTGGAGGAATGGTACGGCATTGTGGCGTTCGATTTGCTGGTCTTACGGTAGATCAAAAGGCACTGATTGACAGCTTAATCCAGGACTGCGCTGAACTCAACGACGAGATATAGCCGACAACCCCATTCTAACTCCCTCAGGAAGAGGAATTAGAAGATGGGGAAGAAAAAGCGATGGACGAAATAACCAAAAAAGAAGTCGAAGCAATTATCGGTGAGATGGAATGCCCGAAGGATTTTGAGTGCTAGTAAGTCTGGATTTTAAAAACCTGTTCAAGGGAAAAGACATTGGCATGAAATCGTTTTTGGAATGCTCGGAAGAAACAGCCGAGAAATGCAAGTTCTCATCTCACCTAGAAACATGCTGTTTCTTTAAGTGGCCCCTGCGCAACTACATTGCCAAGAAGCCCAAGAAGCAAAACATTGAAAATGATGCTTATTAATATGTTGCATTTAGGCACAAAAAAAGCGGAACCTTTTGCAAAGTCCCGCCAATTCGAAGTCGGACTTTGGAAACCCTTTGTTTATAATGGCTGGGGGAGAAGGATTTGAACCCTCGCCAATGGATCCAGAGTCCACTGTCCTACCACTAGACGATCCCCCAGTAACAAGTTTGACGGTCTCGTAAAAAGTCCAAGTTAGCGCTACGCTCCACTGCGTGTCTGCGTTGTGCTGCATTTCGCAATCATTCAACGTACGATAAGTACGCCTCATGATTACAAAAATTGCGCCACTGGAGTGGCTTGAGAACAGTATGCACGCCTTAAATTTGAACTTCTTACAAAACCGTCTAAGTCGGACTTTTTACGATTTCATCAAGTTTGTAGCTTTCTAAGATGTCCTAGATTATGCCACTGTGTATTCATGAAGTCAATATTTAACAGGGTAATGTCAAACTAACCCGGAAGTAATTATTTCGTTGGAAGAATATCCCTAATCCTTTTTGAAACCACGGCTTGAGGACATAAGGTCTGCGATGTCTGCGGCCGTCTGCGGGTAATTCCTCCTCTAATATCAAGCAATCATTCACGCACCTACGGATTTTGACGGAACCGTGCAATATTTAATAGATGATAAATCCGGCGTATGCCACTACCTGAGTGTAATCACCCGTTATATCCCCTGATGTGGCGTACTGGACCAGCTCTGCCTTGGTTGCCCCTAGTGCCTTGCATGCCGCAAGAACCATTGTCGTTGGCATTACTCCGCACATCGATATCCCTTGTTGGGATACTGTATTATAAAGTCCCTTAGGGTCCAGGGCCAGGATTCGGCCAATGGCCAACTGGTCTTTGGCCTGAGCTATTTCCCTGGATTCGTAATGAGTCATATCCGTGCTTGCTACGAGAAGAACCTCTTTGTCATATTCCTGAACTACTTTTGCCAAGGCTTGACCAATCTCGTCACAGGCCTCATAGCTCTTGTGAGATACGCAGATGGGAACTATGTTTATGTCAGCTTTTAAGGCCTGGAGGAAGGGGATTTGGACTTCTATGGAATGTTCCATAGCGTGGGCCTGAGAATCGTCTTTGATTTTGTTGCCAAGGAGATTGAGCATTTGACCGGCAAGTTCTTTATTGATTTGAACGGGTCCAAGAGGCATGTCCCAGGAGCCGGACGCTTGTATGGCAACAGGCGCCCCTATGCCCCTGTGATTGGGGCCAAGGATGATAGCTGTTTCAGGGATGCTGATTTGAGAAAAAACAGTACCTGCTACACCTCCGGAATATACGTATCCTGCGTGGGGAGAAATCGCGGCAATCACTTTTTTAGGCTGTGGAATGGGAGTTATGAAGGAATCAAGTTGTCTCTTCAACTCCCCGGTATCTCCAGGATAAAACATGTTTGCTACTGCTGGTGTTCGTGACATAGCTACTTTCCTTTCAAATCTTTACCCATGAGTTTTCAAAAAGTCTCCTTGCCCATGGTTACAGAACAATCACCTTCCGGCAAGATAACACAAAGGAATAATTCGAACAAGTGGTAATTTTAAAGTTTTCCTGTTTCCCATAAGTTGTTAGGCTCATTTTTTTAAATTGGAAACTTTCGCCAGCGCCCATTTCTTGTTAAATCGTTCATGGATGGGCACTTGCTTTAAAGTCCTTGACAAAAAAAACCTTTTAAATATATTAAAGAGTTTTGAATTTGCTTGCTCGCTTATCGAGGTAAAGGAGATGGTTTATGCCACTACCAAAGAGGAAAATGTCCAAAGCAAGGGGTCGGAAGAGACGGACCCACCAGAAAGTGGAGGTCCCACACCTGTCAACCTGTCCACAGTGTAGCGAAGCCAAATTGCCACACCATGTCTGTCCGAATTGTGGCTATTACAAAGGCCGTGCTGTAATCAAAACAGAAGAAATATAGGTTTGGTGTTGTCAATTGAGTTGTGGTTAGCACAAGCTTGAAGGTTTCGTAAAAAATCAGATTCTGATGGCAAAGTAAAAAGTTCCAAATTCAAGGCACGCAATTCTCGAGGAATGAGGCGTACTTATCGTATGCCGCAGGGGCGGAAGATGCAGCGCAACGCAGACACGCAGTGCAGCGTAGCGCTAACTTGGACTTTTTGCGAAGCCATCAAGCTTAAAGTTGGAATAAGGGGGATGTAGTCTAAATGCCGGTTCATGTTGGTGGAAATGGAGAATCCAATCGTTATGGGCTTGATCTTGAATCAAGACAAATGGTGCTTGACACGCTGCAAGTTGTGAGAGAAAGGCTTCTTCCAAAGGAAAAGGTGCTCGAGCTTGACAGAAAGGAAGAATTTCCGGAACAAATAATCCGCGAAATGTTGGGCCCGGAAATCGGGTTCCATTTGTTGTTTATTCCTGAAGAGTATGGCGGAATGGGAGGAGGTGCGAGAGATAGTTGCGCCCTGACCAGAGAGATGTCCAAGATCTGTTTGGGCGTTGGAACGGCATTTTTTGCTATTCAGCTTGGGGCAGATCCCATCATGCTTGCCGGCACCGATGAGCAGAAGCACAAGTGGCTCGGGAAAGTTGCTGAAGGCAAATCGCTGGTTGCCTATGCGGTAACTGAATCGGAGGCCGGTAGTAACTTGGCGGCGCTTAAGACAAAGGCTGAGCCCGTAAGGGATGATTCCGGGAAAATCACTGCTTACATGATCAATGGAAGTAAGCAGTTCATTTCTAATGGCGGTTATGCTGATTTTCTTACCGTTTTGGCTAATGCTCCGGAAGGCCCAACTTTTTTTATAGTTGAAAAGGGTACAGAAGGTTTTCAGCCTGGAAAAGCAGAAGAAAAACATGGTATAAGAGCATCCAATACTTCTCCCCTCACGTTTACGGATGTTTTAGTCCCTGCGGCAAACCTTCTTGGCGATAAACCCGGCCAAGGTCTTAAGCAGGCCAATATGGTCTTTGGACATACCAGGCTCGTAGTGGCTGCTCTTGGCATAGGTGCAGGAGAGGCAGCCCTTGGAATTATGATTAAATACGCAAAGGAGCGCATACAGTTTGGTACACCGCTTTCCGAGAAACAGGGTTATACCCATAAGCTTGTCGTTCCAAATGCGGTCCGGCTTGAGGTGGCTGCTGCTTACATGGAAGAACAGGCGGCTAGGCTGGACGAAGGTGAAAAGGATCTTCAAGTGGAAGGCTCTATTGCCAAATATTTTGGTACTGAGGCCGGAAATCGTTCTGCAGAAGATGCTATGCAGGGACTTGGTGGTTATGGTTACATCGCTGAATATGAAGTGGAAAAGATAAAGCGTGATGTAAAAATTACCTGTATTTACGAGGGGACAAGCGAGATACAGCAAAATATTATTAGTATGTTCAGGTGGCGGACCAGTGTGAAGTCAAAGGGTGCATACTATGGCGATATGGCAGCACAGATGGATGATATTGCTGAGGCTTTTCCTGAAAGTGGCGCCAAGACGCTCGCTCAAGCCGCAAGGGCGTTAAATGAGGTGGTTATGTTTGCCCATGGCCATAAACTTACAAGACAGCAGTACATCATGTTTTGTCTGGCCGATATGATGACCTATGTAGAGGTGGGCGTAAGTATGGTAAAAAAGGCCAAAAGATTAGCTCAAAAAGGTACTTCTGAGGCCAAGAAGATTATTCTTATGTCCAGGATCTTTGCTGCAGAGGTGGCGGATCTTGTCAGCAGGAATGCCTTGAGAATTGTTCTCGGATCTGGCGTTTCCGACAAAGAAGGCGCTTTGGAGTTAAAGGAAAAAATAGGCTTTAATGAGTTGACAGCTAGCTATAAAGGCCTCCTTAAGGACATGGA
>CAYSBQ010000168.1:0-6434 GCA_964429315.1 uncultured Desulfobacterales bacterium
CCTTGTTGAGCCCAAAATGGCAAATGGCAAGATCAGTAGGCCGGCAAAAGGCACCAGAAGTGGAGATCCAAATCCGATCAGAAGATACTTGTACTGCCACACACGCTTAATCCGCGCTTTCAGAAGGGGACAATCTCTTGAGAGGGAAAAATCTACAAAATCCCAAGCGATAAAAACTGCAGCAACCAGGAAACTCAGTAAGCCCCCAATTATGGGTATGAAGACAAGGACAAGTGGAATGGCCAACATGAACGTCGCTTTTTTTACCTCCTCTTTCATGACCACAAGTATCGGCTTACCGTTAGGTTTCCCCGTCTTTTCCTTGTTGTTGCGATAGTGGTCCGTCTCGTATTTCATGCTAATGTAGTCATAAAATGGGGAGGCCCGGATGTTTGAAAAGAGAATAAAGGTATAGAACATGACTATGAGAGCTATTGCGTAAAGTAAGTATTTGATGATATGCAGGTAGATCCAATAAAGCCATCCGATATACTGAGAGGAATTGCCTGGATCATGGTCCCAGGCGAGTCGCAGCAAATCATCGGCATTGTGTATAAATAGATAGAAACAGAGTATATAAAGGCAAAGGGTTACCATAAAGGGCAACAATGCGAGGCCCAGTAAAGAAGGGTGCTTACAAGCGAATTGTATGCCTTTAATATGAAATCCAAAGCCTTGCGAAAAATCTCTAACAGCTTTAAGCATGTTGGCCTCGCCAAAAGTCGAATTTGTTCGCTCTGTGAGCATTCCGGGCGCGATTGCCACCTTCAGCTAAAGTGTTAAATACTCGGCCAAAAGCCCTCAAATAGTTAGCAATCTGGGTTCTTAACATCCAACAGCTATTTGTGTTTATTTATCTTTTTCCATTCAACATTCGATGTTGGACGTTCGTTTTTTTCAGCAAACCTTCCACAGTCCATCCAGAGTAAAAAATAATTTAGCGCTTATGCCACTTGCATCCTTGACACCTTGAATCCTTATCACCGCTCAAACAAATTTCGTTTCGGCCTATAACATACTTTGACGATATTGCCAACGAGTTTAGCTGGTTTCCATCCATAAATGGTAGATTCCGGGCGAGGCCAAGGCGGGTGGCCGGTTTGAACCGTAGGAATATCGAGATATTTCGAGGATTCAAACCTAACGCCCAACGCCGTCATCGCGTGAAATATGCCGTTTATGGATGGACACTAACTACCCTCTGGGATGGCACTGTGTGTGGACGGCCTTGAGTCTTTCAGGCGCCACGTGTGTGTATATTTGAGTTGTACTAATATCCGCGTGGCCAAGCATAATCTGGACCGATCTCAGGTCCGCCCCTCGTTCTAGGAGATGGGTTGCGAAGGAGTGTCGTAGGGTATGAGGTGTAATATCTTGTGAGATACCTACCTTGAGCACCGTTTGTTTGAGGATTTTCCAGAAACCTTGACGAGTCATTGGCTTTGCTGAGCGGGTTACGAATAGATATGGGCTGAGTTTTGTCTTTAGGAGAACATGGCGGGCTGTTTTGATATATAGATCAATCTTTTTTCTGGCTGTCTGGCCGATGGGCACCACCCGTTCCTTTGATCCCTTTCCCAAAACCCGAACAAAACAGGCTTCGAGGTTGACGTCGATTATGCAAAGTTTAACTAGTTCAGAGACCCTAAGTCCTGCAGCATAAAGGAGCTCCAGCATTGCCGCGTTTCGCACACCCAAAGGCTTTGCGACCTCCGGAGTATCTAGAAGTAGCAAAATATCTTCTATTTTTAAAATATCGGGTAATTTTCGGCCGCCCTTTGGAAGGTCCACCAACTTGGCCGGATTCGTATCAATTACTTTTTCCTGGACCAAGAAACGATAGAATCCTCTAAGGGTTACCAAATGTCTTGCGCGACTTCTGGGACCAAGGCCTCTGTTTCTTAGTTCGATCAGATGTTTTAGGATGCCGGCCGTATCAGAACCAGCTATATCGGTTATACCGTGAGAGGTGAGAAAATCGAGATAGAGGCCAAGGTCGGAAGAGTAGGAGGCGATAGTATTTTCGCAAAGCCCTTTTTCAACGACTAGATAGTTAATAAATTGATCTGCCAGGCTGTCGAAATTATTTGACTCAGGCTTGTTCATCACAGACTGTCCATTGGCATCAAACCGGCAGTCGGTTCAGGACGGTAGCACCGTGGTTTTCCACAACAACCATGTTTTCGAGTCTGACACCGCCCCATCCTGGAATATAAATCCCCGGTTCAACCGTAGTAACCATGCCTAGTTCAAGATTTGTAGGTTTATGGGGGCTGAGATGGGGCTTTTCGTGTGTGGCAAGGCCTACTCCATGTCCCAGTCCATGGCCGAAATAGTCGCCGAACCCATTGGCGGCAATATGTTCCCTTGCAATTTTGTCTATGTCTTGTGTAGACATACCGGGCTTTATTGCCTCAATGGCCATCGATTGCGCATCTCGAACTACCTGATAGACTTTTTTGAATGTATCGTCCGGTTTGCCGATTACGATAGTCCTTGATATGTCGGAGCAATAACCCTTTAAGACGCAACCCCAATCAAAAAGTAAAGGTTGTCCCTTTTCAATAAACCGATCCGTTGGTATGGCGTGAGGAGATGCCCCATTAGCTCCAAAGGCGACAATTGTGGGGAAGGCGATTGCCTCCGCCCCCTTTTCCCGCAGGGCCTTTTCAATGCTCCAGGCCAGGTCCTTTTCACTTTTACCTTTTTCCAGTTTGTTGCGAATGTTTTCAAAGATAGATTCTGAGATGGCCAAGGATTGTCGTATAGCTTCCAATTCTTCTTGATCCTTGATCATTCGAAGCCCTTCTACCAGTCCTTCTGTGGGGGTAAGAGAAACTGAGCCCCCCCATTTTTTGAACTCTTCCTTGAACTTTTCAAACTGTAGACAGGAAAGGCGCACACTTTCAAAGCCAAGGCGCTTTGTGCCGAGTATTTCCAAGATTCCAGGCAGAGCTTGAGCTAGGCCCCTTTTGTGGCAGTAGACTTCAAATTGAGGGGCCTCTTTTTGCGCCTGCATTTCATATCTTGAATCAGTGGCAAGCAACTGCTTAGTTGAGCTGATAAAAAGGGCGCCTGCCGATTCGTCAAATTGACCGTCTTTTCCGGTAAAGCCGCTTAGATACCGCCGATTATCATCACCTAACACAAGGAGAGTATCAAAGTCTTGATCTTTAAGCGTTTCCCTCAAGCGATTCATACGTTTTTCGGTGATGTTTTCCATAATATTCGAAGATTATCAGAAGATTTTGTCAGGTGTCAACGTACAAATTAAGGTATCATGGTTTTGTAAAAAACTGGTTCTTCTCCCGAGTAGTTGATGTGTGTAAGGGGTTATTTTTAAAGCTGAACATCTCGACTGCTTTTCCCTCTCGCCAAGGCGGAACTCAATGTCTCTCACAAAAGCTTTTTACTTGACAACAAGTCGATTTTAATAAAAATTGTCACAAGATAGAATGAATCCTCAAAACAAAGATAAAACACTAGCCCTCATTAAAAAAGGCGTCACCATTCCCAGTCCCGCCAATGTGTTGATTGGCGATGAGGTTTCCTTGGACCGCATTTCAGGGAATAGTGTTGCCATTTACCCGGGCAGTAAGATCTTTGGCGAAAACACACTGATCATGTCAGGCGTGAAACTCGGTTATGAGGGACCGGTAACAGTCGAAAATTGCCAACTTGGCCCAGATGTGGAACTAAAAGGCGGGTTTTTCCGGCAATCTTCATTCCTTGAAAAGGTCAATGTGGGGTCAGCAGCACAAGTTAGGGAGGGGTGCATCCTGGAAGAGCATGCCAACGGCGCCCATGCAGTAGGTTTGAAACAAACTATTCTCTTTCCTTTTGTAACTTTGGGGAGCCTGATAAACTTTTGCGATTGTCTTATGGCAGGGGGTACCAATCGTAAAAACCACAGCGAGGTTGGAAGTTCCTATATCCATTTCAACTATACGACGAATCAAGACAAGGCTACGGCATCGCTAATGGGAGATGTGCCCAGAGGGGTTATGCTGGACCAGGCTCCTATCTTTCTTGGCGGGCAGGGAGGGATGGTAGGGCCTGTTCGGGTGGAGTATGGTTCCGTTATTGGCGCTGGTGTTATCTGCCGAAGAGACATACTGGAAAGTGGTAAACTTGTCCTGGAGCAAGGTACGTATCAGCGCCGGGACGAACCTCAAGGACGTATTATGGATTTTTCGCCATGTATGTACCGCCAGTTAAAACAGAAGGCGCTTAACAATATCAATTACATTGCCAACCTTGTAGCCCTGAGGCACTGGTATATACGGGTTCGTTCCGTCTTTTTCCGGGTTGGCCCGATGGATAAAATGCTTTATGAGGGCGTTTTAGATAAGCTCGATTCGGCTATTAGTGAGCGCATAAGACGTTTTAAGGTGCTCGCGGAAAGGATGCCCCGGTCTGCCGAGCTATACCGTGAGATTGCTAATGGGCGCTTTAGTGAAAGGCTATTGGCGCAAAAGGATGAACTGTACAAGGGATGGCAGGATCTTGAAGCACTCTTTTTAAAAAACATAGAAGATCCTGGAGATCCTTCTTCTTGGGAGAGTTTTGTCAGTGAAATCGACAGAAGTGCTGCGAAAAAGTCACACGATTATTTAGCGGTCATTCAGGGGCTGAGTGATACCTGGAAGAAAATAGGGTCCACATGGCTCCAAGAGATTGTCGATAGAATCAACAGAGAGGCATTGGAGATTATGCCGTCTTATCGAGAATAGGATAATGGATAAATTGTTTGGTACGGACGGTATCAGGGGAAGGGCCGGCGAATATCCGATTACCCCTGAGATGTGTATAAGAATTGGAAGGGCAATAGGACTTAAGTTTAGGCAGGACTGCCATAGCACAAGGGTTGTTATTGCAAAGGATACACGGATATCAGGTGATATGCTTGAACATGCCCTGGCTTCAGGTATCTGCTCTTCAGGTGCGGACGCCTTTTTAGCGGGTGTTTTACCCACACCGGCATTAGCCTTTCTTGCCAAAGACATGACCTTTGATGCAGGTATTATGATCTCAGCTTCGCACAACCCCTTTTATGACAACGGGGTCAAGATATTTAGGGGGGATGGTTTTAAGCTTTCAGATGAAATGGAGCTTGTCCTCGAAGGGCTTATCGGTGAAGAGAAAGAGTGCGGGGTATTAAATGAGGCCGAGACCATTGGCAGGGTTGATTTCGTGTCCAACCCCTGCGATCGGTATGTTGATTTCTTGGTGGGACAAATCAATGTCAAGAAGATACTCGAAGGACTCAATGTTATCTTGGATTGTGCGAATGGGGCGACATTTGAGGCGGCCCCAAGAGTTTTTGAGCGGCTTGGGGCCGATGTCAGGGCGATTTTTACAAGACCTGACGGAACGAATATTAACGATGGTTGTGGCTCTGAACACACGGAGAGGCTTGTTGAAACGGTCGTTGGTGCAAATGCGGATGTGGGATTTGCCTTTGACGGTGACGGAGATCGGGTTATTGCAGTTGACAACAAAGGGGGCAGGATCTCAGGTGACAAACTGCTCGCCTTTTGTGCAAAAAGCTTTAAAGAAGAGGGGCGGCTTACCGGCAACCTGGTGGTAAGCACGGTAATGAGTAATATCGGCTTGAGCCTTGCTCTAAAGGAGGCAGGTATCAACCATGTTGCCACCAAGGTTGGAGACAGATATGTCTTGAAGGAAATGCTGACAAGTGGGGCGTGCCTTGGTGGGGAGGACTCGGGTCACATGATTTTTCTGGATCATCATACAACGGGAGACGGAATCCTTGCAGCGTTGAAAGTTTCCCAGATAATAAAGACCAGTGGAAAGGCCGTTGATGAAATCGCCGATCTTATGAAGGTTTTTCCCCAAAGGCTGATTAATGTAGAGGTTCAGGTGAAACGGCCCATAGAAGATGTACCTGAAATAGTTGCAGCCATAGAGCGAGTAAAAGGCCTCCTTGGGGAGAAGGGCAGAGTGCTTGTGCGCTATTCCGGCACCCAGCCAATATGCCGGATCATGGTGGAAAGCCCGACGAAGGAGGAGACGGAAAGATTCTCCGACGAGATTGCCGAAGTGGTAAGGGAAAGGCTTGGTTCTTAGAATAATATAAGATACTGACATGTTTCAGATAGCAGCCCCTTGAGTTTTCTCTCGACTGTGCCGATTAGGAGGGGAAACTGTACCGGAGGGACTGTTATGACACCGAGCGCTAATCCTACGAACAAGACGGGGCAGAGAAACTTGCAGTGTTCTTACTATGGCGATTGCTTGGATTATGCCGTGGACCATGGGTGGCAATCTTGGGATTGTTCTAAGTGTTCCGAGCGGTCGAGGAGATCACCAAGCGATGCCGTGCGCAGTGTTCAGGATTCACAAGTTCTCTACGAATTGCCTGCTGGGATATCGAGAGAAGTCCTGCGTCGATTCGATTAAGCAAAACATCT
>CAYSBQ010000169.1:0-6292 GCA_964429315.1 uncultured Desulfobacterales bacterium
GGCCAGGGGTTAGGGACAAGGACAAAATTAAAGACACAAATTCCAGATTTGTGGGGATGTGGAAGCGGTCGGTTTTCCCATACAAAACGTTCACAAATAACGTGTAGTGATGAGAATGCAACCTTTGAACCTCTGAACGTTTGAACTCGTGAACGGCTACACTATGACAATACATGGGACCAAACAGATCGTGAACGCGCCCCCTTTTTTGGGGTGTACCTTGTGTCTGGTTATTCTTGCAGTAGGTCCCGCCTTTGCCGGCGGCATAGACAATAACCACAACTTCAGCGCAGAGTATGTGAGGACCCTCAACAGAAACGCCGCTACCGACTCGGCAGATGCGGTGATCTACAACCCGGCGGGAGTGGTGAGGATGGAAAACGGGTTCAGGGTTAATCTCGCCGGCCAATATATTTTCAAGGACTACAGGCATACCTATGGCGGCACGGAGTACGCAACGGATGAACCGGATATCGTGCCGGGCCTGTTCTTACTTCAAAAAAAGGACCGGTGGGCGGCCTTCGCAGCCTTTACCATGCCGTGCGGAGGCGGGGCAGTCGATTATGGCGACGGGTCTAAAACGACCTTGACGATTGCACAAGGCATAATAAGCGCCTATCCCACGCTCTATAACGGCAGCATTACAAGTCAGCGCATGGAGGCTGAATCATACTACTATGGTCTTACTGCGGGAGGCGCCTACGGGCTAAATGACAAGCTCTCCGTATCGCTTGGGATAAGACATGTCGACGCACAGATAAAAAGAAAAGGTTCGTCCAAATTAGGTCGAACGGCCCTTGGCATAGGCGCAGGAGCGCCGGAAACCCTCATTGTAGACTACGAAGAAACAGACAGTGGTTGGGCAGGTATCTTGGGGCTGAATCTCATGCCGACGGAGGATCTAAATATAGCTTTACGCTACGAGACCAAGACAAGCTTGGATCTGGAAACAAAGGAAAAAGGGGATAACATTGATCTTATTGAAGATGGTTCAAGAAAACACCGTGATCTCCCGGCGATTTTGGGCCTTGGAGTTTCCTACAATATTACGTCCAGGCTCAGGGGTGAGGCGGACGTGACATATTATTTCAATAAAGATGCCAAGTGGGATGATGACAGCCTGACATCGGCTGACGAGACAGATAAGAGCAATGGCTACGACGCAGGTGTCGCCTTGGAGTATGCCGTTACTCCCAGACTTGTTTGTAGCCTTGGATTTATGGTCACAGAAACCGGTATTAGCCCGGACAATATGTCCATAGAGGCGCCTCAACTTGATGCAAAGACCTTGGCAGGCGGCATCTGCTATAAACTTATGACCAATCTGAATCTAAACGTGGGGATCTTAAAGACCTTCTATGATGATGAGACTATGGCGGATGGCACAAGGCTGGAAAAAGATGTGACGATCCTTGCCGTCGGTTTTGACTACAAGTTATAGGCATGGGGACATTTGCTAAAGGCCCCCTTGCCTATTAGCCGTCCACATTTCAAACAGGATGAACATGACAATATTCCTGTTTAGAGGACAATAGTCTTGGCAATGTTCCAGAGGTAAGGAAAAATATCCATTATGGAGCGTTTAATTGGCACCTATATTTTTGACCCTGAAATAGTCGAGGGGCGGAAAGAATATTCAGTCCCGTGGGAATAAAGCCAGCGAAAGAGTGTAAAATAACACACGTTGTGGTATATCCGACACGATTTGGGGGGGTTGCGTCAAAACATCCGTCCCGGAGGTCATTTTGGACCGATGGAGACACAGCACAATATATAGGCAACTTCTTTCAAGTAACTCTATATATAGCATAATACATGTTGTCATTTCCCCGATTTCACATAAAAGCCGGGCACTTAAAACGTTGGCATGCACATTGCTTTACACTACATTTGCGCTGAGTCACGTAGGTATGGCTGTCAGGGCTTTTGACCTGTTAAGATGGTAATCACCCGATTTATTTAAAACAATTTGTTTTAACAACTAATGTTAATGGCTTGACAAACCGAATAAGACTGTATTATTTGGGGCATCAAGTCGCTTGTGAAGGATTGGCTGTGATTCACGGCGGCGGCAATCCCCGTTGGCGATTTTTTTCTTAAACCCGAGAGCACAGGCAGTATCGTAGGTCGACAGTATTAATGATCTTGGTTAATGGCCTTGGTTAATGACCCGGTGTCCGCCTGTTTTTGTTACTGTTCTTGTTTTGGGGTTATCCCTTCGGGGTGAAGAAAGGAGGTGGTGCCGGTTTCGGTTGGGTTCATTCCCTTCGTTGAAGGGTTTTTTTGTTTAACTCTATTTATTTGGTAAGAAACTCCACCAAGAGAACTTTCTAACCACAGGAGGAAAGAAAGATGAAGAAATTGGCAGTTATTTTGTTGGCGCTCGTCTTGGCGGTGGCTTTTAGCCTGCCGGCAATGGCGGACGGTATTGAGCCTTACGGCTCCATGAGACTGGGCATTTATTGGGCAAACCATGACTATAACTACAGTACCACCGATACCGATGATGGCTATAACCCGGCCTGGACGACAGACGATAGTGATGCGGGCATCATGCAGCAGCTTGCCGCGATTTCTCGCTTTGGCGCAAAGGGCAAGGTTGGAGATATCTTCGCCCAGGTAGAACTCGGCCTTTATGGCGATAAGACGACCACTGAGTGGTCGCACGATGACAATGACGTCTATATGCGCCTATTGTACGCGACCTGGAATTTCGGCGGCGGCAGCCTTACCGTGGGCCAGGACTATACCCCGTTGACCTGGACCGCCGATCAGCAGGGCCCAGGCATGTTTGATGATTTCGAGACCCAGAGCTATGATCTTCAAAACGCCTTTATCGGCCTGGGTTGCCTGTGGGACAGCCGCAGGCCCCAGATCCGCGTGAACCTGGACAACGGCCTGAGCCTTTCCCTTATACAGCCGGAAGATCAGTATCTGCCGGGGAACCATGACTACAAGCGAACGGTAGACACCACTAATGTCGCACTCGACACGGCCTATGACTCAACGGACGGTATCGATGCGGACGCGACACTGCCGAAGATGGTGGTCGCTTATGATTACAAGACTGAAGGCCTGATGCTTCGGCCCGGGTTTGCCTACTCTACCTACAGCCTGAAATCAACGGATGCCACCATGGTTGATGATGACGTTACCTCCTGGATCGGCTTCCTGCATGGCAAGGTGGATCTGGGAAGTGTGGCCCTGAAGTTTACCGGCCATTACGGACAAAACCTCACCAACTACGGCATCTCCGGTCGCACCAACCAATGGGACCATACAACTTCTACGAGTGCTTTTGATGCCTCAAGCGCCTATGTAGTGGGCAAAGAAGTCTATAACGCCAAGTCTTGGGGTGGATTCCTCCAGGCCGCTATTCCCATGGATCCTTACACGATTACACTGGGCTGGGGCTATGCTGGGTCAAAAAACGACGATGTGCCAACGGCTAGCGCAGACATTGACAGCGATGGCAGAATCAATAACCAGACGGATGATGTGATGGGCTTTTTTGCAAACGTCAAGGTCCCCATTACGGATAACTTTTCTGTGACACCGGAGTTTGATTACTACGATGGCATGGACAACAGTGACGGGGAATCCGATCCTGATCATTGGTATATTGGTATGACCTGGCAGGCAGACTTCTAGATAAAATCGCTTTGCGATTTTATGTTACGCGGTTTTGCCGCTTAAAAATCAGCAATGTGCTTGTAACCCTTAAACCAAAAAGCCCCGGGGAGAAATCCTCGGGGCTTTTTTCGTGTAGGAGCAGGCTTGAGATCTGACCCTGATCTAATTCGAACAACTAGTCTGAAGGCCCTAGTTCTGAAGGCCCTGGCCTTGTGGCCCTGCGGGCGCTACAAGCGGGAAGGCCATGATGACGCTCTTGCCGCTTGTGACCAGAGTGCCTTTTGAACTTACGCCGGCCACGATCACTTCGTCTTTTCCATCGGAGTCCAAATCTCCTACGGCGAAATCGGCCACATAGCCCGACACCTTGGAGGAATGAAGTGTCTTTGAAAGACCCGGTCCACTGGCGCCAAGAACAATAATGCGTCCGTTGGAAAACCGGCGATAATTGGCTAAGAACCTTGAGGCCTCACCCTGATTGCTCGGAACGATTACTTCGTCTATGCCGTCTCCGTTTACATCGCGTACGCAGATCCTTTGGGGCAGATAAAAACGATCTATACTGCCCCCTCTGCCTGCCTGCGTGTCCTCTGAAAGAAAATTCACGTTTCCGCCGTAGGGTTTCTCGCTTATCCAGTGCTCCCGGCCGGACTGGGAGAACAGGCGCAGATGATCGTCTGCGTCAAAGGCTACGGTCGTTTTCTCGCCGTCGGCCATAATCTTACCGACTGCAAAGCCGAATATGTTGGTTCCCTTGGGAAGTTTTATGGATTCTTCCGCCTCATACTGCCCCGCCTGCCAGGAAAGACGATAGGCCGTAGGGAGAAAAAGGTCCTTTATGGTGCGCTTTTGACCGAGTAAGACCTTTCCAACATCGGGCATTTCCGTTACCCGAAAGTACCAGGGCTGTTTTTCGGCCACAAGTAAAAAAGCCCCCCCGTCCCATTCCAGGACAAAGGAATCAAGCTTTTGACCCGAGCCCGCAACCGCTGTAACAAAGATCTCCGCTCGGCCGTTTTCGTTAATGTCTGCTGCATCGACACCGATAAATCTCTGGTAGCGCTTAGCCTCGATCAGCCCCTTTTTTTCCAAGCGCCCATCTTGAAAGCTATAGATGTGAAGGCTTCCATCAGTGACAAAGACGATTTCCAGCCCCTTTTTCCCATCCACATCACCCAAGGCAAGGCCGTTTATCTTGAGGTCAAAGCCACGGCTTTTCCAAAAGCCCGCATTACTCAGACCGGCGGTTTCCGGCACTACGCGCTCAAAGCCGGGATAACCGGGGCCGGATCCTTCTTCCGCCCGCCGCTCCGTCTGCATAAGGGTCTCCGGGTTGGCGTAAATGCCACGGCGCTCTACAGATCCTTCGGGGCTCGCTTCAGGGGCAGCCTTCAGTGTCGGGGTTGCAATGGTCCGGCCGAAGATCTCTTGATTGATCTTGGCCGCGAAGAGATTGACATGCGGGATGATCTCGTCGATGGCTTGTCCCTGATTGAAATAGGTAAGGGTCTCACGCTTCTGGTGTATATCCGCGCACTTCCCATCAAGGCTCACACTCTGTCCCAATATAGTAATACTGCCGAACACAATATAATCCGCGCCAAGTCTTGTCCCTAGGGTTCGTGCGGAGTTTTCATTGAGCGGTGTGGATATTTCCGGGAGCGCAGCCTCGGTCTTTGTCCGCTCGACGATCACAGTCTCCTTGCCGGCAAGACGAGAAGAAAGCATATCTACTATACCTTCCCGAAGAAAAGACAAATCCTGTCGCGCATTTATCTTAAAGGGGATAATGGCGATACGGGCTGGGGCGATACGAGCCGGGTCGCCGGCTATGACATTCGGGGCGGCAAAGGTTAAAAAGAGCAAAGCAAGCATTAATGCAGACGACCCCTTTTCTAGTTGTTTTTTCAAGCGTAAACCTCCTTGTCCAAGATATCCGAGAGACATTTTTTCAAATAGTGAATTTCCTTACCGGGAAGCAAAAGCTTTAATTGAGGACTTACGCTAGTGCCCATTCGGTTAATCCGCTCTCTCTCCACCAAAGTGCGTCAATCGTGCTTTTTTTATTCCTTCAGCCTAAACAACTTCAGCCTGACTACGTGAGTAGTCACAAATAATCTAACAAACCACAATATCCCGGTCAATACAATAATACCCGACTGAATTAGCATAGTGGCCATCCATAAATGGTCTTTTTGCCCAATCTCTGCGTTATGCTCAAAAAATAATCCTCGGAATATCAACTATATGCCTGTGGTTATTTTTTTTGCATGCCTTGATCTTGAACAAAAATCCTTATTTATGGATGGCCACTAGCATAGCAAATATGTCCCCTCTAACTGCCATGTTAAAATGTCCCTATTATGAAAAAGGAAATATTAGGCATGAGTCACAGGGAGAGGCAAAGGCATCATGTATTGAGAACGGTAATGGGTGGCCGGATGACGCTCAAGGAGGCGGGGTGAGCGAAGCGAACCATTGATCCATAAGAAAAAAGGTAAAAAGCTTTTTTCTTCCGTTGCCGCAGTGTTTATGCAACATTAGGGGTTCTTTTAATTTGCGCTGGCAGGTTTTTTCCTATAGTATAAAATAGCCTTGACTAGGTAGTGGCCATCCATAAATGGTCTTTTTGCCCAATCTCTGCGTTATGCTCAAAAAA
>CAYSBQ010000170.1:0-6231 GCA_964429315.1 uncultured Desulfobacterales bacterium
TGAACATTTTTCGCGGATTTTGGAGGACTTCGAACTTATTGTGGAACTTCCCCCCAAAATCCATTTGAAGGTGAACACTGAACAGCCGCTATGCCGTTCGCTGGCCGAAGTGCTCTCAAAAGGTTATGCCCTCAAGTGCCAACAAGTACAACAAATGAT
The DNA here is from genome assembly GCA_964429315.1 of uncultured Desulfobacterales bacterium. Classification (GTDB taxonomy): domain Bacteria; phylum Desulfobacterota; class Desulfobacteria; order Desulfobacterales. The sequence goes on from CAYSBQ010000170.1 coordinate 160, forward strand.
TTCACAAGGTTCAACGTGATCTTAATCCTCGAAATATGTCAATATATTCCTGCGGTTAAAATTTTCGCCTTCCTTGACATTGGAAAAAATATCTCATTTGCAGACAGCCTCCCAGCGCGGATTAACGAAGCCTTTGCAGATCTTGAAAAAGCTCGAATGCCTGTTTGGCAGTTGCCTTATCGTGTACAACTGCATTTAGGGCGCGCATCATTGCTACAGGCTGAGGGTGTTGCCAGATATTTCTTCCAAGATTAATCCCAATAGCGCCTTTCCGGATGCCATCGTAGACGAATTCAAAGACCTCCAGCTCGGTTTCGCACTTTGGTCCGCCGGCCATAACTACAGGGACAGGGCACCCGTTGGTAACCTTTTCGAAATCGTCGGGGCAGTAGTAGGTCTTTACTATTTTTGCCCCCAGCTCAGCGGCAATACGGCAAGCCAGGCCAAGATAACGAGAAGTCCGCTTTTCAAGTTCTTTTCCGACAGCCGTAACCGCCATAACGGGAATACCGTAATCCTCACATTCGTTTACAAGCATTGCCAGCGACTCAAGAGTTTCCTTTTCATAGTCGCTGCCAACGAATATGGAAAGGCCTATCGCCGCGACATTTAGGCGGATCATCTCTTCTATGCTGGTTGTGATGATTTCATTGGAAAGGTCTTTTCCGATGATGCTGGTACCTCCTGAGACCCTTAAAATGATAGGAGTATCAACATCAGGGTCTATGCACGAGCGGAGTACGCCTCTGGTTACAAAGAGGCCATCGGCGTAACCGAGAATATCCTTTATTGTTTCTGCCGGTCTCTCAAGGCATCTGGTGGGGCCTTGAAAATACCCATGATCTATGGGGAGAAACTGGCAGTGCCCGTCCGGACCAATCAATCGTGACAGGCGGTTTCTCATTCCCCAACCAAGGTTGTCGGAACCTTTGATAGGTTTCCCCCTTCCACTCTTTTTCTCCTGTGGCATCTCGGATGCCGTTCGTGCCTCTAAAATTCCTCCTGCATCTGGCATAACAATCTACCTCCTCTTAGTTGACGTAAAGGGTTCGAGGATTTAAGGATTGCGGCTTTCGCCTTGAAAAGATGCAAGGGGTCGAGTGCTTTTCTTTCTAACGATTGCCCTTTAAGCATCCTCACAACCATAAGCGGAATATATTACGGCTCTATAATGCTTAAGCATTACACTCGAATCCTTGAATCCCTGAACCCTTGAATCCTTATCTTATAATCCTATTTCCTAACGCTGAACATCTCGACCGTTTTTCTGCTCTCGCCAAAGACTTCTTACGAGTCCTATCATCTTTGTGGTTCAATAATAACCTTTAGTGAATCCTTGGCCTCTGCCACCAAGCGAAATCCCTCCTTTGTTTTTGCCAGTGGGAGCCGGTGAGAGATCAGTTCTTCAACACGCACCCGTCGGGCGCGAATGAGTTCAAGGGCAGTGACGTGATCTGCCGGGCTTCCAGCATAAGATGTCGTTAGCGTGATATCGTTTCCAAAGAATAGTTCATTGATGGAAAGAGGGATGGTTATGCCAGGTTCAGTGGGAGCAAAGAAAAGCACAGTGCCCCCCCGTTTTACTAGGTCTAGTGCTTGTAAGATCGCCGATCTTGCCCCGGTACATACCAAAACCTTGTCCGGCAGCTCCCCGTCATTTTCACGACGTATCTTAGACACAATATCTTCTTTGGCATTTATTGCCATATCCGCCCCAAGTTTTTCGGCGGCAGCTAATCGCTCTTCGTTAATATCAATGGCAAATATGCGGACAGCACCCAGAGCACAGGCGAGTTGTATGTGAAGGAGCCCGGCTATGCCGCTTCCGATTACCGCTACTGTGTCTCCAGTGGCAAGACCTGCCGCTCTTTGTGCCCTGAGCACACAGGCCAAAGGTTCTGTAAGGCTAGCCTCTTCCCAGGACACCGAGGGAGGTATCGGATATACCCCGCGATCTACGTTTATGGCAGGCAAGCGGACATATTCAGCAAAACCGCCTGGATCAAAATTTGTCTTCCGCAGGGTGTCACACATTGTATGATGACCCTTCAGGCAGTATTGACAGGTATTGCATGGGACATGATGAGACGCAACAATACGATCTTGCCTCTTGTAGCGGTCAATCCCTTCGCCAACTTCGACTACCTGCCCGGCAATCTCATGGCCAAGGACCAAAGGAGCCTTCTTGACCCGATACCATTCCATTACATCACTGCCGCAGATTCCACTTGCTTCAATGCGTATCAGGAGTTCACCCGGGCCGATCTTGGGAGTGGGGACTTCTTCCAAGCGGATATCCCGGTTGCTATAATACATGGCTGCGCGCATACCATGGATCCTTTCTGTGACTACAAGGCCTCTTCCGCTATTGAAGCTATTACGTTGACCTGGTCCTTAAAATCTTCCGACGGGTTCTGAAATTCAATGCCAAGGGCATCTTTGCCTTTGTTTCGTTTGACTAATCGGATGATACTGTTTATGCTGTATTGTTCATTATTTGTGGGCATGTCAAAGGTAATATTCAGTTCTTGTTCCACATCCCACACGGTGTTTTGATTGAGGGTGATAAAACAGCCCGACTTACTGATATTGATGATCGTGCCTTTGTACATTTCCGGTACGCCGTCGGTTTCTGAGCTTACGTCGGCAGCAAAGAAGGTCGTGTATCTTGGTTCCTTGCGGAGTTCAATGCATTCTACCTCCTGGGGATAGTCAAAAAGGAGCAAGGGTATCATTGTCTGTATTTCCCTGAATAGATGTGCTCTGAATCCATATACCTTACCCTTGCTAAGATTTGTTATGTTATGGGTCTTTCCTGCTTCAACCTTTAGCTTGCTCCCGTTTTCATAGGGACAGGTGGTTAGGACAAACCTGCCGGACATCCACCCGACAACCCTTAGGGCAAGGCGGGAGTCGTTGTTTGCTACCTCACCTTTTCGTGGCAGGAATATTGTCATGTTGTGCCTGAGTATTTCTCCAAAATCCGTGATTACTTCAGAAGCATGTTCTTCCGACATCGGGACCTCCATCAAGCGAGTTCTTACTCTTTTTCTCCAAATACTTCCGCCTCATAAACCCTTACTTCTGTTTCCGGATCCTGCCATCCATTTCGCGACATGCCCCCCTTCACGCACAGATGTTCCAGGAATGCTTCCTTGTCCGGCAGTTGTTTCCATACCTGGGGAAGGAAGGTTGAGCTTTTAAAGCCCTTTGACAAGATAACACCATGGACAAGCGGTTCGAGTTGATCTTTGAGGTCTTCACCATCCTTGAAACTTAATTTTTTCGGTACTGTTAAGACACTGACCTCAATGTCTATTTCCGGCAGTTCCTCTGTCGTCAACGGAGGGAATCGAGGATCACGGAATGCGGCGCTCCGGGCGTGTTCTTCGATACATTCCACAAGGGAGGAGACGGGTTCAATGCTGCCGATACATCCCCTAAGTTGACCATTTTCGTGCAATGTCACAAAACAGCCCCGATCCTCTAAAAGGGCGGATGAGCAAGCCTGCGGCCTTACTACCTTAGCACCTTTTACAAGCCTGGCCTCAATAGCGGAACGGGCAAGTTTAAGAAGGCCTTTTTTGTCACGAACAGACAGGTGGTCTTTTTTCATCTTCGCTGAAGTCCCCTTTCTTTCTACAAAGGCGATGCTGGTGTAACCTACCACACGATTCTTTCTTCCAGCAGTGTCCCCGGAGTTTTTATAGTCAATCAAAATGCTCTCCCAACCTTTTATCTTAGCAATGTGCATAAGTGTTAAGACAGCCTGCCTTCCACATGCTTCGCAAAGGGCCATGTCGGAGAAGTTGAAACCGGTAATGGCCTTGGTGCAGATTCGGTCTAGAGACACTGCGGTCTCATAAGGATAGTAGTGAGAAAGGTCAGAGCTTGCAACAACTAGAGTTTTGCTGTTGATATATGGCGCAAGGATAACAGCAAGCGCCTCTGGGTCCGCATTGTTTGTCAGGATCGGTACAATCTTAAAGTCTTTTAGTATAACCTGGAGGAAGGGAAGTTGAACCTCAAGACTGTGTTCCTTTTCGTGTGCCTTGAAAACAGAGTGAAAGAATGGCAATTTTCTAAGAATTGATGCCGGCTCGTCTAGTGGAACATCTCCTAGTGGTGTTTGATACGATTTTACTTCAGGAATCGATGCGCCGTTAAAGGGGGTATGGTGACTCGGTCCAAGGAGTATAACTCTTTCTATGGACGGGTCGATGCGCTTGTATCCGGCGGCGGCTACAATGCCTGAGTATATATACCCTGCATGCGGTGAAACCAGTCCTCGGATTTTTCCTTGAATCTTCGTCCCGGAGGCATTGTTTAAGAAGGTCCTAACCTTTTTTCTGAGTTCTTTTTGGCTACCCGGATAGAACATACCAGCTACTGCCGGTGGCCGTGATTTCAAGTTGGTCTTCTCGGAGGCGCACGACAAGCCTGAAGTCCAAAGAATTACGATGGCGATGATGAGTGAAATAAATAGGGGGGTTTTCATTAGCTTACTCCCACTTACCATGAATAGGTGTTTTGCAAGACGGACACTTTCCATCTTCTATCTTGTTTGACAAAATCGTGTATCCGCGCCTTTCAATTACAATTTTTTTACAGTTAGGACACAGGGTTTTGTCACATCCGCCCGGTACATTTCCCAGGTAAACGTAGTGAAGCCCTTCTTTAGTAGCCACTTCTTTGGCCTGTTCCAAGACTTCTACCGGCGTTGGTGGGAGGTGGGCAAGTTTGTATTGGGGAAAGAACCTGGAAAAATGAATGGGGTATGAGATTCCAAGGTTTTTCACGATCCACCCGCACATCTTTTTAATCATTTCCATATCGTCTGTATAAGTAGGGATAATAAGATTTATGATTTCTATCCAGATCCCGCGCTCATGTAGGGTCTTGAAGGTTTCAAGGACCGGCTCAAGATGCCCGCCGTTAAGATCGTGGTAGATCTTATCGGAAAAGCTTTTTAGATTGACACTGGCTGCATCAATTACTTTACAGAGCCTCTTTAAGGCCGGCTGGCGAATATAGGCGTTGCTGACCCAGATATTCTTGATCCCTTCCTTCTTTGCCAGCCCCGATATATCGACCATGTATTCAAAAAAGGTCGTGGCCTCAGAATAGGTATAGGCAATAGACTTGCAATTGTATTCAGAGGCCATGGAAACTATCTTTTCCGGCAAGATATCGTAGTTTCGTGTTTTGTCCGGACTGGTTTGAGATATCTCCCAATTCTGGCAGTTCAAGCAGTGGAAATTACACCCTGCAACTGCCAAGGAGAATGCCTTTGTTCCTGGATAAAAGTGGAGTAACGGCTTTTTTTCCACAGGGTCAACATGGACCGCACAAGGGTTGGCATAAGAAATGGTATAGAGTTTTCCGTCAATATTTACCTTTGTACGACATCTTCCCCTCTTCCCAGGTGTTACTACACATTCGTGGGGGCACGTTCCACACCGGGCCGTGTTTTCGCCAAGCTTACTGTAAAAATAGGCCTCTTTTACATGAGCGTCAGCAGGGGAGAACCCCTCCTTGGCCCAGGCATGATCCCACGGGAAAAGCATGGCACTACAGGTTGCGCAGAAGGTAGTCTTTATAAACTCTCGGCGAGATGTTTCAGTAAGTGTTTTCGGGAACTTTTTCACGACATCGCAGGGCTTCCAAACCGTACGTTCAATCCAAGGCTAACACTTTTTAAAATGATTACCGAAATTAAAACTCCGATAATCCCAATCTTAGGGATAAAGATCAGGCCTGTCAATATAGTTCCGCAAGCAGCGCCTGCAAGGTCTGCCACATAAAGACGTCCCGTGATTTCTGTGCCGGTGCCACTGGAAATGCGCGAGACGGCTGAAAATTGGCAGCCGGTTGCAAAGGCTACAAGAAAGATCAGCGCTGGAATTATTGCGTATTGCATGACAAATAGAGCGGGTCCGGTGAAGTGCACTCCGAAAGTTGCCGCAGTAATTGCGGCAACAGCCAGTACCATAATACTAGAGTCAGTTATTAGTATCTGCCGCAGTTCGGTCTTATTTATCCGTCCGGAGACAAAGGCGCCGCAAGCGGATC
>CAYSBQ010000171.1:0-6172 GCA_964429315.1 uncultured Desulfobacterales bacterium
CCATCCATAAATGGTCTTTTTGCCCAACCTCTGCGTTATGCTCAAAAAATAATCCTCGGAATATCAACTATATGCCTGTGATTATTTTTTTCGCATGCCTTGATCTTGAACAAATATCCTTATTTATGGATGGCCAATAACTAACGATAAAGGAGGCGACAATGCAATTTGAAGAGAGAAAAGAAGGTGATATTCTGATCGTCAAGGTGCTAAACAACAGATTAGATGCCCAGGCTGCAGAAGATTTTAAGGAAAAGATGTCTGGATATATCTCTGACGGAAACTCCCGAATTGTTTTGAATATGTCTGCTGTAGATTTTGTCGATAGCAGTGGCTTGGGAGCAATGGTTTCAGTTATTAAGTCACTGGGCGGAAATGGTCAAGTTTCTGTCTGCTGTGCTAAAGACCCAGTCATGAGAATGTTTAAACTAACAAGAATGAATAAGGTCTTTGATATGTTTGAAGAAGAAATCAATGCCGTTGAAGCCATGTCAAAATAGGCCGGCAAGTTTTTTAAAGAGTAACTAAAGTTGACTGGAATGCCCAAAACAAGCTGAAGTTACACAAGACGTCAAAAAAAGGGTGTAATCTTGAAAACATTACCAAGGGATAACTCAAAAGACGAGATTCGCGATTTCCAGGAATTAGCGCGTTATCATGCCCGATACTCACTTGGAAGGCCGTTCGATGAAGCCTCGGAAGACGAGATCTACAAGGCTGTTTCACTGGCAGTCAGGGAACGATTAATTGATGGGATGGTAGAGACTGAAAAACGCTACAGCAAACACGATGCAAAGAGGTTGTATTATCTCTCCATGGAATTCTTGATGGGAAGGGCCCTTGGAAACAATCTATATAATCTGGGGATCTTCCATTTAGCCAAAGATGCACTGATGGATATGGGGCTTGATATTGAAGAAATCAGAGATACCGAAGTCGACGCAGCCCTTGGGAATGGCGGGCTCGGTAGGCTTGCAGCATGCTTCCTGGACTCATTGGCTACCCTTGGGATGCCCGGTTACGGTTATGGAATAAATTACGAGTTCGGTATCTTCAAACAGGAAATAGATAACGGGTATCAAAAAGAAAAACCGGATCACTGGTCCAGTGAAGATACACCTTGGCTGATAAAACGTCCTAATGAGGCCTGCATTGTTCCTGTATATGGCAGAATGGAAAATATCAAGGATAGTTCCGGGAATGACAATCCTTTGTGGATGGACTGGAAAATATTGGTAGGAGTTCCATATGATATCCCTATTATCGGGTTCGGCGGTAATACAGTCAATTACTTGAGACTTTTTTCTGCAAGATCTTCTAATGAATTCGACATGCAGATATTCAACCACGGGGATTATTTCAAAGCAGTAGAGCAAAAAATGTCTTCAGAGACTATATCTAAAGTCCTCTATCCATCTGATTCTGTAGAATCAGGCAAAGAACTTCGTCTGGTCCAGGAATACTTCCTTGTGGCCTGTTCCGTGCGAGACATTACGAGAAGATATCTTAAAGGTCATGATACCCTCGAGACCTTCCCTGACAAAGTCGCCATTCAACTAAATGACACCCATCCGGCCCTTACAGTAGCAGAACTTATGCGCACCTTGGTTGATGAGCACGACATCCCATGGGATAAGGCATGGGAAATTACCGAAGCCACACTTGGTTATACAAACCACACGTTGTTGCCGGAAGCACTGGAAAAATGGTCAGTCCCCCTGCTTGAGCAAGTGCTACCAAGACATTTGCAGATAATATATCAAATTAATGAGAGATTTCTGGATCAAGTAGTTTCCCGCTGGCCCGGCGATGTTGATAGAGTGCAAAGGATGTCTATTATTGAAGAGGGGCAAACAAAACAGATCCGAATGGCATACCTTTCCATAGTTGGAAGCCATTCAGTAAATGGCGTGGCTGAGCTTCACTCAGAACTTGTAAAACGTTCACTTGTCCCTGACTTCTACCAAATGTGGCCCGAGAAATTTAATAATAAGACAAATGGGGTAACTCAGAGACGTTGGCTACTTAAATCAAATCCGAAGTTATCAGGGTTGATAACACAGACCATCGGAGATGATTGGATTACAAATTTGGATCAGTTAAAACAACTAGAAAGATATGCTGATGATAAAGCATTTCAAAACAAGTTCCTGAAAATCAAGAAGGCTAATAAAGAACGGCTTGCCAAGGTAATTTTAGACACGACCAGGACAGAGGTAGACCCAAACAGCATGTTTGACATACAGATAAAGAGACTCCACGAATATAAACGCCAACTTTTAGATGTTTTCTTCATAATTCATCAATACCTAAGTCTGGTGGAAGACCATAGGGAATTGACAGTGCCAAAGACCTACGTCTTTGCAGGCAAGGCGGCGCCAGGCTATTTTATGGCAAAGCTAATCATAAAACTCATCTGTAATGTTGGAGAAATCATCAACAAAGACACTAGAGTTAATCAACAGATGAAAGTTGCTTTTGTGCCTGACTATCGAGTCTCTCTTGCGGAAAAAATCATACCAGCCGCTGATCTCAGTGAGCAGATATCTACCGCAGGCATGGAGGCATCCGGGACTGGAAATATGAAGCTTGCCATGAACGGAGCTATGACAATAGGTACCCTTGATGGAGCAAACATAGAGATACTAGAAGAAGTAGGGCAAGACAATATCTACATATTTGGTCTCACGGTTGAACAAATTGAAGAGATGCGAGCTAATCGCAGCTATAATCCATGGGATTATTACAACCAAAATCCTGATATAAAGCGTTTTATGGATGCCATCGGGTCCGACATGTTCTGCCCTCATGAATCCAGACTCTTTAAGCCAATCTATGACAATATTCTAAATGCCAGAGATTATTATTTCCATCTTGCGGATTTCAAATCTTATGCCGATGCCCAGCAAAAGGCCTCTCAAGAATATAGCGAGCCTTCAACTTGGGCAAAGAAGGTAATTTTCAATGTCGCTCGTACCGGCAAGTTCTCTTCCGATCGTACAATCCGGGAATACGCTAGGGACATATGGGATTTAAAGCCCGTACTATAAGAGTAAAACATGGTCATTCAAGGTCAAAAGACGAAGGACTCCTTCCTGGACATTGTTGGTCAAGACTTCAAGATATCTAGGGGCAAACCACTTCCTTTAGGTTCGACGCTGAAGCGGCGTGGAATCAATTTTGCTATTTTTTCTAAACATGCCACAGCCGTCACTCTGGTATTGTTTTTATCTTCTAAAGATAATCCAATCGCAGAATTTCCCCTTGATCCGCGTTACAACCGAACCGGACACACATGGCACGTGTTTATTCAAGGACTTGATCCGGGCGTTGAATATGGCTATAGGGTTGATCGCAAACCCAATGACGAACAAAATATACATAGATTTAACCCACTAAATATACTTCTTGACCCTTACGCCAAAGCCATTTCCGGCACAGAGGTCTGGGGAGCAACCAAAAATGTCAAAGGAAATTCCTTAATAAAAAGATATCGTAGCTTAGTCGTGGATGATGACTTTGACTGGGGTTTTGATCAACCACTCAATATCCCACTTTCTGAAACGATTATTTATGAGCTTCACGTTCGTGGTTTTACCCGTCACAAGTCTTCCGAAGTAACACATCCCGGCACTTATGCCGGTTTGGTAGAAAAGATTCCTTATCTGAAGGAACTAGGTATTACCGCAGTGGAATTACTACCGGTAAACGAGTTCGAAGAAACGGACACAAATAGAGTAAACCCTTTTACTGGGAAGCGACTCCTAAATTTCTGGGGGTATCATTCCATCTCGTTTTTCGCTCCCAAGGCTTCATATGCGTCAAACAATAGAGACGGAGCCCATGTAAAAGAGTTTAAGACTATGGTAAAGGCCTTCCACGAGGCGGGCATTGAAGTCATTCTGGATGTGGTTTTCAATCATACAGCCGAGGGGGATGAACGTGGTCCTACACTTTCCTACCGGGGAATTGACAATAGTATTTACTACATAATTGCCCCTGATTCCGGGGTCTACTACAATTACTCGGGTTGTGGTAACACCATGAATTGTAATCATCCGGTAGTACGTGACATGATCTTGGACTCACTCCGGTACTGGGTAACTGAAATGCACGTAGACGGCTTCAGGTTCGACCTAGCCTCAATCCTGGGCAGAGGCCGGGATGGATCTGTCTTGCCCAATCCCCCATTATTGGAAGGTATCGCGGCTGATCCGGTTCTGGGAAACACCAAGGTTATCGCCGAAGCATGGGATGCAGCCGGACTCTATCAGGTAGGAACCTTTCCAGCTTGGGGCCGATGGGCAGAATGGAATGGAAAATTCAGGGACGACATCAGAAGGTTCGTAAAAAGTGAGCCGGCAATGCTCCATGCGCTGGCCAATCGGCTTATGGGGAGTCCTGATATATACCAGGGAAGTGGTCGTGCACCATACCACAGTATAAACTTTGTCACTTGCCACGACGGATTCACGCTTGCAGACCTTGTTTCATACAATACAAAACACAATGCAACCAACGGCGAAGACGGACGGGATGGCACAAATGATAACCTAAGTTGGAACTGTGGGCATGAGGGAACTGAGTATGCAAAAGATGGTACAGATAATCAAAGAGATTCTATGAACGAAATAGAGATTCTGCGCCGCCGCCAGGTGAAGAATCTCGTTGTCTTGTTGCTCTTTTCCAGAGGAGTTCCAATGATCTTAGCAGGCGATGAAATGAGAAAATCTCAACACGGCAATAACAATGCCTATTGCCAGGACAATGAAATCAGTTGGATAGATTGGAATTTAGTGAATAGAAATTGCGATTTAGTACGTTTTTTTAAACTACTCATCACGTTTCGAAAATGTCATCCAGCCTTAAGGGTGGAACAGTTTGACAGTACAAAAGCAAACTTTCCCATGTCCTGGCATGGATTAAAACCCGGCAAGCCGGACTGGTCATCAGAATCCAGGAGTCTAGCAGTGCAAATTACGGAAACGATCTCCCCTCCTACTTTAACCACCGAAATCTATCTTGCAGTCAACACCTATTGGGAATCGCTTAGATTCGAGCTTCCTCGTTTGAACGAAACCATGAGCTGGCACCGGGTTGTGGATACTATGCTAGAAAATCCCCGTGATATTTGTAACGAGGGTGAGGAGACATATCTTGAAAATCAAACTTTCTGTGAACTGGGGCCTCGGTCGGCTGCCGTTTTGCTCGGAAAGTCAGCCTTGGCATCTTCCATGTTTTCTAATAATATATGAGCTATCCTTAAATCCTCAGGGGTAGTAATCTTAATATTTTCGCGTGACCCCGGTATTGTCCTTACTCTTTTCCCACGTATCTCCACCAACTCTGCATCGTCAGTGCCGGCGTAACCTTGTTTTTGAGCAACCAAATGGGCATCTAGGATGAGATCATAATGGAATACCTGTGGTGTTTGGGCCATGCGAGTGACCTGACGTTTCATTGTGGCTATTATATTCCCCTGCTCATCTATGGTCTTTATCGTATCAGTTGCTGGTTCGGCCAGAATACACGCCCCGTACCTTCTTGCAATTTCAATACACTCGGAAACCTTGTCTATCCTGACCAGGGGTCTAACACCATCATGAATTGCAACGACACCAAACCTTCCTTCGGTCGCCATCAAACCATTTAATACTGATTCTTGCCTGGTATTTCCTCCAAACGTTACGTGGAGTGGCTTAAAAACTTTAAGGGGATCAATTACTTGGTGACGGCATACATCATAGTCGTCTTCGGAAATCACCAAAAATATCTCTTCTATAAGATCACACTTGTCGAATACCAACAGGGTATGAGCCAGCACGGGACGGTGTGCCAATATATGATATTGTTTTTTTTTCACCCCTCCCATCCGCGCACCCATGCCGGCTGCGACAATGATGGCAGCGACTCTATCCAATTTGCTCACAACAATCCTAATTTAACGTTAAGGAAGTTTCTAATTTACTGACTTCCCTGTCATGAAGAATATCACCAATAAACCACTACCCCAGTAAGCGTTCACGGGTTCAGGGTTCAACGTTCAGGCCCGCCCTGGTGCGACTCTTTGCATGATTCCAAAGCTGTGCTGAATAGGCTAAGGCTGTACTTTTCGTAAAATATAGTGCCGATAATCGGTCTGGGCCATGGGTTAGGGACAAGGACAAAATTA
>CAYSBQ010000172.1:0-6030 GCA_964429315.1 uncultured Desulfobacterales bacterium
ACGCGCCTCCCGACAAGCGGGGGTTCAATGAGATACGCTTTGAGGACAAGAAGGGGGAGGAGGAGCTGTTTCTGCACGCCCAGAAAAATCTGCAAATTCGTGCCAAGAACGACCGCGCCGAAACCATTGGGCACGACCGCAATCTGGTGGTTGAAAACGACAAGAAAGAGAACATCAAGAACGATCGCCATGAGACAGTGAGCAATAACCACAAAGAAGAGATAGGTGGAAATCGGAATCTGAAGGTGGTGGGAAAGCAAGTCGTTGCCATTGACGACACCCTGTCCGTCACGGTTGGCGCCAACGTGAATGAGGTTTTCAAGGCGGACCACTCGGAAAAGGCTACCGGGCAGGTTACCGTTCAGGCGGCAGACATCGTTTTCGAGGCAGACAGCAACATCACCCTCAAGGTGGGGCAGTCGTTTGTCGCCATTTCTTCGAGTGGGATAAAAATTAGTTCTACTGGGCAGATCGTGATCGATGCTGCGGCAAGCGCGGAACTCACCAGCACGGGGAATGTGACGATCAAGGGGACAATGGTCATGATCAACTAAGTGTTCCGGCAACGACCTGTCATGGGATGTGTGTTGGGTCTGATTTTTCGTTTCAAGAAGACATCTCTACTGGATCATTAAGGGGAGACCAAAGCAATGAACCCGAAAAGCGGAAAGGCCGCAAGTGCTGATGCCCCGGATGTCCCGGAAGAAGCCGAAGACGCCGTAGTGGCCGATCCTGGCGAACAGGGCAAGATCGAAGCGACCAAAAAACAAGAAGAGCAATCCAAGTCAGAATCTTCCGAGGAAGAAGATGAAGAGACTCATTGGATCGGGATAGAACTCAAGGATGATGATGGAAACCCCATGCCCGACGAGGAATACCGGGTGAAGCTTCCCGACGGCAAGATTCTTTCCGGGTGGCTTGACGAAGAGGGCAAGGCCAAGGTCGAGGGGATTCCAAAGGGTGGTCAGGTAGAGGTAAGCTTCCCGCGGATCCACAAAGATGAAGCAACTCCTAAATAGAGGGCAAGGTCATGGCAAAAAATCACAAGTGTAAGCAAAATGACCATATTAGTAAGATTGCCAAGAAGTACCGCTTCAAATCCTGGAAAACCATATGGAAAGAAAATACGGAGTTAAAAAAGAAGCGAAAAGACCCGAATGTCTTGTTCAAAGGAAACAAGCGAAATGGCGGCGATGTCGTCGTGATCCCTGAATTGGCCAAACGAGAAGACCTGAAGGTGTTGGACAAATTGTATTCTTGGAGCGTTTTCGCACCTAAGCTCATGTTGTGTTTGCGCCTCCTGAAAGATGACTTCAGCCCCCTCAAAGATGCCCAATATGAACTTAAGGTTCCGGGCCGGGAAGATCCTTACAAGGGCAAGACCAAAGCAGATGGCAAGATAGAACACGAACTTGTTGAGAAGGACTCTCAGACCGCCACGCTTACTCTTCGAGTGAAGGCTGAGGACACTGACCCGCCTCCAGCAGCAGGCGATGGGGGAGCCGGTGCGGCTCCGGCCGAGCCCAAACCGGTTCGCGGTGAGGTGCCCATCACCTGGGAGCTCCAGATCGGTGCACTCAATCCGATAAAGGAGGACGCCCCCGATGAAAGATGCGTTTCCGGTGTACAGCAGCGGCTGAACAACCTGAATATGAATTGTGGCCCTGTTGACGGAAAACTCGGGGTAAATACCAAAGCGGCAGTCAAGGCCTTCCAGGAATTGTACCAGATCCCCGTAGCAGAGGAACAGAAGGGGGTGCCCGATAAGGACCAGACGCAGGATAAGCTTCACAAAGTGCACGATGCCCCAGGGGCGGTGCCGAAGCCGCCTCTACCGAAGTAGGCAGAGGGGGCCGGATACTTTTACAATGCTAAGCTTTTTGTTATATGTGAGGATTGCCAAATGCCAGCAGATCCAGGTGCAAATTTAGGATGGAAGAAGCTAAAAACCAAGAAGAAACACGTTGGGCATGTCGCGCCGAGTTTTGACGATTCGCCCTGTTTCAACACCCTGGTTGTTAGGCCGGAGCGCCGCATATCAATCCGTTTGGGGGATATTGATGAAGTTTTCACCAATGCCCCGGAGACGCCCCAAGGGCGTATGGAGCGGCTTCAGGTCCTGGGTCTTTTCTACTATCCGATGAAACACAGTAAGGCGAAAAGAGCTTTTACGGGAATTCCACCGCAAATGGGGGCTCCTGCGCCGGGGCAGCCTCCTCTGGCTCCAGCCGTTATGGGTGCATGGGAGTACTTCAAGAAGCGAGTGCTAGATGATGTAGACGATGACGCTGCGGACGAGGAAATAAGGCGAATGCTTGGAAACCGGATCGTCCATGGTGGTAATCTTCCCCCATCTCCTCAGGAAGGTGCGGACCCAGCGAAAGCCAATTTTGCCAAGATCCGTATCCCTGGTGGATATTCGCTACTGAAATCCTGGCAAGCAACGGCGCTTGATCTCAACGACGACACAAGTGCGGAATACGCCAATTGGACTCTGGGTAAGGACTTTTATGAAGTTGAGACCCAATTTCGTAAGGACAATCCCGTCCTGGGGAAGATCCCCCTGGTTGCCAAGGTCGAAAAGCTGGATACGCGGACCAACGAGTGGAAGCTGGAGAAAGGCGCATGGGTCTATTTTCAGCTCATTGATCCCCACGATTTACCAGCGTTTGAGGCGGCCAGCTCCGTCACCGATCAGTTTAACCGGCCACCTCTGCGCCAGACTACTGTCGGGCCGCCGGCAGCAGGGCCTGCCCCTGTCGTGGGGCCTGCCGCATTGGCTGACACGGAGGAGAACCCGGTTGCCCCAAGGGCTCCGGATCCGGACGATCCTCAGCGGGGCAACTGTCCCAGTGATCGTGGTGGAAAACATGGCAAAGGTAACTTAAATAAAGGGACCGATGTGGCAAACGTCATCTTCATGACGAAAAGTATGCGCGGTTTTAACAAGGCCTATAAAAAGAAAAAGGGTACACCCTCGCGATCCGAAGTGAGAACCAAGTTTTTTCCCACCCCCAAGAAAGTGAGCAAGTCGTCTCAAGGGTTACATGCCGTCAAAGCCAAGACAAATGAGGAGGGGGAGGCCGGGGTTGTTTTTACCCCGTCCCGTTGCGGAGGGGATCGCTACCGGATCAGAGCGTATGTGGGCCACGATACAATTAAGGGGCCGGGTAACGATGGAGAAGGGGCCCAAGCCGTCCGGGTAGAGACCGGAACGTTCGTGTTATGGCGAAATCTGCGAATCAGTCGATATGTGCGCCAACCGGTAAATGACCCGGCAGCAGCACTTCTGGCAGAGGTCAACAACGTTGACTACAACATGACTACAAACAATCGATATAAACAGCGAACAAACGGGGCCTGGAATTCTAACGACGCCTATACCGGCTTGCCAACGGCCGGTTTTTCCACAACCGTGAATGCGGCTGCTGCCTATGACAGCCTCCCGGTGCAATGGGCTCGGGCATTCGTTGAGGTAGAGGTGGACCGTGCCGCACAAGGAAATCTTCCGGAGGCGCTGTCTGGGGCTGATTGGCAGGCCGCCAGGGAACAAGGATGGCGGGACGCTGAAACCGGGATGGCCACTTTGGGCATGGACTTGAACCTGGCGGAACTACTACACATGACGACCGCTACCATCAATGTGAACAATGCTGTAGTGCACTTTCCTATGCGCACGTGGCAGTCTTACAATGCGCAAGTCGCAGCCACACCGGCCAAGGAGATCGTTGTCGCCGCTGTCGGCAACACTGGCGCCAATATTCAACGTCTGTTTTGGGAGTACATGATTCCAGGTTTTTTGCGTTCCCTGTCAAACAACGGGTACACGCCAGGATTGACTATTGTGCAGGGCGGGTTCGGCTCCTCTTGGCAGTTGATGGGATTGATCAACGATAGTAGCGGATGGTCCCTGGAATACCGAGGCGGGGTAGTGTGGGGTGGTAGTGACTGGTACCCGACGGCAGTCAATGTGCCGGCCGCACCCGGCCCGCCTGCCGTCGCCCCATGGGGGCACTATGATTTTACATCCAATACTATACATGAGTTGGGACACGTCATGTACCGATTGCACGCCCCGGGAAACGATCCCGGACGTGCCGTCGGCGGGGGAGCCAGTAATGGGGCTCATGACGATGTAACAAACAACGAGAGTATCTGCGTGATGAGCTACAAGGTCTGTGAAGGACAGTTTTGTGCAAAATGTTTGTTCGCATTTCGCGGATGGGATATGAGCAAAATACCATAAGACAAGCAGAAGTGGAGGGGCGGTTGATCCGAATCAGGGCGAATATCCAAGTTTGGCGATTACTCCCCTTCCTGCTTGCCGTAGGGCTGGCTTGCGTGCCTGCCTGCCACAACATAGCCGAGGAGAAAATTATGACCCTTGACGTCCAGTTCACGGCCCCGAGGACCGATTTGATTTTCCAGGAGAACCCCATATGCCGACTCGTTTTAACGAACAATGGCCCGTCGCCGGTCGAGGTACTCCACCCCATGTTCAACCCCCATATGCCTGTTATGCGGGTGATGAATACGCATACCGGTGTTGAAGTGCTTCAACAGGGACAGGCCCCTATGACTGGCTCGAGATACCAACCCCTTCCCCCCGGACAGAAACTTGAGTACGCATTTCCACTCCTTTCCAAGGTAACTCTTCCTCTACCGGGAGAATATGAGGTGTCAGCTGTGTTTCCCCCTGGGCCTGGAAAGCGTGGTGTTGAATCGAATACGGTCCGTTTCCAGGTTCAGCCTGTGACTCCTAAAAACCTCTCGCTCGTCTCTGTTGCTGGGGGATGGTCGGGAGTGCAATACGGTGTCTGCATTAACGTGACATCAGATCCTCCTGAAATCCTTCGTTATGCTTTTAGCCTGGGAACTGAAGACGGAGTTGATGATGTTCAACGGGTGGTTGGATCTACGTTGCGGACCATGCCTGTTGCTTCTGTTCCAACTAATCAAACGGTCTCCCACAGCCACTGGATTGCCTGGAAAGATAAAGAAGAAATATTTTTTACGCACACCGACGCTGCCCAGGGTCCTTTACCTTCCCAGAAAGTCAAAGTTCCAGCCGGGCTTGAAGCGGAAATCGTTGCTCCGATCCACATTGATTCTTTGAGCAGCGGTCAGCTGCGGCCGACGGGGGCGATGTTGCTTTGGATGAGTGACCCTGGCGGGAGCCAGACCTCCCGATTTCAGGTCGTGGTCATCTCGCCTGTGGAAAAGGCCACTCCGGGAGCATACAGTATTGTACCCGAGTCGCGGCCGTTGTGGATGACCAGTCACGTGCAGTCTGGTGGACTGCGTTTTGTCACCTATGTTGGGAGCACGGCGACAGGAATTAGCCTGAATGCCATCTTGTGGCCGGAGCCTTCAGCCGGAGACGATACGGCTCAAAAGCTCATTGAGTGGGAGAACGTTCATTTTCTTGCCGCCGGGGCCGTCATGAACCGGGAAGATGCCGTACATGGTGCAATCCTTGTATTGCCGACCGAGGTAGGGAATCCGAAACTTGAAATTCTGAGTTGGGCGCTTGACAAGGAAAGGCACTTCACTGAGCAGGCCCGCCATGAGGTCCCGTGGAAAGATGGTGTGCCTGTAACGGAAGCACTTGTGCGGGTCAGTCCGGATGGTACGCCGGCAGCACTTGTGCGGGATGACGAGAACCGATGGTTTGTCTATTGGCAGGGGAATGTTTTCCCGGCACCGGGCTTACTGGGAACTACAAGATTGCCGTTGGATTTGGCATTCCTCAATCAATCGGAACCGGTATTCATTGCGGCTTCTGCACAAGGGGGCTTCCAGGTGCTGGAGTTGAGCGGCCAACCTCTGCGGAAAAGATCTGGATAATAACTAACAGCGCCGTCGTGGATATGTGGTGGGCTAAGGCAATTTGCACGACGAGAAAAACGTATTCACCAGAGATGGAAGCGCGTAAATACCGGCACTCAGGATGGCAAAGAAAAGACCACACGGCACTATCCCCCAATGATCACGGTCGTGCATCCCATAGTGATTTTATCCGGTGGCCCC
>CAYSBQ010000173.1:0-5965 GCA_964429315.1 uncultured Desulfobacterales bacterium
AAGATTCTTGGCGAGGTCAGAACCCCATATTTTATAGGCGTTAAAATCAAGAATTCCGGAGGCCATGAGGTCTTCTATTCTAAGCTGGGTGGCTTTGAAAAAGCCCAGGATTTCTTGCAGCTAATAATGAATCTCTCAGGTTTGCGGTAGGAGGTATCCCATGAAAGAGAGAAAAACTCACATCTTGCCATTTGGGCTTACGTTTGGACTGGTAGCGCTCTTGCTTCTGTGTCAAATATCTTATGGGGGATCATACGGTGGGTCCTCCGCATTCAAAGAAAACATCTTTGATCCGGGAACTCTTAAACCTACAGACAGTGTTTTGAGAGTCAGGGTGGGTGACCGCGCTCCTGACTTCAGCCTTCCTGCGGTATCCGGAGGAAAGGTCTCTCTCAGCCGGTATTACGGCAAAAAGAATGTTGTTCTCTCCTTTGTCCCTGCGGCGTGGACACCGGTGTGTTCCGACCAGTGGCCGGGCTATAACATTGTGAAAGAGATTTTTAACGAACATAATGCCGTCCTACTTGGCATTACTGTGGATAATATCCCCACCCTGTTTGCATGGACAAACCAGATGTCCACTGTTGACGAGAGGCTCTGGTTTCCAATACTTTCCGACTTCTGGCCCCACGGAATCGTGGCGGACAGGTATGGGGTATTACGTTCCGACGGGGTATCAGAAAGGGCTCTTATTGTCATAGATAAGAAGGGTATCATCCGTTACATTGACGTGCACGATATTAATAAAAGGCCGCATCTGGAGGTACTTGTAAAAGAGCTGGAAAAGTTGGGAAAATAGGTTGAACATCTCTCAGAGATCTTGCTCGGCTAAATTCATTTTCTGGCTCTTGATTTTTCAGGTAGCAGTTTGTCCAGGTGGAAATGTGTCTGCAGCTAAAAAAAGCGAAAATTCGTCCTCAAACCGGTTAATCAACGAGAAGAGTCCCTACCTTCTCCAACACGCACGGAACCCTGTTAACTGGTATCCATGGGGCAAGGAGGCTTTCAAAAAGGCGCGGGAAGAAGACAAACCGGTTTTTCTCTCTATCGGATATGCCACGTGTCACTGGTGCCATGTGATGGCGCATGAATCCTTTGAAGATAATGAAGTTGCCCGAATCCTGAACAAGTACTTCGTTGCTATCAAGGTGGACCGTGAAGAACGCCCTGACATAGACAAGATCTACATGTTAACATGCCAGTCTTTGACAGGCAGCGGAGGATGGCCCCTTTCCATCTTCATAACACCGGAAGGCAAACCTTTTTTTGCGGGTACCTATTTTCCGAAACTGGGCCATATGGGAAGGCCCGGTTTTGTCGATATTATCAACCAGATTGCAGCTCTATGGCGAAACGATAGAGCCGGTTTGATCAAATCGAGTGAGGCAATCACGAACGCTATCCAGCCCAAACCTGAATCCGGAGAGGTAACCAGAGTTGTGAGCGTTGAAACCTTAAAAAAGGGCTACACTCAACTGGCAAGGAGTTTTGACGCAAAACTGGGAGGATTTGGCATCGCTCCGAAATTCCCAACACCCCACCACCTCACCTTCCTGCTAAGATGGCATAAGCGAACAGGCGACAAACTGGCCTTGGAAATGGTTGAGAAAACTCTGGAGGAAATGAGAAATGGGGGCATTTTCGATCAGATCGGTTTTGGTTTCCATCGCTATTCGGTAGATGCGAAGTGGTTGGTCCCTCACTTTGAAAAGATGCTCTACGATCAAGCCCTGCTAGCCATGGCCTATACGGAAGCCTATCAGGCCACAGGAAAGAATAAATTTGCCGATGTGGCCAAGGAGATATTCTCCTATGTGTTGCGGGATATGACTGCACCCGAAGGTGGGTACTATTCTGCTGAAGATGCTGACAGTGAAGGCAAAGAGGGCCTCTTCTATGTTTGGACTCCGAAAGAAATCATAAAGCTCCTTGGAGAGGAACTTGGGGAACTCTTTTGTCGGTTCTACGACATTACCAGTGAGGGAAATTTTGAAGACGGGCAGAGCATTCCCCATATTCGAATGTCCCACGAAGCCTTTGCGACAAGACAAGGGATAGACCTGGAAAAGATGCCGGCCCTCCTCGAAGAAGGAAGGGGGAAACTCTTCCAGGTCCGCAAGGAACGAGTGCATCCTCTAAAAGACGACAAAATCCTTACATCCTGGAATGGTCTCATGATTGCGGCCTTTTCCAAGGGATATCAGGTCTTCGGCGAGCAGGCCTATGTGGATTCCGCCCGTAAGGCCACCAGATTTATCATGCAAAACCTCAGAGGGAAAAACGGCAGGCTTTTACGTCGTTTCAGGGAGGGTGATGCCGCTTATCTCGGGTACCTTGACGACTATGCCTTTTTTGCCTGGGGGCTTATCGAGCTGTATGAAGCCACCTTTGAGGTCTCATATCTCAAAGAGGCGATTGCCTTGACCAACGACATGACGAACCTTTTTTGGGACAGGCAAATCGGGAGCGAGGGGCTATACTTCACAGGGCAGGAGAATGAAAAACTCATCACGCGGAGCAAGGATCTTTACGATGGGGCTCTTCCCTCCGGAAACTCTGTAGCTGCCTCAAATTTCATGCGCCTTGCCCGCTTGACGGGCAACATCGACATGGAAAAAAAGGCCGAACAGATCACTCGCACCTTTGCCGGACATGTTGAAGCCAACCCAGCAGCATACACACAATTTCTGAATGCCCTTAATTTTATGGTTGGCCCGACTCAGGAGATCGTCATTTCCGGCAGTCCGTTTCATGATAGCACCAAGGCAATGATCAGGGCTGTTCATTCCAGGTTTCTGCCAAACAACGTGTTGCTGTTGCTAAGCCCTGGATCTGAGAGTGAGAAGTTAGCTGCCCTTTCTCCTTTCGTGCAGCCCATGACCCCCGTAGATGATAAACCTACAGCTTATGTGTGTGATAATTTTTCCTGCAAGAAGCCCACGACAGAAGTGGCGATACTGGCAACCATGCTTGACTGAGTGAGGCCGTAGTCGTTTACGCCGATCCCTTGACAACGCAGCAGAGCTGTATCATCGGCTTTCCCGACGTGTCGGGGCGTAGCTTTGCGAAGACCGACGTGTCGGGGCGTAGCTTTGCGAAGACCGAAGGGTAAACAACATGGCTGTTTTTCCGGTTTTCCGGATGTCACCGGCAGTGCATTCCACAAAACTACTAAAAAAGATCGCAAAGGAAGGCTGTTGTTGCTTTTTTGAATCTTTTGCCATGTTGTTTATGCAACTATAGGGGAAACGTGAAGAACAATAAGAAAATAATAATTGAACCAAATGCGTTGGGCCTAGCGCGAAGAGGAGCAGAAATATTTTCTAGGGTTGCCAATAAAAGTTTTAAAAATAAAGGGCGCTTTGTTGTGGCCATATCAGGTGGTTCCACACCAAGAGACTTGCACAGGACGTTAGGCAAAGAGCCTTTTCGTTCGCATATTCCATGGGAAAACACGGATATATTCTGGGTGGATGAGCGCTGTGTCCCGGAGAACGGTCCGACCAGCAATTACGGCGCCGCCAGGGAGGATTTCCTTGAAAGAGTCCCAATTCCTAAAGCACGGATTCACCCCATGCCCGGCGCAGGCCCTCCTGAACATGGCGCACTCCTATACTACCAGGAACTTATAACTTTCTTTCAAACTGGACAAGGCGAATACCCTGTTTTTGATTTAATATTCCTTGGCATTGGAACGGATGGACACACGGCATCGCTATTTCCTAAGCAAAAAGCCTTAAAGGAAAAGAGGAAATGGGTTGTGACTGTAAAGGGCGGAACCCCTGATGTCAGCCGTCTTACCATGACCTACCCCTTACTGAACCGGGCTGAGAGGATCGTATTCATTGCTTCCGGGAGAGAAAAGGCGCCCATCTTAAAGGCAGTACTAGGGGACGCGAAATCGCGCCTGCCGGCCCGCATGATTACACCTTTAACCGGAGAATTAACCTGGTTGCTGGATCAAGAAGCAGCTTCATTGTTGTCAAGAGAACTAAGGTATGCCCTTTTGGACGAAATACACGGAGTTTGAGTTAGATCAAAAGAATTATGATTAATCGTCAAAGTCCTCAGCACAATCGACTGATAATCTTTGGTCGTTATCCAGTGCCGGGACGAGTGAAAACCCGTCTTATCCCAAAGCTTGGTCCGGCCGGCGCTGCAGACTTTCAACGACGGCTCGCAGAAAAAACCTTATGGACGGTCAAGGCATTTGCGTTTCCACGTGGGATCGATGTGGAGTTCTGCTTTGCAGGCGGCAACAAGCAAAAAATGCGCCGCTGGATTGGCCAAGATGTCTCTCTTTCCAGTCAGGCGTCGGGAAACCTTGGCATGCGTATGTATGCTGCATTTCTCTCAGTATTTCAGAGTGGCTATCGGCGCGTCGTTCTCTTGGGTACTGATATTCCTAAGCTGAAGACCGATCATCTGAGACAGGCATTCGATGCCCTTAACGAGAATGACTTAGTTATCGGCCCGAGCACCGATGGTGGATATTGGCTTATTGGGCTGAATCGTCCTGCTCATCTCTTTCAAAACATCAAGTGGGGAACAGGAGCAGTACTTGGTCAAACTTTAGATCTGGCAAACAAACAGGGCCTTAGAGTCAAAATACTCGATTCACTCACGGATATCGATACAGAGAGAGACCTAAAACAATTGCCACCTGAGTGGGCGGACAAAGGCCCTTACGTTTCGGTGATAATCATGACCTTAAACGAGGCGGCAAATATTGAAACCACAATCCGCTGCGCCCTTAACAAAGATGTTGAGATTATTGTTGTAGATGGAGGCAGTACCGATGATACCGTGGTCCGGGCGAGGCGTGCCGGCGCTCGAGTCGAAATGTGTTCCCATGGCCATACCCGGCAGCAAAACCGGGGCGCTGCAGCTGCTCTAGGCAGTGTACTCCTGTTCCTTCATGCCGATATGCAGTTGCCGACCGGTTACATCAACCATGTCTTTGAGACTTTGATGGATCCCAAAACAGTGGCCGGCTCATTCCGGTTCAACACCGATCTCGAGTGTCCAGTCATAAAAATAGTGGAGCTGACGACAAATATCCGCTCAAAACACTTCAAGCTGCCTTACGGTGACCCTGGGTTATTTATTAGGAGGTCGGCAATTGAGTCAGTTGGAGGGTTTAAGGTTGAATAAAGGTTGCGCCTGACCTCTTGCTGCCGCTTTCTTAAAGCCAATCACGCCTCCTCTTCTACTCCGTGTAGTGATTCACCTTAAAACTACATCTAATCGGGAGATGACCCAAAAGCAACAACCATCATCTCAAAACTGTAAATGTAAAGGGCGTCCCGAAAGTTCCCCGAAAGTTCCCCAAGGCGCATTAACGAAATTGTGCATGGAAAAAGATCCATTACTGCAGATACTGCACTTCGTTTGGGACGGTTTTTCGGCATGTCACCTCAGTTTTGGCTAAATCTCCAGACGCGTCATGATCTTGAAGTGACTGAGGATTTGCTTGAGGACCGGCTTGATGGTGAGGTACACGCTCTTCAAGTCCAAACAGGATAATATGTGGATAGGGGTCATGTCCCCCAACGGGCGAATAATTAATATTTAACTCAACAAAAGAGAAAGATATTTGATGGAAGATGAAATAAGCAGACTTCTTGCCGAGTGTCCCAAGCACCTTTGCCGTATTGTTGAATGTGCGCTCAACACTGGGATGCCACAAGGGGACATTTTGAACTTGAAATGGTCCCAGATACGGGGTGTTTTTGGGGACGTCTAGTGTATTTGGGGACGTCCATCACCCCCTAAAATCATATACGTCACCATTGTTGCCCGCTATTAGCGTAATGGAGTTAAATGGGGGCAAGCATACAAACGAGCGGTAAGCGCTACTGACAACGGACGGACCACGGAAGGCTTTTTACCCATTTCAGCTCAAGGCTATTTTGGGTAATTTCTCAGGCTAAACTCGATATGACTTGTGAACTACCCATAGTTT
>CAYSBQ010000174.1:0-5961 GCA_964429315.1 uncultured Desulfobacterales bacterium
AGCTGGATAGTCGCCCCCCATGCGGGGGCGTGGATTGAAACCAACCCAGGGCAATCCAGGTTGCCCAGGGTTGCTGTCGCCCCCCATGCGGGGGCGTGGATTGAAACGTGAGGTATATAGTTTAACGTTTAAGGCGCTGTGGTCGCCCCCCATGCGGGGGCGTGGATTGAAACAAAATTACTCCGATCATAAAGTTGCAAATTTGCGTCGCCCCCCATGCGGGGGCGTGGATTGAAACAGGTAATCGCCATCCATTACCTAAGTTCTTACAGTCGCCCCCCATGCGGGGGCGTGGATTGAAACCCATAGATCCACGGCCGTAAAATCAGTGCCCGCTGTCGCCCCCCATGCGGGGGCGTGGATTGAAACTACTACCTTAAAAGGATCTTTAGCTCTGTGAATGTCGCCCCCCATGCGGGGGCGTGGATTGAAACAAATCTTACGGGTGGAGAAACATAAAAGGCAGTCACAAAAATAAATTAAAACTTTAAAAAAGTGTAAGTTTGATCGTTGCGCGCTCTATGGCCCGATTGTCTTTTGCCGCAATAAATGATCTACGATAACGAGTCTTACCATTGCCTGGCAGACAGGCACGATCCTTGGAATGGCTGAAATATCATGTCGTCCCTTAACAGAGATTGTCGTTGGTTTTGAATGGATGTCAATGGTTCTCTGTACGATTTGAATAGATGGTATCGGTTTTACCGCCGCCCTAAGGACTATGTCATCACCGTTGGAGATCCCCGCAAGTATTCCTCCTGAGCGGTTTGTGGCAAATCCATCAGGGGTAATCTCATCGTTACACTCAGAGCCAAGGAGCCGGGCTGTTTCCATGCCTGCCCCGATTTCAACGGCCTTTATGGCTCCAATGCTCATAACAGCCTTTGCAAGATCAGCATCCAGCTTATCAAAAACCGGTTCTCCCAAACCTGAGGGGCATCCGGTAACCCTTACTTCCACAATCCCACCCGCAGAGTCACCGGAGGACTTTATTTCTTTTATCCTTTCTTCCATACGTTTTGCGGTATGTAAGTCGGGGGCAAAAAAAGGATTCTTGTCTATATCTTTTACATTTATTTGTTCTACGCGAATGCCTGCAAGCTCTATGGTATATGCCGTTATCTTGATGCCTTCCTGGTTCAAGACCGCCTGTGCTACAGCACCTGCCGCCACCCGTGCTACAGTTTCTCTTCCCGAGGCCCTGCCGCCCCCCCTGTGATCTCTTATCCCGTATTTTTTCTGATAGGCAATGTCTCCATGCCCGGGCCTGAAGATATCCTTTATGCCTTTGTATGCCTTGCTGTCCGCGTCTTTGTTGTACACTATGAGCGAAATTGGGGTTCCCGTTGTTCTCTTTTTGAACGTGCCTGAAAGGATTTCTACCTTGTCCGGTTCTCGTCTCTTTGTGCTTCCGGAGGCACCCGAAGGCCTTCTTTTGTCCAATTCATTTTGAATATCAGATTCACTAAGTGGTAATTGAGGTGGGCAGCCATCGATAACTACTCCCAGGGCTTTTCCGTGAGACTCCCCCCAGGTGGTGACGACAAAGGCCTTGCCAAAACTATTTCCTGACATAATAACTAGTCCTTCAATTCTGAAATCCCTATTATTCTTTCCGTAATCTTTTCAACCGAAAGCTTTGTGGTGTCTATGGATAAATGTGCAACTTCCTCATAGCGAGGCATCCGTTGTTCTATGAGTGTTTTTGTTTCTCTATAAATATCACAATCCAGCAGTTCGGGTCGTTGCCCCGTGCTGGAGACATCTCCCAGCATTCGTTGTACCATAGTATCAATATCTGCCGTAAGGAGAATAAAAAAACCACTCTTTTCAAGGCAGCTCACATTCTCCCTATTCATAACGGCGCCACCGCCGGTGGCAATTACAGAATTTTCTTTAGTGGAAAGCTCTCTAATGACCTCTTTTTCTTTTTCGCGAAAAAAGTTCCAGCCCTCTTTTGCCACCATTTCAGCGATTGTAGTTGCCAGCTTTTCTTCAAGAAAGACGTCGGCATCATAAAACGGTCTATTAAGCCTTTCAGAAAGTGCCCGCCCTACGGTAGTCTTCCCGGTACCTCTGTATCCGATCAATACAATGTTCATGCAACCTAATTCTTCAACCTCGTTTTATCATCTTTGCTACGGCCTCAACCGCCATGATGTAGCCCTTTTTCCCGAAGCCTGCTACACGAGCCGTTGCTACATCGGCAACGTAGGATACATGCCTGAAAGACTCTCGCTTATAGATATTGGAAAGGTGTACTTCGATGATTGGAACATCTAACATCAGGAGTGCATCTCTGATAGCCACACTCGTATGGGTGAAGGCCGCCGGATTGATGATTACGGCATCATAGCGCTCGATAGCCTCGTGAAGTTTTTCCACCAATGCGCCTTCATAGTTGGACTGGAAGCAGTCTGCTCCCATGCCGAGTCGTTGAGCCGTGTCCTTTATTTCCGAATCTATCTGATCAAGGGTGGCACTGCCGTATAAGGACGGCTCACGTTGGCCAAGCATATCTAGGTTGGGACCGTGGAGTACAAGGACCTGAGGTCTTTTCTTATCATCTTGCATTGTGGCTTTGCCTCACAAATCAGAGATTTCCGGATGGAAGCTGGTATAGTGCTTCAAGCTTTTCCCAAAAATCAGGGAAAGACTTCTTTACACAATCCGGATCTTTAATCACAATTCCGTCAATGGCCAGGCCTGCTGCTGCAAAACTCATCGCAATCCTGTGATCATTGTAGCAATTTATCTCAGCGCCCTTTGTTGCTATGCCCCGGACAGTCATTTCGTCTTCTTTTTCTTCAACATTTGCACCAATCTTTGTTAGCTCAGTGGTGAGCGCAGCGATCCTATCTGATTCCTTAACACGGAGGTGCCCGATATTTTGTAAAACAGTCTTCCCCTTTCTGAATGCCGAAACCACGGCAAGGGCAGGGACCATGTCGGGCACATCTCCAAGGTCAAAGGCAAAGTCGTTATGGTTTGAAAGAGGGCCTATGACCTCCAACCCATTATCCGTCGCATCTATCCGGCATCCGAAACTTTGAAGAATGTCCGAAAAGCGCAAATCCCCCTGCAATGAGTCATGGTGGATATTGGGAATCCTTATTTTGCCACCGCAGACAGCAGCTGCAGCCATGAAGTAAGTAGCGCTCGAGGCATCACCTTCTACGACATATTCTGTTGGGTGATAGACTTGAGGTGCTTTGATTAGAAAGCAGTCATTATTTTCTTTAAGGACCTTAACTCCAAACTTGCCCATTACATGTGTAGTCATCTCAACATAAGGTCGGGAGGGGAGCAGTCCTAGTACCCCAATTTTGACATCCTTTCTGGAATAAGGGGAAGCTAATAGTAGAGATGATAAGAACTGACTACTTGTCCCCGCGGCAAGTATAGCTTTGCCGCCGGAAATCCCCTTTGCTTCTATTTGAACAGGAGGGCATCCATTTCCATTCTCACATTCTGCAACGACGCCTATTGTCTTTAAGGCATCAATCAGAGGTTGTATGGGGCGCTGGCGCATGCGCGTGCTTCCGTCAAGAACAAATGTTCCTTTTCCTAGAGATACTGTGCCGGCAAGAAACCTTAATCCAGTGCCGTTGTTTCCCATATAGATGGCTTTGGAAGGTGTGTTGAGTTTTCCGTTTGTCCCTTCAATGATGAGGTCACATCCTTTGCAATTGATAGTTGCGCCTAGCTGTCCGAGGGCTTTAATCAGATGCTTTGTATCTTCTGAGATCAAGGCATTAAGGACCGTTGAACGACCCTTGGCCAGCGATGCCGCAATCAATGCCCTTTGGGTGTAGCTCTTTGAACCAGGCACGTAGACTGTGGCATTGATATTACTTGTGGGCTTGATTGCTTTCATTTTTTCATCAGTTTCTGATAGACAACATCTCTCATCTCTTTTGCAGGCGGAGTTGTGCCAGTCCATGTTCTGAACTGTTCAACTCCCTGATGGACAAACATCTCAAATCCGGAAGCCGTCAAGCATCCTTGAGATTGTGCTTCTTTCAGGAGTTTCGTGCGGACAGGGTTATATATAACATCTACTACAGCCTTGTATCTTGTTAATATCCGCGTTGGAACCGGTGTGTCATCTTCTTTAGGATACATTCCCACAGGTGTGGCGTTAATAAGGCAAGCGGCTTGCGCATTTTCAAGTTTAGAAAGCGAGACAAAAGGCATCTCGAATTCATCTGCAAGCAAACGGCCTTTCTCTTCAGACCTGTTTGCCACAATGGCTTGTCCTCCATGGCTGATGATGCCAAAGACAGCGGCCCTTGCAGCCCCTCCTGCACCAAGAACCACAAACGTTTGGTCTGATATAGGAAGTAAGGTCTCAATAGTCTTAACGATACCTAGCCAGTCTGTGTTCGTGCCCCGGATGCCACCCTTGGCAATAACCAGTGTATTAACCGCCCCGATCTTCTTGGCTGTATCATCAATCTCATCGATAAGTTCAATGATTGCCTCCTTAAAGGGATGGGTAACACTTGCCCCTTTTATATTTAATGCTTTTAATCCACTTACGGCAGCGGGCAAATCGTTTACCTCAAAGGGTAAATAAATAGCGTCCATACCGATATGCCTGAAGGCAGTATTATGCATTAAAGGACTCATGCTGTGTGCTACAGGGTTTCCAAGGATACAATAGGTAGATGTTGTTCCGGTTACAGTAAACATAAAGTTTTCACCATGATTTGAGTTCCTCAACTATTTCTCGGATCTTGTCATGTGGAACGTCCGGTGTGATGAAAGGCTTACCAATCCCATTTATTAATACAAAGTGGAGGCGCCTCCCAATAACTTTCTTGTCACTGGCCATATAATCAAGAATCTTTTGGGTGTCAAAATCTCGTGGGATACTGATAGGCAGTCCGTATTGTTCCACTAAACTGATTATATTTTCACACAAGGTTTCATCCAGATACTCAAGCTTATGTGAAATCTTCGTGGCAGCCGCAATTCCTATGGCCACGGCCTCACCATGAGAGAGCCTATAATCCGATGTGGCTTCAACGGCATGGCCGACAGTATGGCCAAAGTTAAGTATTCTTCTTAAATCTCCTTCTTTTTCATCCCTTTCAACAATCTCAGCTTTTATTTTACATGAGCGTTCGATAAGGGTCTTTATCAAGTTGGGTTTTCGTTGAATAATTCCGGCCGAATTTTCGCTTAACAATTTGTAGAGGCCTTCATCGGAAATGATGCCATATTTAATAATTTCGGCCATCCCATTCTTAAAATCCCTTTCAGAGAGGGTATCTAAAAATGAAGGGTCAATAAAAACTGCTTTAGGCTGATAGAATGTGCCGAGGAGATTTTTCCCTTCGGCGGTATCGACCCCCGTTTTACCGCCTACACTACTATCTACCTGCGCTACAAGACTTGTGGCAATCTGAATATAGGGTACACCACGTTTAAAGATAGATGCGACAAAGCCTGTGAGATCACCAACTACTCCGCCGCCAAGGGCAACGAGAAGAGATTTTCGGCTTGCATTCAGCGCAATAAGCCGGCGTACAACTTCGACAACGGTTGCCATCGATTTTGACTTTTCTCCAGCTGGTATCTCAACAATGTCTACCGGCAGTGCCGCCTGTTGCAACTTCTCCCTTACCATATCTCCGTATAGTGGATTTACGATCGAGTCCGAGATCACGACATATCGATCCGCATCTTTACACGCCTCGGTTATTAATCCAAGGCGGTCCATTGCTCCTTGGCCGACATGGATACCGTAGGAGTCGTTACGCAATTTTTCCAAGTTGACATTAATTAGCTCCATCCTGGAAAATCTACCCCTTTCTAACAATATTGGCGATTGATTCGATTTCTTCCATGAGCTTGACAAACCTTTCCGGTTTTAGCGACTGTGGTCCGTCTGATAGTGCCTGCTGGGGATTGGTATGAACTTCTATCATCAAGCCATCGGCCCCCACTGCCACT
>CAYSBQ010000175.1:0-5950 GCA_964429315.1 uncultured Desulfobacterales bacterium
CAACCAGCATGGAGGCTGCATTATATCTCTTTAAGGGGATCGAAGATGCCGATCAGAAGCATTATGATGAGGCAATGAAGTCTTTTGGCGACGCGCTAAAGCAAGATCCGGGCCTTGCCTTGGCTATAATGGGAATCAGAGAGATCCTTAAGACGAAAGAAGGAGGATTCAAACCTGCAACCGGCCAATGGCGAATTCCGTGGAACCCGGGAAAAGCGTTGGGGAATCCTTGTGGAAAGCCTAACAAACCCTGTGCTGCAGAGCGCAACAAGATACTAAGAAGTCTTCCCAGAGGCTTTTGATAGGAGATAAAACCTGCCCTTTATGGAACTAGTTCCGAGGCGGCTTCCTGCGCAGCCTTCAACCATTTCTGTAAATCGGCGCCTGGAGTAGTCCTCTGGGTTGCCTTAATGATTTTTCCTGTTTCCACATCGACTAATCGCAAGTCTAGACGCATGATTCCCGCAATAACCTGATATCCGCCAAAGATCATGAATCGCGCCCCTACCATGTTGCCTATCCGCAGTCGGGTAGATTCATCCGCCAATGACGTGGTTGCCAGATTAAGCTCTTCCAAGGCAAGGAGTAAGCGCTGCCTTTCGACGACCGGATAGCTTTTAAGTGATTTGATTGTCTCAATTATCTTGGTGGACAGCAGTTCACCCAGGTCAAGCCGGCTATCTTCCGCAGGGGTTAAGTTCTCTAGATTCCAAACAGCTATAGCCCCTGTTTTATAAACGGCGCCTTTGGTGCGAATGGCCTCTTTGCCGCAACAGGCAAGGAAGACGGTGGCAACAATTAGGGACACCCAAAAAGCTCTGTTTGCCGGCATTCTTATTTCCCCAATGTGATACCGGCGACAAGATCTTCAAGCTTTTCTTTAACCTTGTCGTCCGGTCTAATGGTCCTCTTCGAATCTATAATACGAGCGTAAGAAAGATCGGGTTCAACTCGAACAATCTCAATCTGCGCAATAGATTTTGGCGCACTGTGCAGCAGTTTGCCCTTATATTTGATCGGTTCTTGTCCCTCAATGACTTCAAACCTTGTGCCCAAGATAACGCCTTGCTTTATGCCAAGATTGATCATCGCTTCATCTCCTGAAACCCGCACCACATATCCTTTTAAGGGGTACTTTGCCATGATGCTTTTCAGGAGTGATCTGTTCAATTCATTCAGTTCCTTTTCCAAAGATACCCCCAGAGCCAATTGTTTGGTGACAACCTTGGGTATAGCTGATGTCTCCGTATCTATAAGCCTCATACTCAATAGCGTACCATTGGGCAGGTAGAAAAGTGAGCCTGTTCCTATCAGTTTTGCAGCAAGGACCTTGCCGAGTTTTAGGGCTGTCTCGGGATCTGCTAAATCTGAGGATCCTAGATTCAATTCCCCCAAAAGCCGTTCCACGAGGACACGTTCAACCACTTTGACCCTGCCCGAGGCATTGAGTTTGTCTGCAAGCTGGGTGGTTAGAACAATAGAAAGACCATCTCTTTGTGCCAGCCCCCCTTTTTCTTGAAAATCGACGAAAGACAAGACCATAGGCCTGGATGTCCATGTGTCTTCGGGGGTTTTGTTCGAGCTTTTCTGGCTATGATATCGGGAGGCGAGTTCTTTTACTAACTTGTCTATCCGTTTCTTTTGCGCAACGTCTTTCTGGAGGGCAAGCATTTCCTCGGCTTTTCTGGCCAATACGGTTGCGAACGTGTCGTTCCTGTCAAGGTTTAGGGCCTTGTGGTAGGCTGTCAGGGCATCATCCCACTTGCCTTCTTTTTCATACGCAACTCCCTTGTTAGACGTGGCCTCTATGTAATATGGGTCTATTTCTATTGCCTGATCGTAGAGTTCTCTGGCCCGTTCGTACTTTTGGGCGCCGGCATGAAGTCGGCCAAGCTGGTTATATGCAACCGCCTTTTGAAAAGGGAGTGCCTCTTGCTTCTCCACTCCCTTTTGATATTCTGCTCGTGCTTCTTCCTTTTTGTCTTGGCCGGCCAGTATGTTGCCTTTGACGACATGGATAAAGGCCCGATCCGGGGCTTTATCTTCTACCTCCTTTACCATTTCAAGGGCCTTTGTTGTTTCCCCCCTCTTTGCATAAATAGAGGCAAGACCCTCTTTGCCCATCACTTCGGCCGTGCCCTTGTTTTTGGTTAAGTCGTGAAACGTCTTTTCTGCTTCCTCCAGGTTTCCTTCCTCCAAAGATGCATATCCCTTCAGACTTATTGCTTCGGCATTGCCGGGATTAATTTCCGTCACCTTATCACTAATAGCTTTAGCGAGGGCAGTTTGCTTTTGTTGAAGCTTACGTCCGGCCAGCCTTACCAACATGATTTCAGTGGTTTTGCCGCCGCCCTGGAAATAATCGAGGACTGTTAGTCCGGGACCGAGGACACATACTGTGGGCGTGATCATGCGGGCCTGATAAAGATCGCTTACGCCTGATTCATCGAGAAGAACGTGGAAAGACAAGTCACTTTGTGACAAGAAGCTTGCTACATCTTCTTTGGGTGAAAGCGTAATGCCCCACACTGACAAATCAGCGTCTTTGTATTGCTTGGCCAGTTGATCCAGGTTTAACAGGCCTTCCTGGCTTGGCCTTGACTGTGCATCAAAGAAATAGAGGATGACCATGGGGTGTTTCTTCATGTCGGACAGGTTGTAGGTTTTCCCATCGATATTGCTTAGGGAGAATGGAGGAGCTATCCCTCCGCGATCCATTTGGCCATAACAGAAGGTGAGGCCAAGGATAAGGGTACTTGTAACAATAACTAAGAGACAGAGTGATTTTCGAGCAAGTTTCATTTTTCATTCCTCCTATGAGAAATTATTTATTACCCTCCATAGGCATTAACCTTACAGAGAGAGGTGTCTTACCTCTTTTTCGTAGTTGAATCTGTGCCTCCCAGTCGTAATAATTGGAAAGGGTTAGGCGGACATCGTGTTTTCCGAGGGCAAGATCAAGTGCTAGAGGGGATTTGCCCTTGTAGGTATTATCTACGAAGACCTGTGCTCCGAGAGGATTACTATCTATTTTCAAGGTCCCGGATTCAGCTACTTGCGTTACCGGCTGGGCTTTCTCATGGGCTGGGGCGCTAGTTGCTTTTTCCCCAGGCGCCTTTACAGATGTGAAATAAATCAAACTCACGCTACCTATTGCTAAAAGGACAATCAGCGAGATGATAAGGCTTTTGTGTCCTTTCTTGTCCGGTTTTTGTCGTGGTTGTGGGCCTGGCCTTTTCGAATCAAGACAAGTTCTAAGTGCATCGGCCATGATCTTGCCGGTCTGGAAGCGTTCGCTTGGTTCTTTTCCCAGGCTTTTTACAATAAGCTCTGACAGTGCCTGTGGAATGGAGGGGGCTATACTGGAAGGTCCGATCGGGTCGTCCTGTGTGATTGCCCTAAATATAGAGGCAAGGTTATCGCCGCCGAAAGGCCTCTGGCCCGTAGTGAGTTCATAAAGGATTACCCCCAGCGAATAAAGGTCAGAACGTCCGTCCACCGGCTTGCTCATTACTTGTTCAGGTGACATGTAAACCGGTGTCCCAAGTATTTCTCCGGCCTGCGTTTGTTGAGGTGCGGAAGGGTCTTCAATATGGGCGATACCAAAATCGGTGATTTTGGTCTGTCCGTCAGGGGTTAAAATGATATTGGTTGATTTGATATCCCTGTGGACAATTCCCTTGTTGTGCGCATAGTCAACAGCATCAGCCACTTGAGCTCCAAGGAGTACGATTTCATCAAGGGACAGGCTTTTTGACTTGATTACTTCGTTGAGGGGAAGCCCTTCCAGGAACTCCATAGCGATAAAGATCGTGTCATGATCCTGTCCGACATCATAGACAGTGACAATATTGGGATGGGAAAGTCTCCCTATGGCCTTTGCTTCCTTGAGAAATCTCTGGACCAGGTCATCGCTTGTTACCCGGTCTTGTCGCAATACCTTCAATGCAATCACTCTGTCTATCTGGGGGTCGTGAGCCTGATAGACCACGCCCATAGCCCCCCTTCCCAATTCGCCCAGGACCTGGTATCGACCGTAGTGCAATGTTTGAGAACTATTATGAGTCATAAGCAAAAGCCATAATTGTTTCCAATGGGATAAGAAAGCCGATGGAATCCGTTCCCCTATACCTGCCCTTCACAATAGCGACTAGAGTTCCTTGAACGTCAAACACCGGACTTCCGCTGCTTCCTGGATGAATTTCCATATTTATCTGCCATAGGGGCAAATTGCCGACATGTCTGGGCGGGCCATTAATCATCCCTGGGTAGACAGTACCTACAAGATCAATAGGACATCCCACGGAGTAAAGCCATTCTCCCATTCCCAAAAGATTTCGTCCATCGGCCAGTGATATAAAGGTGTCAAACTTTGCGTCAATATGCAGGAACGCCAGGTCGCGATGATGATCGGTCTTTACTATATTCCCACTGAGTTTGCGACCATCATAGAGGAATACTGAGACCTTCTGAAGATTCTTAAGATTATGTGCTGTACAGATAATAAGACCTTCCTTATTGACAGCAAAGCCTGAAAGCTGGATTTGTCCCTTGTTTGTTTCTGCTTTGATGCAGACCACGGATTCTATCTTAGATAAAACCGCCGGCGGGATGATCTGCTGGGTGTTTTTATTCTTTGCACATACTGTGGCGCTTTCATTCTTCGAACATACTGTGGTGGTTTCTCCTGAGATATACTTGGCGATAAAGTCCCACAATTCCTTAACATATCTGTCTTCGGATGTGCTATTGACAGAGTAGTCGGCGTAGACATTGGTTGCCAGAGCTGAATGGGGGGTTAAAATGATTTGCCGGCATTGCGTTGCCTTAGTTCCTTTCAGCCGGACTTGGCCCATCTCAAGGGCATTTCTTGTAACTTCGAACCCGCTACCTTCGAGCCGGTCCGTAATGAGTTCTTCCAATTCAGTCACAGGGAGGGGGTAGGTCTTGGAACGATTTTCGGGGCCGGCAAAAGCGGAAACAGTTGCGATTGCAACCACAAGAAAAATAAAGGTCTTCAGTTTAGGTATTTTCATACGTTTGACACCGACTAAAATCAATATTCCAATATTCCCTGACTGCGGTAGGCAGGCATGTGCGAGGCAAAAATTCTACCCCCTCACGTCTTCAGGCAGATCCGGCCCGGCTGCTGCTGCGACTGCCAGGTGGTCGCAGCGTTCGTTTTGGGGATGATTGTTATGGCCACGGATCCAGGTGAAATGAACACGGTGTTTTTCAAGAAGGCTGAGGAGCCTCTGCCATAGATCGACATTTAAGGCTTTCTCCCTTTTGTTGCGCATCCAGTTATTTTTCTGCCACCTGCGGGCCCATCCCTTCTCTATTGTATCTACAACATAGCGCGAGTCAGTGAATACAGTTACATTGCACGGTCTCTTGAGGGTAGAAAGGCCTTCAATTACAGCTGTGATCTCCATGCGGTTGTTGGTGGTGTTTCGGAAACCCCCTGAAAGCTCTTTGACGTGATCGCCACATTCAAGGATTGTCCCGTAGCCACCCGGGCCTGGGTTTCCGGAACAAGCGCCGTCTGTAAAAAGTGTGACATTTTTTGTTTCCATAGGATGATGGTTTCGTAAAGGAAATTGACAAGGCCGGGCGGAGAATATTGTACCGCCTCCCGCCTTGTCTCGCTTGCAAGCCGAGATTGCTCCGCTTGCATAGCATATACTTATTTCGTCATTATAGCTACTTACATGTTTAATTTTCCAAGGAGACAAGCCTGACGTCATTTGGCGCAAAGATTGCTCAACAACAAAAACTCTCTTATTTCTATATATCTGATTGAATCAACAAAAACAATAGGAAAGGAGGAGCGTATTTGATAGGAGCAAAAACAGCGGCAGAAGTGCGACTACCAGATGCGCTGCCACGCAGCGGCATCCGCGTAGTCATGAGGAAAAAATGGTTAAGCAAATAAAACGCCGTTAATTTT
>CAYSBQ010000176.1:0-5948 GCA_964429315.1 uncultured Desulfobacterales bacterium
ATTTTTTGAGCATAACGCAGAGATTGGGCAAAAAGACCATTTATGAATGGACACTAACTAATTTAACCAATCAAACCATTCCAACACAGACAAGGATGTCCATAAACAATCCCCTTCCAGGGGTGAGCAAAGCCGAGCTCTGTGGACCCGGATATTTACTTTTTGCAAAGCCATCATGTTTAGTGTTCAACGAAAAGTGTTTTTACATTATAACATGTAGGGATGATGAACGGGAAAATACCGGTGAAACCGGACACAATCAATCAGACTTGTCCTTTATGTCAGGGTGCAGGCGCAAGCAAGTTTTACCAAGACAGGCGCCGTGACTATTTCCTTTGTCCAACGTGCAAGTTAGTCTTTGTGCCGTCTGCGCACTTTCTGTCTGCAGAAGATGAAAAGGCTAGATACGATCTACACCAAAATATCCCGACTGACCAGGGTTATCGTCAATTTTTAAGCCGGTTATTCCTACCCATGAAAGAATGCTTGAAACCTGGAAGTAGCGGCCTTGATTTTGGCTCCGGGCCCGGTCCGACGCTTTCTTTAATGTTTGAAGAGATCGGACATACGGTGGCTATCTACGACCACTTTTATGCGATGAAGCCCTCTGTCCTGGAACAGCAATACGATTTCATTACCGCTACCGAGGTGGTTGAGCATCTACATAATCCCAGGAAAGAGTTGGATAGGTTATGGGCCTGCCTCAAGCCTGACGGTAACCTGGGCATAATGACCAAGCTCGTGCGCGATTGCAAGGCGTTTGCACGTTGGCACTATAAAGACGATCCTACCCATGTGTGCTTTTTTTCCTGCTCAACCTTCGAATGGCTGGCCACTCACTGGTTGGCAAACCTTACTTTTGCCGATAAAGACGTGATTCTTTTTTACAAAGCACGGTATTGATCTGTTGCCTTTTATCCTACGAAGACTAATAGCCCTAAAGGTGTAATGGTTCAACACCGATAAGTGTGATGTGCGTTAGCAACCAATCTAAATCAAGAGGGAACTGAGCAAATGAAGAATAAAAAGATACTGGTAGTGGACAATCATCCTGTGATGTTAAAACTCATGGCCAAACTACTAGGCGGCGAGGGGTATGATGTTTTGACGGCACAAGACGGCCTTTCTGCGCTCAATATTCTAAAAACTTCCGTTCCGGACACCGTGTTTGTTGATCTCGTAATGCCCAACATAAGTGGCGACAAGCTCTGCCGCATCATTCGCGGCATGAGCAAACTGAAGGATACCCACATTGTCATTCTCTCTGCGGTCGCCGCTGAGCAAGATATAGATCTTGACGACCTCGGTGCAGATGCCTGTATTGCCAAGGGGTCGTTTGATAATATGAAAAGGCATGTTCTGGCCGTCTTGGATCAACTGGATCAGGGTGTCTCACATGATCAATCAAGGCAGATCATGGGACTAGAAGATATTTACCAGCGGGAAATCACAAAAGAATTGTTGGCTTCTAAAAAGCACTTTGAAGTCATATTAGATTATATGTGTGAAGGGATTTTGGAACTGAATCGCCAAGGAAAGATCTTATATTCCAATGCTGCCGCCATCTCGTTTATCGGCATACCGGAGGAGAAGCTGTTGGGTTCAGGTTTTACCGAGCTTTTCCATGAAACTCATCGCCAAAGGATAGAGGACTTGCTGGAAGCCACCAGTAACGTACCACAGGAGATTTCCGATACTTCGCCCGCCAGGTTAAACGGTAATTACGTAGCATTAAGTTTCCTACCGATAAAAGACGAATGGAATGAGACTATCATTGTTATCGTGCACGATGTCAGTGAACGCAAGCGGGCCAAGGAGGCGCTTCAGGCTAGTGAGCAGCGGTTCAAGTCTCTTAGTCAGAATGCCCCGGATATCATTTATACCTTGGACTTAAATGGATGCTTCACCTATGTCAATCCGGCTTGGGAAAGGATCATGGGACACGGGGTGGAGGAAGTTACAGGAAAATCCTTTACGGATTTTGCCAAGCAGGAGGATATCAAAGGTTATCTTCGCTATTTTCAGCGGATCAAGACCGGAAAGGAGATGCCTGGGGATATAACTGGGCCGCTGATTCATAAAGACGGATCTACCCTGCTTTTCAGTATTAGTGGAGCACCCAATCAAGAGGACAGTAGAACCATAGGGATAGTAGGGCTTCTTAAAGACATTACTGAACAACAAAGGCTCCAGAACCAACTTCAACAGGCCGAGAAGATGGAGGCTATTGGAATCGTCGCAGGCGGAGTGGCTCATGATCTAAACAATATTCTGGCCGGTGTTGTCAGCTATCCCGAATTACTCTTAATGCAAATCTCTCAAGACAGCCCACTGAGGAAACCTATACTGACAATACAGAAGTCAGGAGAAAAGGCTGCTGCCATTGTACATGATTTGTTGACACTGACGAGAAGAAGGGCCGCCGTTACTGAAGTGGTAAACTTAAGAGATGTCATTTCAGACTACTTGGAAAGCCTGGAATATCAGAAGTTGCAATCGTATCATGATACAATTCAAGTTGAGACCAATATCGAGTTAAATCTGCTAAATATTCTGGCTTCACCTGTTCATCTTTCCAAGACAGTAATGAATCTGGTCTCCAATGCGGCCGAAGCCATGCCGGATGGGGGGAAGATTTTTATATCTGCTGAAAATCGGTATATCGATAGACCAATAAGAGGTTATGACGACATACAGGAAGGGGATTATGTCGCCCTTACAGTCAGCGACACCGGAATTGGTATATCTTCGGAAGAAATCAAAAGAGTCTTTGAGCCCTTTTACTCGAAAAAGAACATGGGAAGAAGCGGAACGGGATTAGGCATGGCCGTTGTTTGGGCAACGATGAAAGACCATGACGGATACATTGATGTTCAAAGCTCAGAGGGGAAAGGCTCTACTTTTACGCTCTATTTTCCAGTAACCAGGCGAGAATCGGACAAACACAGGAGCCTGTTGTCTATGGAAGATTACGCAGGTCAAGGGGAGTTGGTTCTGATTGTGGATGATGTGGAGGAACAACGGACAATAGCATCAGAAAGTCTAGTGACGTTGGGTTATTGCGTTACATCAGTTTCAAGTGGCGAACAAGCGGTTGAATATATGAAAACTAACTCGGCGGATTTGCTGGTCCTCGATATGATAATGGATCCAGGAATCGATGGGCTTGAAACGTATAGGAGAATCCTAGAATACTGCCCCGGGCAGAAGGCGGTAATCGCAACTGGATTTTCCGAGACCGAGCGTGTCAAAAAGGTCCAGGAACTGGGTGCAGGAGCTTACATAAAGAAGCCGTATCTGCTGGAAAAAATCGGGCTGGCCGTGAGAGCTGAATTAGACAAATAAGGGCTCGTCACTTAATAACCGTTACGGAGCAAATAAAATTAGCTTCCAACGAAGTCATTTTTATTGATGCAATAGCAGCTATTGAACAACCACCTGCAATTATATGTTTTGTTAAGCGTTGCTTGCTCTTGCAGCCTTACAGCATATTTACCGGGTCTACATCAATAATTATCTTTACACCCTTTATCGGGATTTCCCGTTGGGCTTTGGCCTTAAGGAGTCCGGCAAGTTTGTGCAAGGGAATTGTCTTGGCGCCCTTCAGCAAGAGCTGCCAGCGGTATTCCTTTTTTATTTTTGCCAACGGGGCGGTAACAGGGCCTAAGAATTTAACGGCGTCACGAAAGCTTTTATCTTCTGCAAGCAAGTCCCGACAGATCTTTCCCACCATACCGGCATATTGAGCGGTTTTCTCTTTGTCTTTGCCTGTTATTAGGATTTGTACAAGGCGCCAGTATGGTGGATAGGCCGCAGTCTTTCGAAAGGGGATCTCGTTTTTGTAAAAACTGGCATAGTCCTGGTCTCTTGCCGTGGTGATACAAGAATGTTCAGGATTGAATGTCTGAAGGATTACACGCCCCGGGCTTTTCCCCCTGCCGGCCCTGCCTGCCACCTGGGCCAGGAGCTGGAATGTACGTTCCGATGAGCGGAAATCCGGGAAGTTGAGGGAAAGGTCTGCACATAGTATTCCCACCAGTGTGATATTTGGATAGTGGTGTCCCTTTGCCACCATTTGCGTTCCTATAAGGATATCGATTGCACCTGTTCTTAGATCTTTCAGGATTTTAACAAGGGCGCCCTTGCGCGCTGTAGTGTCCCGATCCATCCGAGCTACTCTGGCTTCCGGGAAGAGGCTTTGCACCTTGACTTCCACTTTCTCCGTGCCAAGGCCTATCGGTATGACCTTAGGGTTTCCGCAGAGCCTGCACCCAGCAGCCTGCGGGATTGTGTAGCCGCAATAATGGCACTTGAAGCAATTGGCCTCCTGGTGAAGTGTCATAGTAACCTCGCAATTCTTGCAGCGAATAGGCGCCCCGCAGGCCGTACATGTGGGACAATTGGCAAAACCACGGCGGTTTAAAAAAAGGAGCACCTGTTCTTTGCGTGCCAAGGTCTCACTAATAGCTAACTTAAGTTCTTCTGTGATAAACGGCTTGGCCCTTCTGCGTCCCTCAGTTTGTTTCAGGTCGACTACTGTCACCTTTGGAAGGGCCTGGTCTTCGATCCTTTTCTTGAGTCGGAGACCACGGAATTTGCCGGCCAACACGTTGTGGTATGACTGAATGGATGGTGTGGCAGATCCCAGTAGGACCACGGCGGCTTGTTTTTTTGCCCGCACCACTGCCAGGTCCCGTGCGTTGTAGCGCAATTTACTTTCCTGCTTGTATGACTCGTCGTGTTCCTCATCTACAATGACCAAGCCGAGATGCTCAAAAGGGGCAAAGATCGCCGAACGTGCGCCGATAGCGATTTTTACCTTCTTATGGACGATTCGCATCCATTGATCAAAGCGCTCACCTTGACTCAAGCCGCTGTGTAGGAGGGCAACGCTGTCTCCAAAACGGGCGCGAAAAACCCTTTCTATCTGCGTCATGAGAGCTATTTCAGGCACAAGAACAAGCGCCTGGTATCCTTTTTCTAATGCCTTTGCCACGGCTTGCATGTAGACTTCGGTTTTTCCACTTCCGGTAATTCCGTAGAGCAGATATGTCTGAAACCCCTTTCCAATGACGTCAGTTATGGTTTTAACAACTGGTGCTTGTTCTTCAGTGAGGACATAAGGGGTTGGTTGAGGTTTAATATCCTCTCCAAAGGGATCACGGTAGACATTTCGTTCCACAAGTTCCAAGAACCCTGCCTCACTCATCTTTTTTGCCAATCTACCGGCCGAGGGGATCTCTTTCTTCAGTGCTTGTAAAGATATTTCTCCGTAGGTATTGACGATATTCAAGAGGTTATGCCTTGTTTTAGAAAGCGCCGAAGTCCGTGGTTTCTTATCGGTTGTCCTTACATAAAGTGCCTTCTTGGGCCTGACCCGTCCTTGTCTGGCGTTTAGGCCACCGGGAAGCGCCGCCTTTATGACCTCTCCTATGGGGTGAAGGTAATAAGCGGCAATCCAGCGGAAAAACTCGACCATGGACGGAGGAAAGAGCGGCTCATCATCGATTATGTCCATGATTTCTTTTATATTGGTCTGGTCTGCATTATCGAAGCAGCCAAGGATGTAGCCCGTTACCTTGGAGTTCCTGACAGGGACCAATACCCGCTTCCCCGGCATGACAACGCTGCGGAAGACCTCCGGCACCTCATAGGTAAGTGTTTTAAAAACTGGAAGGGCAACAGCTACTTCCGCGTATGATTTTTCCAAGGCCGACAATAGATCGCTTCCTTTTTCCCTTGATCTGTGGTGGCAGATTTTATATCAATGAAGGGAGTACATTACCATGTAAAAAATATCGCCTTCCAATAAAAGTCACGTAACTCAGGTGGGTAGGCTGAAAGTTGAAGGTTGTTAGGAAAAACTAAAATACGGCTCATTTTGAAGCCAAGTTTGGTGCGAAAATCTGCTCACTCCACCAAAGTGCGTCAATCGTGCTTTTTTATTC
>CAYSBQ010000177.1:0-5937 GCA_964429315.1 uncultured Desulfobacterales bacterium
ATCAAATACAATCCTCAACGAAAGGCATAAAATCATAGACGTCCCCATTGTTGCCAGGCCGAGTTCCTCCCACATTTTTTCGTGGTTTCCGCTCATATTCTTCTCCTTTCAAAGTATGATATCTGGGTGGCTTCATTAGTTTTTACGAGACCGTCAAAATCTGACTTTTTACGATTTCATTAGTTTCGTATAACCGCGAAACGAAACCAACATACCCGGAGGTTTCGTCGACGCTTTTCTAATGAAGAATAGAGATGAACCATTCTTGAACATCAATTCTACTGGAATGAACTGAATGAGTCCAATACATAATATCGATATCCCTTAATCTGAACCATAGACAATATCAATAGCTGCTTGTGGGCAAGTGGTTCTGGCCGCACAGGGAAGAATCTTTAACAGCATCAAAGTATGCCAAAATTAAAACATTGAACTACTGCTGTCGCCCTGATCGTCTTAAATGCTCTTGATCCGGCCTCTTCAGCCCACCGTGCCGCGTTTAATAAAGTGTGTGTTCTAGATTTCCAAATTTGATGGACTTTTTGCGAAGTCGTCAAATTTGATGAAGGGAGGTTGATATATGGAAGGGAAACATGAACACAAGCATCTGCATGCTCACGCGCACGACCATCAACACACTTACGGCATCAATGGCCATTCGTTAGTTTTAAAAATATTTCAAAACTAGGCTTGCCATGTACGGTCAATGGGTGTTATACGTCGGGCTTTATATTTTCTTAGAATATTTGATCTGCAATAATCATCAGAAAGGAGCAGTTTATATGCAAATTAATGGCAGAAAATGGCTTGGCGCTTTAGTATGTTTGTTTGCTTTTACATGGATTGCATGGCCTGCTTTGGCAACGGAAAAAGAAGTTTCCAAGGGCAAGGTTGCGTTAGTAAACGGCGCAGTAATAAAACAGACAGATTTTGATAGAGAGGTCCAGCGAGCGACACAGATGTATGGCAGGGGAAAAAAGGTTGATGATTCCCAATTGTCAAAAATCAAAGAGATGGCCCTTGAACAACTGATCGAACGTGAGTTACTCTATCAAGAAAGTCGGAACAAGGGAATAGAGGTTGACGAGGCGGCGGTCAACAGCAAGATAGACGCGCTAAACAAGAGATTCCCCGGCAAAGATCAGTTCAAGAAGGGCCTGGAGAAGATGAATCTTACCGAGGCTATCCTTAAGTCACAGTTCAGACAAGGCATGGCAATCCAGGAGCTGATCGAAACACAGGTTGCCCAAAAGGTCAAAGTCTCTGAGCAGGAAATCAAGGACTATTACGATGGGCATCCACAGCAGTTTCAACAGCCGGAAAGGGTACATGCGAAGCATATCCTGATCAAGGTTGACCCCAAAGCAGAAAAGTCTAAAAAAGCTGAAGCCAAGAATAAGATCAAAAAGATACAACAGAGACTAAAAGCCGGTGAGCAGTTTTCAAAGCTTGCAGAAGAACTCTCTCAATGTCCCAGCAGTAAAAAAGGCGGAGACCTGGGTTACTTCAGACGCGGACAAATGGTGAAATCCTTTGAAGATGTGGCTTTTGCAATGAAACCGGGTGAAGTAAGTGATATAGTAGAAACCAAGTTTGGATATCATCTGATCAAATTTGTGGACAAAAAGGAAGCGGCGACTGTTCCCTACAAGGAGGCGAAGGACCGGCTCATACAGCAACTAAAGCAACAAAAGACACATGAACAAGTAACTCAATATGTGGCAAAGCTCAAAGAAAACGCTAAAATAGAGAGATTTCTAGGAACTTCTCAGTAGCTGAAGAGAGAATATCAAACACGGCAGGTTTAGGGCTGACCCCGCCCTTACTTGGGTGTCGGCACGGCCAGACTGAGGTATCTGTCATTTTCTTCGTAGATCAACTTTTTGTCGACCATCATCTTTAAAAAGGCTACAACCTTGTCTGCGCCTGTTTTTGGAAAATGCTCAAGGATATGTTTAAGCGAATGATGCTGCAGGCAAAAAAGGTAGATGGCCCTCGATGGTCCCACAAGGCGGTGCGTTAGGGGTTTGGCCTCATAACGTTGCTCTCGGATGATTAAAAAGTCTCTTCCGTCAAGGAAACTGAGAATCGGAGAGCGTGTGCTATGTCCATGTCTGTGGATTTCAGTATAAGACTTTTTCCACGTGCGAAGCCTTGTTTTTACGGGCTGCCATAGTTTCCTTTGATAACCAAGATCCCCTCTATAGGATTGAATCATAAAAGATATGGAGCGATACATCTCAGGCGGGAACAGTATCCCGTAGTTGTGATGATTAAAAACCGCCTTTAGACCGAAACCACGAAAATTATGCCACGCAGGGCTTCCGAGACCAAGCCAGAAATGAACGAGTCTTAAGGGACGAAAAGGGAATGCAAATTCAAGGGCACGCAAGGTCTCGTCAACATCCTCAGCATCGCTACCCGGAAAGCAGATAATAATATTTGAGTTGTTCGAAATGCCCAGCTCTTCGCAATCCCTCATGATTTGAATGTTTTGAATTGCCGTTGTTCCTTTGTGGAGTTTTCTGAGGAGCTTTGTACTTAACGCCTCAATGCCCACTTGTATTTTGTGTGTTCCC
This sequence comes from uncultured Desulfobacterales bacterium, assembly GCA_964429315.1. GTDB lineage: Bacteria > Desulfobacterota > Desulfobacteria > Desulfobacterales. The sequence goes on from CAYSBQ010000177.1 coordinate 2,580, forward strand.
GCCCTCTTCATAGCCATTAGCATTTTGCGGGATGTAGTAGCCCGGATTTCTGCAAAGAGCCGAAGATCCTTTTTCAGATCAATAAGCTGGGAGAAAATCTCCGTGGACTTTCCCGATGGCAGAAGATTATCCATGAAGGCCACAGAGAGGGTCCTGTACTTTGTGGTCAAATAATCAATCTCCGAAACAACCTGTGAAACGTTTTTAGATCTGTATCCATCCCACTGAAGATTAAGGTTGCAAAAGGCGCATCCTTTATGCTTCGAATTTCCAGGGGCAGACTTCCACCAGCATCCTCGGGATATTTCAGCTGGAAGGGTCGGGAAGAACCTTTTTTCCGGCCTCAGGTTCTTGAGTTCGTCAAAGTAGTCATCGTAGTCGGGAGGTGCCAAATCTTTCAGGCTTTCTAATTGGTCAAAGGTTGTGAAGGCTTTCGCTCCAATCTCTTTCCTAGTGATAACACCAGGCATTGGAAGAAGTTGATCGCTTTGCTTAGTCGAACCGATGTAGCGAATTAGCCGGCTGAGCGGCAACTCACCTTCACCGTTGACTATATAGTCGATGTCAGGAAATGATCTTACCAACCCGTAAGCTTGGTTGCCCGAAAACATGGAGCCACCGACCACGATGGGCAGGCTCGGACAACACTGTTTAATCCGTTTGATAAGATAAAGCGATGAGGTGAGCTGGCAAAGACAAATGGAAAAACCGACAAGCCCACAACTTGTCCAGTCCACCTCACCGACAAAATTTTCCAATACTTGCTTGACTTGAGAGATCAGTGCCCCGAAGTGAAGCCTGCGCAGCCGGGTACTACGGTTTGCCTCACGACGAAACATCTTCTCAACCCCCTTTTTTCGTTCTGGGAATAGAAGGGCGCCACATACGGATTCTGCCAGCCATGTCCTCTCTGAAATTGCGCTATAGATCTCGTAACCAACCTCTTCCGCCACCTTGAGATAGGGGTGTAGGGTTCGAATTTCCAGCCCCGGGAATTGTGTATTGAGATACGTCTTCAGAGAACCAAGCTGAATGGAAGGACGGCTATAGAGTGGCCATGGTGTTGAAACCAGGATGATACGTTTTAACCGACTACCCGGATTGTTTTCGATTTCAGATGCAGGCAGGTTCATGTTTGCGGCAAGATCTCAGTTAGATGTTACGCCCCATTCGACTGAAAGAAAGTGGCCATTTTAAAAGACTCTCCACAGGTTTCAAAAACAAGATTCCGAACATCTGCGGCACAACGTTCTTTCATGGCCCTTTGCGCCAAGACCTTTGAGTCTTTAAAAGAAAGCCTACGGATTGTTTCCTTAATTGCAGGAATCGAAACCGGGTTCATGCTGATGCTATCAAGCTCTAGGCCTAGTAGGACGGGAAGATTTATTGCATCGCCTCCCATCTCGCCGCACAAAGCAACGGGAATGCCCGCTGTCTTGCCTGCCTCTACAACATGATGAATCATCCTGAGTACTGCTGGGTGGAGTGGTTGATATAAGTCCGCTACATGTTTGTTGACACGATCGACAGCAAAGGAATACTGGATGAGATCGTTGGTGCCAAGACTAAAAAAATCCACTTCCTCCGCAAGTATATCAGCCATGAAGACAGCTGAGGGCACTTCGATCATCGCTCCTATCTGAATATCCCGGTTGAAAGGTATACCCTCTTTGTCCAGAGATTCCGCAGCCTTGTCCAGCATTTGTTTTGCTTGTACAACTTCTTCTACCTGAGAAATCATCGGGAACATAATACGGATATTCCCAAACCGGGCTGCTCTGAGTATGGCTCGCAGCTGGGCCATAAAGATTTCAGGGCTCTGAAGGCAAAACCGTATGGCCCTGACACCCAATGCAGGGTTCATTTCATCGGCCAATTGAATGGAGCTTGCAAACTTGTCTCCGCCGATATCGAGAGTGCGTATCGTGACTTCACGGTTACCCATGAGTTCCGCCAAGTCTTTGTAGTTGTCAAAAAGATCCTCTTCGGATGGAAGAGTCGATCTACTTAAATAGAGAAACTCAGTTCGATACAGACCGACCCCCTCTCCTCCATGATCAATGACTGAAACGACTTCTTCCAGTACGGTAATATTGGCGGTCATGGCTATGCGGTGTCCATCTGTTGTTTCGGCAGGAAGGTGACTGGTTCGCGTACTTTGTGCCTGAAAGGTTTCAAACTGCTCCTTGCGTTTATAATACTTGTCGAGTGTTTCCTTGTCAGGATTGATAATTACAACGCCGGTGCTGCCGTCTACAATGATGAGGTCGCCCGTCTTGATTGCTTCGGTGGCATTTTCAAGCCCCAGTACTGCCGGTATCTCAAGGGAACGGGCAATGATTCCGGTATGCGAGGTAGGGCTGCCCACCTCTGTGATAAGCGCCTTTACTTTTTCCAGTTGAATCTGTGTTGTATCTACAGGAGAAAGGTCGTGTGCTACGATTATAACTCGTTTGTCGATGTTGGAGACATGTGAATGGCTTGTTCCAAGAAGATTTTTCAGTATGAGATTTGATACATGGGCGATGTCTGCTCTCCGTTCCCGGAAATACGGATCAGGCATTTTCTTGAAGTTTGCGGTAGCCTTGTCAGTGATTATTTTTAAGGCCTGCTCGGCATTTATGCCCCTTTTCTTGATTTCCTCGATGGTCCCGTCATTGAATAACCGGTCTTTTAGAATCATCATATGAGCATCAAGGATATAACTCTGATCTTTGTACTCGTCAGGGATTTCCCGAATTATCTTACGGAGGTGTTCCCCGGCTTTTTGAGCAGCTTCTCTAAAACGGTTTATCTCGGGGCTGATTTCTTCCGGTCGAAGAAAGCGCTTCTCTATAACTTGACTGTCGTCACGTTCCAATAGGTAGGCCTCGCCAACAGCAATGCCAACAGAGGCCCCAATGCCATTAAACACTAGATTATTTGTTGTAGAATCAATCACTTCTAGGATTCTCCAAAGCCGGACTCTATTTGTTCTGCAATACGGTCTAACACATTCGCGTCAGCAGGGTCGGCTATTTTTAGTATGATACGTGTGCCACGAGGACAATAGAGGCCCATAATATCAAGGATATCTGTAGCGTCTACTTCCTGACCATCCTTTATAATGTATACACTGTCATCAGCCTCTTCCGCAAGTCGGGCGATTTTGGCTGCGGCACGGGCATGCAGTCCCAATTCATTAGTAATGATTAGGCATCGAGTCAGTTCCATCTCTTTTTCCCGACGTCCCCTTCACCCGGCCGACAAGCTGGGATTTATACGAATATATTTGAGGCAATTTCAAAACGCCCCCTTTTGCCTAATCTCTGTGTCGGGCTCAAATTTTAATCCTCAAAATATTCAATATATTCCTGTG
>CAYSBQ010000178.1:0-5785 GCA_964429315.1 uncultured Desulfobacterales bacterium
TTTTTATAGTGCCACAAATATGGCCCTATTGTCAAGACATAAAATGGGTCTATTACAAGGGGATATGTAAGGGCAAGTGAACGGGAAGCGAGAGTCTTCATTCTTCACTGGCAATTTCGGGATATGAAAGGAAGGTGGATTCTGGATACGGGGACATCCTTAATAGTTAAATATGATTGTTGAGAATAAGCCGATGGCGATTAATTGAGGTATGGGTGAAGGCAGTGAAGCGTAGCGCTAACCTGGACTTTTTACGAGACCGTCAAGCTTTTAAATTTACCACGGCCTAACACTTCCTGATATTCACTAAAAATGTCTTCGCTCAAGCACAAAAAAAACTTTTACTCATAATCAGTAATTTCTGGTCAGGAAATTGCAAATGATTTTTGTAAAAATAATTGCAAAGTTGGCCTATTGAGACCATTCATTGCTTAATATTTCGATCAGGGTATGCGGCAAAATTTGTCAGTATTAGTCATTTTAGAGATCAATTGTGATAAAGCGTAACGGGCATAAATATATAAATAACCTCACGGCTTTCGGAAGTGTATTATTTTATACCTTTCTCTGCCTGCTCTGCTATGGTGCGACGAAGTATTGCAGTCATGCGATTGCCCCTTTCAGCTCATGGCCGTAGGGCCGGCGCTGAAAATTCGCACTGGCTGATCAGTGCGGCGTGCCTACGTCGCAAAGGCATTCAGTCAGCACCACAATCACATACTTTTTTTAACAAAGTGAGGTGTGATATGAAAACACGGCTTTTCATTAGTTGGATCTTAAGCATCATTTATGTCTTTCTTCTCTCACCCTCCCCTGCCGCCTGTGCAACAAGTGTCCACTTGGCGTGGGATGCAAGTGAGGGCACGGTAACCGGCTACCGAATTTATTATGGCACAACCATATGAGTACATGGTTTTATCCCTACAACCTTCGCAGAAACGGCATTTGTTCAAGGTCACCCTTAAACTCATGGTCTCTTGCAAGCCTTTCAAGGGTATTGTCAATCATTGAGAGCATAGCTGGCTTGTCCCTGGGGAGCATTCCGTTAACGGGGGCATAGTTGGAAACGTGGTCTGAGAGGTACTCACAGTCCAGATTAAGATTTTCGATAAGCCTACTTTGCTCTTTTAATATTTCTTCCGGATCCGGCATCTTAAAACTCCCATCCTCCCACCATCGATAAACGCTAGTTCCTGGCTGCGGCGTAAGGGTTCTAACACGTATAAAATCAGGCGTCATTCGGTTAAGCACCCCGGCAGTATCAGAAGCATGCTCTGACCAATTTGCCACGCCCCCAATTCCCAGCAGCACATAAAGGGACACCTCGAATCCAGCCTCCCTTGCCTTGGCACCCCCGGCAATCATGGTCTCCGGACCGGCGCCCTTGCGCATTTTATTAAGCAGATGAGCATTTCCGGTCTCAAGACCTATATGAAGTCTAGTCAACCCAGCATTTCTAATCGCTTTTAAGTTGCCGGCCGATTTATGTTTTAATGTTTGAGCACGCGCATAGCTTGTAACCCGACTAATCGACGGAAATCTATTGTAAAGATGTTCCAGGATCTCACATATTGCTTCCGTATTAATGACTAAGCTATCTGAATCGCCGATAAACACTGTGTCAACAGTTCCGCCCATAAGATCGCACGCCGTATCAATATCGTTTTTGACCTCTTCCGTCGCACGTCTTTCAAATTTGACATCTTTGTACATTGAACAAAAGGCACACCTATTCCATGGGCACCCACGAGTAACCCTTAAAAGGAGGCTATCTGCCTCACTCGGCGGCCTAAAGGGCGGAAAATCATAGGTTTCTTCGTTCACGGCCAGTTGTCTTCCAAAACGAAAATTGAGCATCGCCTTTCTCCCACTAGTTGATGTAAAGGATTCAAGGATTGCGGCTTTCGCCTTAAAAAGATGCTGGGGGTCGAGTGCTTTTCTTTGTAATAGTTTACTTGATCACTTGAACCCCTGATTCCTTGACCCCTTGGATCCTAATAATACCATACAACAAAATATCGTTGTAAACAAACCCAATATATTGTATACACCGGCCTGAAAAAGCATATATTTAGTAGTATTTTATCTTTACAAACCCTTCCTCCTCTGCTAATTAATACTCATTCAGAAATGGTTCAAAAAGGGGTGTGCCATCATGAAACTGAAACAACTCGACATTGTGGGATTCAAATCGTTCATGGAAAAAACGACGGTGCAATTTCCTCAAGGTATTTGCGCCCTCGTCGGCCCTAATGGCTGCGGAAAAAGCAATATCGTCGACGCCCTCCGCTGGGTTATGGGGGAACAGAGTGTTAAGCAGCTGCGTGGCAAATCCATGGAAGATATAATATTTTCAGGCAGTGAGAAAAAGGCCCCTGTAAACATGGCGGAGGTAGCTCTAACACTTTTAAACGATAATGGCACTACCCCTGAAGAATATCGTCACTACTCCGAGATCATGGTAAGCAGACGATTATTTCGTTCCGGAGAAAGCGGTTATTTCATTAACAAACAACCGTGCAGGCTGAAGGACATACAAAATCTATTAATGGGAACAGGCGCCGACAGCAAGGCCTACGCCGTTATTGAACAGGGAAAGATCGGAAGTCTTATCGATGCCGGCCCGGAAGAACGACGCTTTTTTGTAGAAGAAGCCGCAGGTGTTACCCGCTACAAGAGTCGAAAGCATGAAGCCCTTCTAAAGATTCAGCGTACGCAACACAACTTGCTGCGCATAAATGATGTTATTGTTGAAGTAAAACGGCAAATGAACTCGCTTAAACGCCAGGCAGGCACGGCAGAACGTTATAAAACCTATCAAAAACAGATCGAAGGGCTGGAAATCACCGTGGCAATCCATGAATACAGGGCCATCACATCCAAAATGGACGAAACAAAGGCCTTGTTACAATCCTTTCAAGATACTGATTTTGTGCACGAATCAGAATTAGCAAAGCTTGACGCCGCTATAGAAGAGATTAAACAACACCGAACATTTAAATATCAAAGTATTAGCGAACAAAAGACTCAGAAGAATGACCTCCAACGCCTTCTTGATAAACTGGAAGGTAGCATTGAACAGAAAACCAAGGACATTAATCGCTTTGATAATGAAATCGGACAATTTAAGATAGAAGTCGAAGAAATCGAAGAAAAGGGAGATGAGATTTCCCGGGAATGCAATAATCTTGATAAACGGAAAACCGAACTTCAACAAAATACTGGAAACGCTAAAGAGAATCTCAAACAACAAGTAGATATAGAAAAGGAATTAAGAAGCAAACTAGATGAGTTAAAAAGATCTCTTGAGGAAAAAAAGGTAAGACGCATTGACCTGGCAAGCCGGAAAGCCACATATCAAAACACCCTTAAAAATGTCTCTCAGAACAAAGTAAATCTCTCGAAACGCCTTGAGCAACTCAAAACAGAAAAGAAACAAGCTGTCGCCAAGTTTAATAATCTGAACAAAACAGTGACGACAGTAAAAAGTGATCATCACAATATAGAAGAAGATCTGGAGAAAACAGGCGATGCCCTTGGCTCTCTGGAGAACCAACTCCTGGAAAATCGGCACGCCCTCAGCAAACAAGTCCGCAAGGCACAAGAGACTGAACTCGAACGTCAAAAGGTCCGCTCCCAATACGGAACACTCAAGAAGATGGATGAAAACTACGAATGGTTTAAAAAGGGCGTCCGAGTACTCATGAATGAATGGAAGTCCGAAAACCTCAAAGAAGCCAACATTTGTGGCCTTGTTGCCGATATCATCGAACCTGAAACTTCCTATGAAGATGCCGTAGAAGCGGCCCTAGCCGAAACCTTGCAATATGTTATCGTAGAAAACCAGCAAGGTGCTGTGGCAGCGATAGATTGTCTTCACGCTCTGTCCGGTGGCAGGGCCAGTCTTGTTCCCTTAAATGCCGTCAAACCTCTGGACAATACGAGTCAGATTCAAGATTCTCATGATCACAGCTCACTGATTAATCACATAAAGATTCGTGAAGGCTACGAAGATCTCGTAAGGTCCCTTCTCGGGCACGTCAAAGTTGTAAGAAACCTCGGAATAGCTATAGAGCTGTGGAACAAGAATGGAAAAACTCAAACGATTGTCACCCAGCAAGGCGACCGGATATGCTTTCAGGGTATATTCACTGGGGGACGGTTAGACAACGGCGCTGGGGGCATTCTGACAAAGAAAAAGGAACTAAAGCAACTCCATGCACAAATTTTTCAACTGGATAGATCTGTTGAAACTGCCAAGGCAAGGAAAAAAGAACTAGAAACTCAAGCCATCTCATTGGAACGAAATGTCCAGCAAACCCGACAAAAGCAAAAGGAGAAGAATCAACATCTTGTTGAAAAAGAAAAGGAGCTTTTCCGTCTTCAAGAAAACCTCAAGCACACACAACAACATCTTGAAATCTTAAACCTTGAAGAAGAACAAATAGAAGGTGAAAGTGTTGACGTCGAGCAAGAGGTCTCAAAACATCAACATGTCCTAGCTGAACTGGAAGAAGAAATCGGCAGCAAAGAATCGAGCATTGAGCAAACAGACAGTAACATCAAAAGGTTATCAAAAGATCAGGAAAACCACAATCACAAGGTTGTTGAGCTAAAAATGCAATTGACCAGCCTTCAGGCGGAATATGATAGTTGTGAAAATACATTGCGACGTCTGACCACTTTTCAACAAGATAGCGACAGAAGACTTTCGCAATTACGCCAAAACCTAAAGCAAACAGAACAAGACGAGGTTGCCACAAAACAACAACTGTCCACGGATAAAACCAAGATCGGCGAACTATACGCACAGTTAAAAACCTTGGAACAAAGCCTAACTGATGGTGAAACCGAATATCAGGCCATAGAGAGTAGTCTGCAACAAAACGACCAGGCGCTTTCAGAGCTTAAGTCAAAGCAACAAGAAACCTTTAAAAAGACTCAACTGCTTGTACTCAAACAATCGGAAAGAAAGATGAGACGCGATCACCTGTCAAACCGTATCCTTGAAAAATACAATCAACATATCGAAGAAATAGAACAGGGATCTGAGACTGTTGAACTTTCAGTAGAAGAGATGCAGAGTAGATTGGCCGAATACAGGGATAAGATTTCTAAGATAGGAGAAGTCAATCTTACAGCTATTGAAGATTATGAGACATTAAAGGAACGATACAGTCTTCTGACCTCACAGCGCGATGACCTAGACAATGCCATCGAGGCACTTCATCGAGTAATACGAAAGATTAACAGAGTATCCTTAAAGCGTTTCATGAAGACTTTTAAGGCAATTAATAAAAAGGTTCAGACAGTTTTTCCGAAGTTGTTTGAGGGAGGAACAGCCAAGCTAGCTCTGACAAACCCCAAGCGACCATTGGACTCCGGGGTCACTTTCCTCGTACGTCCTCCCGGGAAAAAGCTGACACTCATGAGCCTTCTTTCAGGTGGTGAAAAGGCATTGTCGGCCATTGCTTTAATCTTTTCACTTTTTCTCATACGGCCTACAGCATTTTGCGTCCTTGATGAAATTGATGCCCCATTAGATGATGTAAATGTGTTTCGTTTCAACCAACTTCTACGAGAGATTGGAAGTCGATCTCAGGTTGTCATGATTACTCATGATAGGCAGACCATGGAAGTTGCAAGCGCACTTTTTGGTGTGACCATGGAAGAAAAGGGAGTCTCAAAGCTGGTCTCGCTCGATTTTCAGTAACAGTGCACCGAAAAACATTGACGTGATAACAGGATAGACATGATTTTAAAAAGAAGTTCCAATTATGACGGT
>CAYSBQ010000179.1:0-5777 GCA_964429315.1 uncultured Desulfobacterales bacterium
TCCTTGCCTGCGGGAAGATCAAAGGTCACCTCGCCGTTTTCATCCGTGGTTCCATAGATTCCCAGGTAGCTCCCGCTTGCGTTAAAGAGATAGACCTTAATTCCCTCTTTGGCCGTACCGCCCTGGATCACCCGAACTGTGGCCGTTTCTTCTGCAATCGCCACCGTGGCATTGTACGTGCCCGGCAACGTAATTACCTCAGACCAGAACTGATAGCTCAGATAATCTACCCGGAACTTGTAGGAGCCGTCTGGAAACTCAGATAGCGCAAAGTGAGCAATGCCTCCCTCATCCGTTGTCGCATTCTTTCCAGTGTACGCACCACCATCGGTAAAGGCATAAACTGGAACCCCGGCAAGGTTCCAACCCTTGCTACTGGTGACCTGCACGGTCACTTCTTCAGCCATGTTTTGAGCGATGACAGCCAAGCGGGTGTTGTTCAGATACACGTACTCAGCCAGAAACTGACCGTCCGGTGTAGATTCGCCGATAAGGTTTCCGAAGCGATCGTAATGGTAGATTGCTGTCTTGCCGCCTGCGGTTTTTTTCACCCGCCGGCCCTTTCCGTTGTACGTGTATGTTCCGAGCACGGTGCTGTTTTCTGCCGTCTGCATGAGCCGGTTGTTTTGGTTGTAGGTGAGTGTTCTTGAATCGATAGCCGTGGTGTTGCCGTTGGCATCATAGGAAAAGGTCTGTGGGTTGGCGCCGGCAATCCGGTCGATCCGGTTGGCGCCAGCCTCGTACGAATAGGTGTCTGTCTGGGAATCTATAGTCTTGGTGAGGCGATTTCCGACCTTGTCATAGCTGTAGCTTATAGCACCGTAGATACCTGTAGCACTTGTGAGCCGGTAGAGGTCATCATAGGAAAAGGTCTGGTTCCTTACGGCATCAAGGTTGTTCGTAATACCCGTGATGTTTCCCGCCGGATCTAAGACATAACCGAGGCTTTGGACAGTGCCGGCGTTAAGGTCGATGAGCCGATAGAGCTGGTCGAAGGTTTTGCTGAGGGTCGTGCCGTTTCCATAGGTCATGGACGCAAGCGGCCCAAAGGGAAGATAGGTGATGTTTTCGGCCACCGTGCTTGAGACACTGTCTTTGGTGGTGGTCACCTCTGTGACCCGACCGGAGAGGTCCAATGCATAGGTCACGGTCCGGCCGTCCGGATACGTCATCCCCGTCAGGATGCCGGCAGCGTCATAGGCATATTGCGTGGTAAAGGTCACCCCTTCAATGATCTTTTCTTCTGTAATAAGGTTGCCCAAAGCATCGCAGGAATACGTGTAGCTGCCGCTCGGGTCTGTCATGCCTGTCAAGCGGCCCTTGCCGTTTACGCCCTCGTCATAGGTGTATGTGATATCCTGGCTTGAATCCGGGAAATGGATGGCGGTCAAGCGATTGAGCTCGTCATAATCATAGGTGGTCGTGATGCTGTTGGCGTCTGATTTGGATATCAGATTGCCTGCGGCATCATAGGCGTACCGGGTCGTGCCCGTATCGGGCGAAACCGTTTCCACGAGCCGGCCCAGATCGTCATATACGTACGTGGTGGTGTGGTTTTCGGCATCGGTTACTGAGAGGAGATTGTCCTGGACGTCGTAGCCGTAAGATGTGAGCATGCTTCCCGGCTGGGTCACCGTGGTGAGCCGGTCAAAATAATCGTAGCCATACGTGGTGGCCTTTGAGGCCGCATCCGTAATACTACTGATATTGCCTCCGGAATCATACGTATACTCGGTAAAACTGTCATCCGGGTCGATCTCTTTCCACAGCTTGCCCGGGGCACTTGTGCCCTGATAGTCAAAACGCTTCCAGAATTTCCGCTGGTCTCCCGCATCGTAATGGGACAGCTCCGTGCGGTTACCCTGAGTGTCGTAGCCGTAGGAGATGTAATTGCCCAGGGCATCGTCTATGCGGGTAAGGCGTCCGTAGGTGGCGCCGTACCAAAAGTCCGTTGTGACCCCATTGGGCTGGACAACCTGTTCAAGCTCGCCTGCGATGTTGTAGTCATAGGTGGTCACAGAGCTGTCCGCCTGGTTGGTCATGGTCTTTATACTGCCGTGGCCATCATAGGTGTAGGTGAGTGCATTTCCGTCGGCATCTGTCACGCTGCCAACCTGGCCGGCGGCGTTGTACCCGGAGTAGGTTGTGGGACCCGCCACCGGTCTGGTGACGGCGAGCAAGTCGCCTGTGGTGGAATCATAGGTGAAGTTTGTGGTGTCTTGAGGGCCGGGCTCAGGTCCGTCAATGCTCAAGACCTGGCCCTTGCTGTCATAGGTGTAGGTGGTGATGTACTCAAAGGCGATGACAGCCCCTGAGATATCTTTTGTAAATCCATGCTCGATCTTTCTACTTAAAAGCCTGGTGGGGTTTTCATTGGGTGTAGTATTTCCGTCATCATCATAATCCCAGATGGTGACTTTGTTTTCCGCACCAAGAATACTTGGCCGTGCCTCGCTTAACTTGGCATCGATGTCCGGATGAAAGGTGTAGATGATGGTCCGCTCATCTGCCGTACTCACGGCTTCTATGACCGTCTGTGCGTGATCTTGGCTGTCGAAATCGTCGTATTGGTTGATGAGGCCGTTGGCATATTCCAGCTCGATGATTCTTAAGGAACTGTCATATTCCAGCCTCACCACCTCCTGAGCACAGCCGGGACACTCAGCGGGGTCGTCTATGTGTGTGACCCGCTTCCGACCGTCAATATCTCCTATGAGATATGTACGGGTTACAACATAGGCATTCGTGACACCCACTTGATTATCATTTGTGTAATCGATGCTTACACCGTTACCATCTCTTGTGAAACTATCGGTTGCCCTATCGCTATCATCATAGGTCCAGGTGGATAGCAGGTGTCCCATCTTGTCATGCTTTTCAGTGAGGTTATGGACGTCGTTCGGGTCGCCATAGATATAGTTAACGCCGGAGCCGTCTGCGTAGATGACAGCTTCTAAGTTATTGTTGCTGTCATAATTATATGCAACCGAGGTAATGCCGGGACCGGACACGTAGTCTAATCTGTCTTCGGAATCGTATGACAAAGCCAACTCGCGGGCACTAGCTTCATCTGCTACAGTGGACAAGCGATTGCTGCCGTCATAGGTCAGGTTCTGACGGTTGCCAATCTTGTCTTCGGTCCAGATCAGCCTTCCCTGGTCGTTAAATCCACAGCGACTATTGTCGAATTTGTACCAGACGAAGTTTCCTCCTTCCAGCCTGACAATGGTTTTTTCCTTAAAAACTCCGACATAGGAGCCGTTGCCGGAATCTTCAAAATAAATGCCGCGACCTGTTTCATCAATAATGCGTAGATACGTGGTTCCTTTAAATGTGTGCGAAGGATTCAAGGTAAGATTGTAGGTATGACTCCAACCATAACCAAGGGAGCTCGTTGTTGTCGATCGGCTGTTGTAATAACGCGTAAATACCAGGCCACGGCGATTTGGAGAGTTAAATCGAAAATCTTGTTCACTTTCAAAGTTATTTCCATTGTAGATACTGATGGGGTTTCCCACAAAATCGACCGGGCATATATGGGAGGTGCCAAGGGGTTCTTTGCCGTTGTCGATGTCACCCGGGATACTTGGGGGCTTGTAGCTGGAGAGCAGGGCCTCAGGGCAACAACCAGCTGCTTTCATGGCATCAGATCTTTCATCAAAAGGCCCAGTGGATTGACAGTAGTAGGGATTAACGCACCAACCTGAAGAGCTAGGGCCATACCGCCAAGTACATTCTGCAGAGATCTCTGTTCCATCACATCGGTAGCCATTCCTTCTACAACACAGCTTGTCTTTAGGGCAAGGGTGCCGGTCGCAGCCCTCATTTTGTCCCAACGTGCACCCAGTGGAAGTATAGAAAGCAAGGCCCTTTCCTGTCCATCCATTAATTGCAATGGTGATTTCATTGATATTGCCGTCGCAGCATTCTACTCGGATGGTTGGATTGTTGTTGCAATCTGGATTAGATTCAGGCGCTGTAAAGGTGACCCGTTCTCCGGCATTTGAACTCAAAGTCCCCCCACCGCTTTCAATTGACCAGGTGTACGTATTGCCGGTTCGGTAATTCATGATGGATAAGACCTGTTGTTCCCCAGGACTCATTTGCAGATTGCCGGCGAAAATAATCGGAGCTTCTGAAGAAGCGGCTGGGGTAGGGAATACCAAAGACAACATTATCAGCAAGAGGAGTAATGGCTTTGTTCCCTTATGGCCAACAGAATTCTTGTTTGGAAATCGCATATTTTTGCCTTCCACGGAATGTGTTTAAGTGCTCCTAATGCTCTACAATTTGCCGGTACCATAAAAAGAGACGTCATGTCAAGCATTTATATTAGCCTCATTTCAGAGAATAATCCCTGGTTTGCTTGAATTACGGATTTTCCCACGTACCAGATTGAAAGTATGGCATGTTTCTCGCAACAAAAGCAGAAATATCTTGACCAAGTTACCCTGTCATGATATGAGTAATTTAACTACTCGTAATGAGGTACAAAGTGGATAGTCTGTTTGCAGGTATAATATCTTCTAAGACCAGGATTAAACTCCTTACTCGTCTTTTCTTTAATCCACAGATTCGTTCCTATCTTAGGGAACTGGCCAAGGAGTTTAATATATCTACGAATTCGGTTCGGGAAGAACTGAACCAGCTCAAACAATCCAAGCTATTGAAAGCGGAAAAAAACGGTCGCCAGGTATTTTATATGGCTAATCAAGAACACCCGCTCTTCCCTGAGCTTAAGGCCATGGTCGGCAAGGTAATGGGAGTTGACAAGGTCATCGACGGGATTGTGAATCGCCTAGGGGACCTGGAGTTGGCCTGTCTGATAGGTGATTATGCCGAGGGGAAAGATACAGGTATTGTTGACCTGCTCCTTGTAGGAAACATAGATCAGTACCATCTGAACGATTTGAGTAGAAAAACGGAACGATATATCAAACGAAAGATTCGTTCATTAGTGTTAACTCGTAAGGAGTATGAGGGAATGCTTCCGGAACTGGAAAAGCGCCCCAGGGTATTGGTTTGGGAGGCGAAAACCGGCGGAAGTGCAGGATCGAGGAGGTAGATATGAATGAGACCACCATGGATGTGGGCAAGATTAGGGAATATTGGCTGGTTGAGGCAATTGAAGCTCTTCGGGTTGCAGAGCACTTGGTAGACAAGCAGGACTATTCATATGCGTTGTTCTTTGGCCATTTGGCCGTAGAGAAGATTTTGAAGGCATTGTATGTCTCACATCACCGGGAGCATGCCCCACCAATTCACAACTTGCTTAGGTTGGCAAGGGTTGCCGGCCTTAGTCCTGATGAAGCCAAAATAGATGACCTTATCACAATAACGGCTTTTAACATTGAGGCAAGGTATCCCGATCTCAAACGTTCTTTTCGCCTGAAATGCACGCCTGAGTTTACGAACGACCAGATGCAAAAGATTAAGGAGGTGTTCAAATGGGTAAGATCCCAGCTTCCATAGAAGAAACTGTGCAAAGATTCTTAGATGCAGCACGGCGGCAGTATAAAGTAAACAAGGTTTATCTTTACGGGTCCCAGGCTAGAGGTACGGCATTGTCCTGGAGTGACATTGATATCGCAATAATTTCGTCTGATTTTTCAGCCGATTTGTTCGAAGAACGGTTGAAATTAATGCATATTGCGGCGAGGATAGACGATCGTATAGAGCCTCATCCTATTGCAGAGGCCATGTTCACAGGGGATGATCCCTTAAGCGCTGAGATACAGAGGAATGGTATTAGGCTTGCGTGATTTTTGGCCACAATC
>CAYSBQ010000180.1:0-5769 GCA_964429315.1 uncultured Desulfobacterales bacterium
GCTTCAATTGGAAACTCACGCTAGTGCCTATTCGGTTAAAAACATTTATGGATGGACACTAGATAGCGTCTTTCAGGGCCTTGCCTGCTTTGAACTTCACAGCATTTCGGGCCTTGATCTTGATCTTTTCGCCGGTCGCCGGATTGACGCCGTTTCTGGCCTTACGACGGACCTTTGCAAAGGTGCCGAAGCCGACTAAAGTGATCTTCCCGTCTTTCTTTTTGAGAGCTTTCGTTACGCTGTCTTGGAATGAATCCAGAGCCTTGTTAGCAGCAGCCTTTGAAATACCTGCATCCGTTGCCATTTGTTCAGCCAGTTCTGCCTTCGTCATTGCGCTTTCCTCCTTTTGTTAGGGTGATTATGGGTTAGTTGCGAGAAGCAACTCCTTCATAGAATGTGAATCTCTGAAAGGTCAAGGAAATATATCCGATTTTTGCGTCAACGCACCGAATTGGTGATGATTTGATGAGCCGGCAAAATTACCCAAAATAGCCTTGAGCTGAAATGGGTAATAAAAGCTGGCCGTCCGTTGTCAGTGACTAGTGGTCAGGACAGGAAGAGACGCCAATACAGGTTTTAGGGTTTGCACGCCACTTTGCATGCTATACCCACAAAAGTAGATTGACATGACAGCTTCCTATGTCAAGCCACTGAAATAAAGCTGAGGGCGATTTTCGGTTGTCTTTTCCAGTTTTCTATAGTTGCCGGGATCGTTGGTAAGTTACGACTAACTCAGCTTTAGAGATAATGTGTCCTTTCATTGCCTGTCCAAGTGTTTGCATGTTGGGTTTTACCAAATCCTGAAGCACAATATCCAAGGCGTAGAGCTTATAAAAATAGCGATGGCGGCCGATTGGAGAGCAGGGGCCTCCATATCCGGTACGTTTTAAGTCTATTCCCTGCGAGATGGACGTCTATGTAGAGGATGGTTCGTTGTTGCAAAAACGATGGGGTGGTCAAAATGTACACGGTGGATACTATGTATGCACACGGAAGTATCCAGCTGGGATAGGCGGTTATTTTTTACCATCATGCCAAAAGCTAGGAAAGCCCCAAGGGGGGAGGAGTTTCGGACCCCGGGGGCTTTCTTTCGAACGTTAAGGAAAGGAGGAATAACGTCGATTTGAATGTTTGTTGAGCAAATCACATGCCAACTCTTAGGAGGCTGATGGAATTAGCCGGTCAACCCATACGTCCGCAACATCACATCTAAGGTTTATCGTCCCCTGGGAAGAAGCCATGCCTTAAAGAAGGGGTTAACGAATCTGATTTCTTTCCCGCTTTTGAACAGAATGTTGATGTTGATCATCCTTGTTATCGCACGGTTTACCGATGCGGAACTATGGTGTCCGACGGCCTTCATGAAATCCATCGAGTAAACCCTTCTGCCTCCTTCCTTTGCTAAGGCCGTAAGGCACTTGAATTGAAAGTCCGTTAGAAGACTGACAAAGGTTTCGTAAGCCTTTTGTTCTCTAGTGAATATTAGCTCAAGAGCCGACTTCAGTTTGTCCGATGAAACGGCGTCTCCTTCTGGAGTGACTTCCCATAGGGCTTCACAGAGCTGCTGGATATCACCGGTAATATTGTTCGCAATTTCAAAGACTTGCTTTAAAGTCTGGCCGAAAACTTTACGCCCTCCACTCTCGAACTTTTTTACCAAGAATTTCGAAAATTCTTGGTATGGCATCGGATCAACGGTTAGCGGGATAGCCGACTTGAAAAAAGCTGAATTCGGGGAGGTAAATATCTCGTCCATCTTATGCCTCATGCTTCCAACAAAGACATAAGCGATATTGTTGTGAAACTGTACCTTGCTCCTTAAAAGTGCAATGGCCTCATCGGCGTCGTTTATCTCTAATATGTCCTGGAATTCATCAAAGACGACAACAAAGCTCTTTTTCGTACTTATGGTTTTGATTAAATCAAGTACCTCCTGGATTGAATCGGCCTTCAGCTCCACGGAAGCATCAAAAGAAACGATAGGCATGGAGGTGACAGGATCTGTAGTAATGGTTGGTCTAAGATGCGACAGGGTCTTAATCATCTTGGCTACCCAACTCGCCTTGTTTTCCAGGGTCACTATTGCCCGGAGCATCCTCTTGCACAAGGCATCTCCAGACTTAATGCCAAGGAGATCCATGTACAAAAGATCGGTTCCCTTTAACCCCCTGACCGCTTCATAAACGAGAGATGACTTTCCGACACGCCTTTCACCGAAAACTGCGATGTTCTGGGATGCTTTGATATGATTGGAAATTTGCTTCAGTAAGTCTTTTCTGCCGCAGAAATCTTTTCCCAGAACAATCGATCCGTATTTGAATGGATTCATGATTTATCAGCTTTCGCTATTATGTGTTAGGCAAATTTGTTTTAAACATAATAGTATATAACACAATTGATAAATGCTGACAAGTAAAAAAGAAATCCTAGGGTTGCAACTTGGATGGTGGAATTAGGATTAGCGGATTAGGGTCAGACCATACTAAGTGGTTGATTATAAATGCAAATGAAGGAATAAAGGAATAAAGGGACATAATTGACTATGTTGAGTTGTTGTGATAAGTAAGTGGTATCGGTGGGTGCAAGAGGTTGTATGCCAAGACAAGCCAGATTGGATGCACTTGGCACACCGCATCATGTGATAGTCAGGAGAATAGAAAAGCGCAGGATTATTTGAGAGGCAGATGAAGGGATCATATCAAATTGGAGGCAATGATAGGAGGGAACGAATATGACAGCTTGCGTGATACCCTTTGCTGGCGGGAAGAAACGACCAGTAGTTGACTGGGACTGGATGCGTTGTGAAGTTGAAACGGAATCAACCGAAATTCCTGTTATGGGAACCGTAGCGGCAGGTCAACCCATAGAAGCCATACCTGACAATCGGACCATATCCATTCCCAAGGACATGGTGGGACGGTTTAGAACCTATGCCCTTCAGGTTGAGGGTCATTCGATGGTAGACGAGAATATCCAGCACGGAGACTTCATTGTCATTGAAGCCAGGGAAACTGCTGAGAATGGAGAAACCGTTGTGGCCATGATCAATAATGAGGAAGTCACACTTAAGAAGCTATACATCGAACCAGATCACATTCGGCTACAGCCGGCGAACCCAGCAATGGAACCAATTATTTTGCACAACCACGAAATCAAGATTCTGGGAGTGGTATGTGCGGTGATTCGAAAATACAGGTATCAATAAGGCTTTGTGAAAGTGGGGACCTTAGCGTAGAAACCGTTCCGTTGACTTCTGGTACAAGATGTGTGTACGCGAGCAATCCTCCGTCAGTCCAATTTTTACGAGTCCGCCATTCTTGATTTCCCAATAACCAGTACGAGATAAATTGTGTTGTGTTGAGACACGCAAGTGGAGTATTATCTATCTTATGCCCTTTCAACCAGAACGCCCCAAACATTGTCCACACGGCCACAAATTTATTTCGTGGACCTGGGGAGACGATCATGTTTATTGTTGGGATTGTGACCGGGAATATGGGGTCGGTGAATGTTTTGACCGGGCCGGGAGCGTTGAGGGAGATTGTGGTGATGGTGATGACGGTAGTGAGGACGTAGACCAAACACCCGCTTGATCTGGCTGGAAGGTTCTTAGATTGCGGTAGTTTTCTTTCTAAACGCCTATTTGGCGGAATTTGAGTTTTCCGTTGATATTCCTAGTGGCTCTTTGGTTGGTGTTTGAGGGAATAAAACCAAAGCCGAAGAGTTGAGATCTTCAGACCTGGCCATTATCTGGGGTACTCTTCGTGCTTATTAATGTAATTGAACCAGCTTTCTGAGTTTTCCATGAATTCGTCCTCGTCTTCATCTTTGTTGAAAAGACAGTTAGCGAGAAACAAGTCTTTGCTTAATTTTTTCAAAGCCTCCGTCATAGTGTCGATTCCGTCCACTGGCACGTCTTCAGATTTCAAGTGATCTGAAATCGCCACAATTATACGCTTGATGTTTGTGACATATTTCAGATCATCGCTTTTGTCTTCTTTGAAGAAATCGTGCTGACTCGCGAGGATCTTCTTGCCCAGTCCCTCTGCGAAAGAAAGTTTGTCCATAATTACCCTCCTTAGAAAGGTCAGTTCTCAAATCCCTTATGTTTTTTGGGGCGATGTTCGTACGTTTTGGTGGTGGATGTTAATGGATAATTGGTTCAGGTGCAAGGGGGAAAAGAGGTGGGCTAACAATAAGAAGAGACGGGCTAATTATGCTATGGAAGACAATGTCGGGGGGATAAACTGGCACGACGGTTGAGATGGGACTAGTAGAGCTGGGAAGAAAAGAGATAATCATGGGAGACAATGTTGACTTAACCCCATAAAGAACATACCATGTGATCGTAAAAATCCCCTTTTTACTCTTGGTGAGATAAAACCGGCAATGAGGTTGATCTTGATGTTGATATCGGTCCGGAGCTGCTATCTGTTGAGAACAAGACAGTTGAAATGGAATATAATACCAGTATTTATTCATATCTATTAGCAAGATTGCCTCTGGTCCTGACGTTTGCAACCGGCTATATCGTCTATCTCCTCCTTGCAACGACCAGGCTGACGGATGCGTTCGTTTTGTGGAGTCTCAAACGAAGCCGCAACAACCTCAAAATCTTCCTGGCATACATAATAGGTTCAGCCGCGCTGCTTTCCTTTTTCATTCCAAACGCTATCACTGTTCTGACTTTGTTGCCGTTTCTAAAGGCCGTGGATCAAGATATTATTGCAAAAAACAATGACCGCCGTTTGACGACAGCATTGACCTTATCAGTTATTTACGGGGCGAATATCGGTGGAATGGGTTCTCTGATAGGAAGTCCAGCTAATTTACTGCTAATCGGTGCACTAGATCTGTATAGAGTTCCTGGCAGGGAACAAATCAATTTTCTGAATTGGTTCATCTGGTCTGTTCCGCTTGTAATCTCTTTTGCTGCCGTGGCTTGGGCCTTGCTCGCCACCTTTGGTGTCCCAAAGACCATTCAAAAAAGTGTTGCCGGGATTGAAGGAATCAAACGTTGCCTTGGCCTTTCACCGGAACAAAAGAGGGCAGGACTTTTGTTCGCGGTTTTTCTCGTCTTCTGGATTTCAGAAGGCATCCTTAAGGAGCTATTACCTGTATTCGTTTGCTGTGAACCGTATGTCTGCATAGGCTTTTTTATTCTTTTTGGCTACTTGGCTTTTGCAAGACCGCAGGGGCAGCGCAGGACGCCGCTTTTGCGTTTGAAATATATTGTGAGTGGTCTGCCAAAACGTGGGATCTTCTTTTTATGCATTGTTGCTTTAATCATTCCTTTGATACGTGTGTTCCAACTCGACAAAGATGCCGCAGGAGTATTTTTATATTTAATCCGTCCGGAAACCTCCGCGTTTTCGGTTTTTTTTGGCACCACATTTGGTGTGATTTTTCTTACTGAGATCTTAAGCAATACCGTTGTTTCAACTGCTTTTTTCCCTGTGGTCTATTTTGCCTCTTCTGCTTACAACATATCACCTCTCATACTCATGATAGCTGTGTCTGTTGCGTCTACATGCGCTTTTATGACTCCTATTGCTACGCCCTGCAACGCCTTAGCGTTTGGCGAAATGAAAAGAACATCCCTTGGCAAAATGCTGATTCTGGGGTTTCCGTTAAATATATTTGGAGCACTTCTTATAACTCTTTGGTTGCAGTTTATAATACCCTTGGTATATTCTTGATAAAAATAAGGTACGCGTTCACAGCCCGCCCTGGTGCGACTCATAGCATTATTCCAAATCTGTGCTTGAG
>CAYSBQ010000181.1:0-3169 GCA_964429315.1 uncultured Desulfobacterales bacterium
CACCGTCCAAGACACCGCCTGCATCGCCGATTCCTTTCCCGGTTTCACAACGACCGTAAAACGTAAGGAGTAAGGAGTAAGGAGTAAAACGTAATGTGCGTCGAACGGAATTACGTTTTACGTTTTACGTTTTACGTTTTACGTTTTAGGAGTTCCTATGATTGACGGACACACCAAATTTGTTGCCCTCATCGGCTGGCCGGTGGAGCACAGCCTTTCGCCGCTCATGCACAACGCCGCTTTTGAGGCGCTGGGGTTGAACTGGCGCTACGTGCCGCTGCCCGTCCCGCCGGGGCAGGCAGAGTTGGCCGTGCGGGGACTGGCCGCCCTGGGATTTTGCGGCGCGAACGTGACCGTGCCGCACAAGCAGGCCGTCATGCCCGCACTGGACGCCATCAGCCCCAACGCCCAGGCGCTGGGAGCGGTCAACACGCTGCTCTTTGAGCGGGACGCGGGGGGAGAATTGTTGTCTGTGCAAGGTTACAACACTGACGACGCCGGTTTTGTATCCGCCCTGCGCCAGGGACGACACCTCCCCCCCAGGGGGGGGACAGAGGGGGGGGGAAATGCCGTGGTCGTGGGCGCGGGCGGGGCGGCACGAGCGGTGGTCTTTGGCCTGTTGGGGGCGGGGACGGGGCAAATCACGGTCCTCAACCGCTCCCCCCGGCGCGCCAGGGAGTTGACGGCGGACCTGGGCCGCAGTCCCGCCGACGCCGCCCGGCTGCGCGCCCTGCCGCTCACGCCCGAAACGCTGGCCGAGTCTGCCCGCGCCGCCAGCCTGCTGGTCAACGCTACCACGCTGGGCATGTGGCCGCGCGTGGACGGCTCTATCTGGCCCGACGCCGTGCCCCTGCCGCCGCACCTGACCGTGTTTGACCTGGTCTACAATCCCTTGCAAACGCGCTTGTTGCGCCAGGCGCAAGAGGCCGGGGCGCGCCCCGTGGACGGGCTGGGCATGCTGGTACACCAGGGGGCCATCGCTTTTGAGCTGTGGACCGGCGCGGCTACAGTGGGCGAAATCGCGCCGTTGATGCGCGCCGCGCTGGCCTCGAAAACCGCACCGTTCGACCAAGCTCACGTCGAGGTCTGAGGATGCTTGCTCTTTGAACTCGCACCGTATCTCATAGCCCTCCGATGCTGGTTATCGGTTTATGATGTGATATAGAATATGCCGAGTAAGCATGCCCCCGTGCCGTTTCCCGCACCCATTCGCACGAGGGCGTGCCTACTCCTTGTATCATATATTTTGTAGGCGGTTGACAACACCGCCACTATGACTCATAGCGTCTCATTGTAGAGTAGACACGCCTCGTGCTGTTTCCCGGAAAGCCGTGCATAACGCCGTAACCGGAACGGATTGGAATTGACTTTAGTCGCTGCGCACCACCAGCGGCAAATATACTGGAAACACACCTGCTCCGGCTTTACCCAGGCTGATCTCATCCAGGTAGATTTGCTGGACGCCGGTCTGATCCTGAAACCCCAAGTCCAGGGTTACTGTTTGTCCACTAAAGGCACTCAGGTCATACCAGGTATGTGTCCACTCACCAGGGATCAGGGTCACGCTGGGTGTGATCACATTACTATCGCCCGAGACCCTCAGCAGGAACTTGTCACTCACGTCGCCTTGAGTGACACGATACATAAACGAAAGCGTCGGCCGTGACCACGTTCCCGGAACCGAGACCGTTTGTATAACGAAAGGCCAAAAGCCGAGCGACCCTGTGCCCCCGCTGGTGCCCAGTTGGAGGCCGTAATGTCCCGTGTGAGCTGCGTCCATTTCCACCATAGGCATCATGCCCGAACCACTATACCAGCCGTTCAGGTTCCCGCTCTCCCAGCCCCCGTTGGTCACACCTTCGTCCAACGGCGGCAACACAAAATCTACGCCAGACAGGTGCGTGCTGACCTCCACTCCATAAAGCGGCGGCAACTGTCCAAAGCCATACCGGCTGGCCGTCAGCGTATATGCCCCAGCACTGCCCAGGTAGAGCGTATAGCTGCCGTTTCCAGCGCTCGTGGCGATGTTGAGCGCTGCCGGCTGGGCGACGACCGTGGCGTTGAACACCGGTTCAGCGCGATTATTGGTCACTTGCCCCTCGAGTTGGTACGCCGCTACCGTCGTGTGGGCATCGCCGTCGGCGGGCAGGTCGCTCTCGACGTTGCCCATTGCGTCGTGAGCCACGCTGCGAAAGTAGTAGGTGTGGCCGGCTACACCGTCTGTGTACGTGGCGCTGGTGTCGGTCGTACCGGCCAACCACCCGGTCCAGGTTCCGCTCGCTCCGTCGCGCACTTGTACGTCGTAACTGACAATGCCAGAATCTGCGTCCGAACCACTCCAGGTCACCAGGAATGGGCCGAGAGCATATTCAGGTGAACTGGCCTGAGAGGTCGGCGGCACAGTATCAGTGGGCAGAAAGGTGTTGCCCTGCCCATTGTACGGCAGGCGCAGGTTATAGTTGGTATAGTCACTGGCAAAGATCATCGGCAGGGTGACCGCGTTGCCACTTGCGTCCAGCAGCACATAGTACAGGTTAGGTTGGTAGCCGCAGCAGGCGTCGCCCCAGGTGAGCACCGCCTGGTCCCCGGCAAAAGTCACGGATACATAGTCATCGCCGACTGCCGAAAGACTCGGTAGCTCCTCGGCGGCGCTTTTGACGGCGCCCAGGCTGGAATTGAGCACGGCGTACTGGATGACATACTTGTCGCCACTCCAATGCCGCCAGGCCAACACGATGTTGCCGTTGGGCAATTGAACCGCGTCCGGGGCGTAATTGCCGTCGTCGGTCGTAAACGTGGTCAGGCCGGTGAGGACGTTGCCGGCGCTATCCAGCCGGCCGATGGAGATCCAACCACACGCGCTCTGCGCCAGGAATACGCTCCCGTCGGCCAGGAGGGTAAGGTTCGGGCCATAACTACACGTGTCGCCGCTAAACTGGGTGGGCGGTTTGACCACGCTACCGCTGGTATCACGCACAGTGTACCAGATGGTGCTGAGCCGATTGTTGCCGTCGTCTATGGACCTCTGCCAGGCCATGACAAAGCGATTGTCGGCCGTCGCCGCGATGGTCTGATCGTAAAAGCGCGGCACGTTGGGCGTGTCCCAGGTCCCCCATTGTGTGTTGTTGGTCAGGTTTGTGACGGGCACGACCAGCCCACCGGCGCTGTT
>CAYSBQ010000181.1:3269-5744 GCA_964429315.1 uncultured Desulfobacterales bacterium
TCCGGCGTGGTCGTCACAGCCGCGTCGTAGCCAGAGTCGGGAGTGGTCTGCCGGGTGGTTTGCCCGGTGGGACGGTAAAAACTGGCGTGGGGGGTGTAATCTTGCGTATAGCTTTGAGCGAACAGTGTTGGCACGGCCACCTGGAGTGTGGCAGTCTTGCTCTTGCCGGTGTCCACCGAAGAACGAGCCGTGAGTTGGCTCCTGTTCGATTGGCCCATCGTGGCTGTCACCGGCGCGGCGACCTCGACCATAATGGTCTGGGACGAACCCTGCGCGATAGGACCGGTGTCCAGCGCGCCGTCGCCGTCGCTGTCAGTCAGCGGCGTGACGCCGTCCTGCTGATAAAGCGTCACCGGCCAATTGGAGGCGGGAAACAGATCAGCGGGAAACAGATCAAAAGTGTCTGTGCCCAATTCCCCGACATTGCGAATGGTCTGGCTGAATTGCGTCACAGCGCCCGGAGTGCTGAACGCGCCGGCATTTTTGGGAGACAGGGACACACGCGCCGAAGTGGGCGGACGAGTGAAACGGACAGCGAGACCGTCGTTGGGGTAGCCGGCGTATTCCAGGCCATCCAGACCGGCCGAATCTTCAATGCCCACGCCATAACTCCATCGGCTGCCTCCCCCGTAGTTTATGGTCTGGTAGCGGAACTCGATGTCGCCGTTTTCAAACAGGACGACTTGAAAGGTCAAGCGGCTGCCAGGGTCATAATCGCGCACCTGATACCACTCGACCACCCACCAGCGATTGGGTGTGGCGCCGCCATTGGCGTAATAAACGCCGCCGGTTGAGGCATCTTCTGGCGCCCAGTAGGGCGCAATTACATTGTTGGGTAAGGATGGTTTGGGAAATACATATTCCTGGCTGTCTTGGGTCAGTCCCCCACTAAAACCCAAGGTGCCGTGGGTGCTGACGTATACCTGGTCATAGGTGTTCTCATAGTACTTGAAACTGAACGGTAACGCGATAGGGCCAGTCTGCTGGTATTGGCCGGTCAACCCTGTATTTGTCCCCCCTCTGGCGTCTACCCAACTGAACGCCACCGAGTCATCCCAGGTGTAGCCAAAGTCGTCAGGGCCGCCGCTGTCGGCTGGTTGAAGTTGCTCCAAATGAGCGGCAGGCTCTTTTATTAGCATACCCTCTGGCCCGATGGTGACTCTTTCCTGCTCGACGACCTGGAGCGCCTGCCCAGGGGGTTCAAGCGGGATGTGCGAACCGGGCGTGGCTGGTGGGGGCGGCCCGGCCATCACCGGGCCTAACGCGCTCAACCCCAGGCTGATGACCAACAAAACCGTACTGGTGAGTCGTGAATCGAGTTTCATCGCTGTGTCTCCTTTAGCGTTTAATGGGCCAGGGTACACCCCCGGCAATTTATCTGTGAGAATGAGCTTGCTTTTCCGCTATGCTTTACCGCGCAGGTCGTCGTAAAGCTGCACAGACTCTAGCCATCCAATGCAAACAACCACCGTTGGCGCACATGTTTTTACAGGGGCGCGTCCAGTAGCGATCTCAAAGGGTTGCGATGGTTATCAGGATGTGTTATGGTGGATGGGCTTTGCTTCTGGACCGATCAAGAGTCATGGCACTGAAAATATCAGACGACGAGTGGATGGTGACTCTTTTTCCGTGCCTTACCTCGCCGACATTATACACCTGTAGTAACAAGCGAGCAAGTCACTGTATTCACGCCCCCCTCTAACTCCCCCCCACAGGGGGGAGAACGCCGCGCCTCCCCCCCGTGGAGGGGAGAACGCCGCGCCTCCCCCCTGTGGGGGGGACTGAGGGGGGGGGAGCCTAATTCCCTACTCCCTACTCCCTACTCCCTACTCCCCTCCCCCTACCGCGCATAGTTGGTCTTGTACTGCCTATCATAGAACTGCAGCCACAGGTTGTCGGCGTGCGGAATCTCCTGAGATACGATTAGTTGCACGTCGCTCCAGTAGGCGTTGAAATCTCCGTGGGTAAAGCAGCCCGCCGCCAGCCAATGTTCAAAAAACTCGGTGAAATTGGGGGCAATGGGCGATAGCTCGGGGTCGCCGTCGTATAATATGCGGTGAACGCCGTGCAGGGGGCTGCTGGGGTCGCCGTCTAGCAAAAAGAGCGGCTCTGAATAAGAAAGGGGCACGCCGTATTGGTGCAGCCGCCGGATTTCGGCCACGAGGGGATTGTCCGCGTGGTATTGGCGGCCCAATTGGCGCAGCATGGGCGTGTCGCGGACGACGTGCGACCATTGGCAAAAGTCCGTGCCCGCGCCATACAGCACGTCGTTGCCGGATTGGCGCGATATCTCGACGTTGGTCAGACCGGTTTGCCAAAAGGCTCTCACGTCCGGGGGAATGAATACGCCCTGTTGCTGCGCATAAGCGTCAATTTCCCCGGGCGGGGTCGGCTCGATTTCTTTTGAATGGATCTCCAGCGTGGGGATTTGTTTTGCCCTGGAGGCAAAGCGTTCGTAAAAGCCCAATAGATCCA
>CAYSBQ010000182.1:0-5708 GCA_964429315.1 uncultured Desulfobacterales bacterium
AGGCGGTCGGTCTGGGCCAGGATTTTCTCAAACTCTGCTCGCGCGCCTTGTAGGTCGAGCAGCCCGCTAGAAAAATCGCTGACAGAGGCGCTGCTAATCGCGCGAATGATGCCAATGGGTTGATTCAATCCGTGCGCCATTGCGCCGGCCATGACGCCCAGGTAGGTCAGTTTTCTGGCCTGCGCCAGCTCGGTCTCTTGCTCGTCCAGCCGCTGGACGGCTCGCTCTACCAGCGTCTCGTCTTCATCGGGTCGAGCGGTATCCAGGGGCTTGCGACGTTCGACTTGTGCTTCCAGGTCACGTTGCAGGCCAGCCAATCCGTCACGCCGCACCAACACTCCCCGGTAGTCGGCCAACAAGCTCTCATCCGTCGGGGTCTGGGGAAACGTCAAATCCAGCCGGGCGGCAATCTCTTGTTGGTCCGCATCCGCCAGCAGCACCCAATCCGCTCGCACCTCCAACGAGGTCAGCGCCTCACGTTGCGCATCCAGGTAGCTTGCACACTCTTGAGCATAACTAGCGCGCACCCGTTCGCGCACAACCCGCATCTTGCCTCGTAAATCGGGCAATTGCTCGTGGAAACGTTCAGAACCCAGGGTGGCCTGTAATGCCTCGACTTGCTCCTGGATTGCCAGCGCCGCGAGCTGCTGGGGAAACAAACTGCCAATCTCGTCCAGGTCATCCAAAAGCCTGCGCGCCTGGCGCACGTCGCCCTCGCCCTCATCATCCAACACCGTCGTCGCCTCCCGCGCCCAATGGATGTCATCGGGGACGTGGCTATCGGGCGCGCCCAGGCGAGAGGGGGCATCGCTGGCGTCCCCTTTAAGCAGTTCCCCCAATTCGTCCAGCAGTTCCTGGGCGCGCTCTTCGCCGGGCAGGCGCAGCAGTCGCAGCCGGTCTGGCAGCGCGCCGGCATGCTCTAAAAAGCTCGACACATGCTTTAGAGCGGCGCGGCTGACGTGGTCCTCCAGTGGCAACACCTGTTCGCCAAAAAGCGTTTGCAGACGACGCGCGGCCCGGTCGAGAACATCCAGGCTTACCTTGCTGTCGCGTAGCCCCACCCCCACCTTGTTAAAGGCCATTGTGCTCTTGAACGCCTCGACCGCCGTCGGGCCGGGTGTCTTGAGGGTCTGGCCAGCGGTGCGCAGCTCGATCTCGCCCGCCGCCAGCAGCGCCGCCAACAAGTAGCGCGTCGCGTCTTTGGACCAGCCATAGGGGACGGCGGCAAAGTGATCTTGCACGGCTTTGCCCGCCAGGTGAACGCCGCCCGCTTGGTCCACCCAGGCTTTAAAAGCGCGCAGGGTCTCGGCCAGCGCCGGGTGGTTCACGTCTACTCGCGGCGCGCCCCCTTGCTGGACGACCAGGCGCAGCGGGTCCCGCTCACGCGGCATGCGGTCCAACCGCTCCACCTCCAGGAAACGGGCCGCCAGGTTGGTCTGGGGCCGGATTTTTACCAGGTGGTACTGGTAAAAGACCTCAGCGGCGACCTGGCTCAAAATCCCCCGGGTGGCAGCTTGTAGGGTTGCCGCCTCCTGGCGCACCGGCGTTGCCCGACCGCGAAAGATAAAGGTCCCCGCCAGCAATTTTTCGCGCAGCCGGGCCTCTACCCGCTCGCGGTTGCGCATAGCCAGGCGTCGTTCAGCGCGGGCATATTGGGCCACATCCCGCTCGGCGCTGTGTTCGTCAATGTCGCCAGCGATCTTTTCAGATTTGCGAATTTCCGGCAAAATCTCCTCGACCACATCGTCCTGCTGGAAGAGCCAGACGATTACGTTCTGATATTCTGTCTGTTGGGCAGTCTCGGTGAGTAGCGCCGTGCGTCGCTGCTCCCAACTCTCGCCAGGGACCATTTCCAGCCGGAAACTGATCTCCTCCCGGTCGCCAATCAACAGGTGTTTGCCCATCTGCACCGCCGCGCGCACGTCGCGCACGTTTCCGAGCTTGGTAGTCGGTTGCGGCTCTAGCAGGTCCTTCGAGATTCTGTTGCGCACCCGCGTCACCTCGCCGCCAGTCGGCCTGTGTTCGCGGCGCTTGCGCTGTAGCGGCACCACTGTGGCGCTCAAGAACAGATAACCGCCGGCTTGTGGGTCTTCGATGAGGCCAATCTCTTTGGCGTTCATCAAGTCATTGAGCGCCTGGCGCACATCTTCCAACAGCGATGGGGTTCCCAGTTCGGGATAAAGCAACGCGGCGATGTTTTCAGCCGTGCGAGGAAAAGCATCCAACGGCTGCAGGGCCGCCACAGCCCTGGCTACCCGCAGGTGAAGGTTCCCGTCCGAGGAGTGAGGCGCGCCCTCGTGCCGGAAGGTACGCTCGACCTGATCTACGGCGCTGACCACGTGGGGAAATAGCTTGCCAATGTCGGCTCGCAGCGTGACGTAGAAATCATCCACGCAGGCCAATCTCCCTACGGGCCGGTCGGCCAGCTTGGGCGCGTCGGGCGGCAGAATGCGGCTGGTGTCTACCAGCACGTCTTGAATCACCCGGATGACCGAGCGCAGGCCGACGCCGCCGGTAGAACGGGCCAACACGCGAATCAACTCCATCAGTACCTCAAAGTGCTGTGGCAAAAAGGGATAGTAGCGTACAAAATCCTCGATGCCATGATCATCCTTGAACGACGATTCACCCGTTAGCCGGGTATGCGTGACGAGCGCCTGGCCGCTGGCCTGAAACAGCGCCCGCAACTGAGCTTCGCCCTGGGACGACTTGGTCAGCAAACGGCGATAAGTGATTTCCCGGATGTCGCGGGCATCCAACTCAATCGAGATGGGAAAGCGGTCGCGCAGCTTGTTGAGTTCCGGCGAATTGAGGGCCGCCCTTTCGACGATTTCGCTCAACGTCTGCTGGCCGGTGGCCACGATCCATACCTTGCCCTGGCCCAATTCTTTCAAGTTGCGGGCCAGGCCGTCCAGGTTCAAGATCAACTCGCCCCGGGGCGCTACGTACTGCCCGGCCTCGTCAATCATAAAGAGGATGTTCTCACAGCCAGTGTGTCGCCGCACCAGGTCAATCATGCGCTGCGCCAGGTCGCGCACGTCCTCCGCCATCTCGAAACGTAGTTTGCTAAAGCTATCCTTTTCTGCAAAGTCCCCCGGCAAAAAGGTCGGCAGGAGCCTGGAGGCCCGCGACACGCCGATCAAGGGGTCATTGTGGATTTTGGTCCACTCGTCGCCATGCGCCTGGCGGTAGGCGGCCTGGAAATCGTCGTACAGCCCACGCCGATCCAAGGTGAACTCTAGTTGGGCCAGCTTTTTTTCTTTGGAATAACCGGCCAGTTGCAAGACCTTCCAGTACATGACGTTGGTGACCGTGGCGGCTGTGCTTTCAGCCAGTTGCTCCGCGCCCAGGTCGAGCAATACCACGGCAGTTGGAAGTTGTTTGGCAACCGAGGTCAGGAGGGCCTGGACCTTGGAAGATTGCAAGCGTTCCCTGAGCAAGTCGAGAAATGGCCGCCCTTGCACCGTCCGTTCCGGGTCCAGCGCAAAGCCCAGGTACTTGGTGAAGGAACTCTTGCCTGACCCATAAAAGCCCGCCACCCACATGCCAACCTCGGTCACCTGACCGGCCTGGACGCCCGCCTGGTACGTTTCCAGGAACTTGAGAAAGCAGGCTTCAACGTTTTCGGTCGCTTCGTATTCCCCTACCTCAGCAGCCAGCCGCTCTTCGTCATCGGCGTAATAGTCAATCACTTTTTCGATGCGCCGGTCTATCCGCCGGCTGGTCGAGAACAAATCACGAATCGTGTTCATTCCAGCCCTCCAATGAGCGTCGAACGATAGCCTGGGTCTTCGGGGTAAAATTCCAAAAAGTGCAGGCCATACTGCCCGGCCCGGCGGCCAGGATAGAAAAAGACCGTTGGAACCTGTACCTTGTTCTTCAAATAGTCTTCGATCACCCGCGAGCGGTAATAGGGATGGAGTAACTCGACGTCGGTTATAAACAGGACAGTCCTTTCCTGAGACGTCGCCACTCGCCCTGCCACCCGTTCGACCAGCGCGTTGTCCGAGCGCAGCACATCGCGGATCGCCTCGTTGATTTCATCCAGGTCGTGATCCGATTCCAGTTCCAGCCAGGCATCCCAGCGGCCAGAGGCGTCAATCAACTCCCACATGATGTCCGCCAACGATAGTCTGTTGACCTCCAGGCCATCCTCGTTTCTCAAGCGCGCAATCCAGACCGGCAGCAGCTTGCGCACAGTCAATATCTGAGAAGGCGAGTACACAAAGTAAAAGATAGGATCGCTGTGTGCCGGGTTCAGCGCATCTGGGTCCCCCAGGCGCTGGCGCAAATCTTGAAAATCTGTCTCCAGTTGCATCTCATCGGGTATAGGCATGGATTACCTCTTCCATCGTCGTATACAGCCAGGTAATACGTACCAGCGACCCGGCCCGCTGCAAGATCATCCCAGCGCGTTCGTCGAGCGCCTCCAGGCGTTCGAGGGTGTGCTCGCGTGTCAATCCAAACAGCCCCCAGTCCGGGTGTTCCACCAGCATGCCATCCGTTACCCCCGCCAGGTGCAGATCGTATGCCAGGTAGGCCAGGGTAAAATCAGAGATTCGATACAACACGTACTCGCGGGCATAGTAACGCTCCTTGCTCAAAAAGCCCGCCTCGGTCAATGCGCCAAAGACTCCGCGAGCCAGGCGCGCCTGTGTGTAAGGAGACCAGCGTTTCGTGATGCGTCCGGCTTGTTGCGCCTCCTGCACAAAGTCCTCGATGTCTGCGGTGCGCAGGTACAATTCCCCTTCGTGGCAGGCGGGCCAAAAGCATTCCAGTACAAAGTCGTACAGCACGGTTTCTCTTCGGGCTTTGTAAAGAAAGACCAACTCGTTCAATGCCCGCCGGTCGCCGTCTGCTTCAACAAAGGCTTTGAGCCAGCGCGCCGCCCGGTCATTGGGCCTCAAGAACCACTGTCGAAACACCTGGAGTACCAGGTCTTGCACCCGCCTGGCCGTTTGCTTGGTCAGTATTCCCTCTCGCCGGACCCGCTCGGCAAAATCAGCCGCCGGCTCGCCTGGCCGCCAGTTCAACAATAGCGTCTGGATTTCATCCAGTGTGGCCGTCCCCTTGATTAGCCCGGTAACAGTGTATGGCCGCTGTTCACGTTGCGCCAACGATGTGATCATCAACTCACCTTTTCAACTTCAAAATAAGGGAACACCCGATTTCCTTCTCGAAAAGCAGCCAGGTACGCCGCAGCCGCCACCGACGTCCACTCCCCAACCTTGGCCAATAACCTCACCGGTCCCGCTGACGACGCTGCTGCTGAATCGCCAGCCAACACCTCAAGCGCGTCTAGCAACTGCGCCCGGTTCATCAACATTGGCTGATATTGAACGTGCAGCGTCTGTGTTTCCTCCATCAAAATTGACTCAATCCCGCGCTCCAACTCCCGCGATAGTCGAAACAGATGGAATACATCTCCTTTGCCCACGTTTGTATCATGCATCGCCCGCGCCGCCCGTCCCGCCGAATGCACTGCCGCCGCAAACGTGCTGCGAGGATAGATGCGCTCCAAAAAGCTCAAGCCAACATGGGACAGGAATTGCGATTTCCACCAGCTAGCGTGGTGTGTTTCACCGAGAGCGAGGACAAGGATGCGAAGTTTGAGTAAAGATAAAGTATGATTTGTCATAAACTGTAGAGTGACCTGTTCCTTCTTTCTTAACCAAAGTTACTCAAAAAGGCAATTCGCTCTCCGTTGA
>CAYSBQ010000183.1:0-5697 GCA_964429315.1 uncultured Desulfobacterales bacterium
TCACGCGGTTCCAGGCCCCGTGCCTGCTGCGTGAAACGTTGGACATATTTGCCAATCAGGTCTGTTTCAATGTTAACCACATCCCCAATCCTTTTGGCGCCTAGAGTAGTCACATTGGCTGTATGCGGAATGATGCTCACCTCAAATCCCTTGCGATCGCAGGCATTGACAGTAAGGCTAATCCCATCAACGGCGATAGAACCCTTCTCTACGATATAATCGCAAATCCCTTGAGGAGCTGCAAAACCAAATAGTACAGCATTTTCCGCACTTCGCCTGACCCTAATCTTCCCAATTCCGTCAACATGCCCTGTAACTATGTGGCCGTCAAGACGGTCACATAGGCGCAAGGCCCTCTCCAAATTTACCTTGTTTCCCACCTTAGCTTGACCCATAGTACTCTTGGAGAGAGTTTCAGGAGCCATATCAACCTTAAACGCCTTATCTTTTATGTACACCACCGTAAGGCAGGCCCCATTAATAGCAATGCTGTCGCCGATACGGACGTTTTCGAGGGTATAATCACTATGGACCTCCATGCGCACTCCACCACCTTTGCGGGCGATATCTTTGATTGTGCCAAGCCCTTCGATAATCCCAGTAAACATATCAGTATCACATCCCTTTCAAATACCCCTCAACCATCACGTCATCTTCAAACCTGTGGACCGATATATCTTTCACCCCAATACTTTCCTTCATAAACTCAACCCCGGGGCCACTGCAAACGGGGACGCCATCATCACCACCACAGAGCTTCGGAGCCAAAAACATGTAGATCTTATCGACAATCCCACTCCTTAAGGCTGAACCATTGACTTTGCTCCCCCCTTCAATGAGCAAGCTTGTAATATTCATCTTGCCAAGCTTCTTCATCAACGCCTTTAAATCAATCCGGTCGCCGCTGGAGTCCATGACAAGAATTTGCACACCTACCTTCTCGAGGAGCCTCCTTTTTTCCCTTGCAACAGGAGGGTTAGTGACGATTAGGCTATCAGAAGCAGAAGAAAGATGCAACAACTTCGCATCCGGAGAAATGGACAAATGTGCATCAAGAACAACCCTGACCGGATCCGACCCTTTCAGGCCCTCAAGCCGTGTTGTAAGCCGAGGATCATCCTTTGCCACTGTCCCGACACCCACCATAATGGCATCTGCTGCGTGACGAAGATTATGGACAAATTGCCTCGACTCTACGTTGGTGATCCACTTAGAATCTCCTGCCCGCGTAGCGATACGGCCATCAAGCGTGGCTGCACATTTTAACATGACAAGAGGAATTCCAGTGGTAATATACTTTATAAAGCTTTCATTCAGTCGTTGACACTCATTTTCACAAACCCCAACTGTAACATCAAGGCCTTGGTTTTTAAGAAAATCAAGGCCTCCACCAGTCACTCCAGGGTTTGGGTCTTTCATACCGGCTACAACAGTCTTTATGCCACTTTTCAATATCAACTCTGTGCATGGAGGAGTACGACCCGTATGATTACATGGCTCCAATGTGACATACAGCGTGGCGCCCTTGGCACTTTTACCGGCTTCTTGAAGAGCGTAGACTTCGGCATGGGGACCCCCAGCCCTATGATGAAAACCCCTGCCGACTACCTTGCCATTCTTTACGACAACTGCGCCCACCAAAGGATTGGGAGAAGTCCAACCACGCCCTTGTTCGGCCAGAGAAAGGGCCGTTTTCATGTATGTTTCATCTATCATCTTGCGTACGAAAAAAACCTCCCCCAGATAGGGTGTTTTTGGTCTATCCCTGG
This sequence comes from uncultured Desulfobacterales bacterium, assembly GCA_964429315.1. Taxonomy (GTDB): domain Bacteria; phylum Desulfobacterota; class Desulfobacteria; order Desulfobacterales. The sequence goes on from CAYSBQ010000183.1 coordinate 1,770, forward strand.
TAGGAATCCAGACTATCTAGTGTGTAGAGTGACTGGAATGAACGAAAGAGACCTAAAGTTGAGGGAATAAAACCTCTTGGGGATTCAGCGGATGAAATCACAATCGCACGAAAAAGATCTGAAGCAATGGAGAGTTCTCAGGCCTTGTTATTATCCGACGGACTTGCACTACGGCTGACAAACAAATCCTTAAGCTCTGACATAAAATCATTTATATCCTTAAACTCCCGATACACAGAGGCAAACCGAACATATGCCACATCATCAAGTTCGTGGAGTTTTCTCATAACCCGCTCACCCACTATTGATGCAGGCACTTCTTTTTCCCCCAACTCTTGGAGTTCCCGTTCCAAGTTATCTATAAACAGTTCAAGTGTGTTGATGCTAATATTGCGCTTCTGACATGCCCTTTGCATGCCCTTAAGAATCTTTTCCCTATTAAAGGGCTCTCGCCTGTTATCTTTTTTGATCAGAACTAGTGGTAGGCGCTCAACCCTTTCGTATGTGGTAAATCGGGTGTTACAAGCTAAACACTGGCGACGACGCCTCACTGTATTTCCTTCCTTAGCCATCCTCGAATCGATTACCTTGTTTTCTAGCTCACTGCAATATGGGCATCTCATCGTTTTTCCTCATCGACCTTGGTTAGTTTGACTCCTGCAGCTCCCAGGATATCTTCCGCCATGGAATCTGCATATCCATCCTGGTATTTTATGTCGTAGATACCAGCATTTACAAGCATTTTCGAACAGATGGAACACGGCATATTCGTACAAAACAAAACAGCCCCCTTGATATAAACTCCATGGTAGGCGGCTTGAATAATAACATTTTGTTCAGCATGAAGTCCTCGGCACAACTCGTGGCGCTCTCCGGAAGGAATGCCCATCTCTTCCCGCAGACATCCCACATCGATACAATGGGGAAGACCTGACGGAGCTCCATTGTAGCCAGTTGCCAGAATCCGTTTATCCCTCACCAGGACGGCCCCCACCTTACGTCGCAGGCAGGTGGAACGTCTTGCCACCAGGCAAGCAATGTCCATAAAATATCTTTCCCAGGAAGGACGCATTATTTTAGCTGGTTTGTCTATTCGCCTTTCGGATAAAGCGGAAACATCTCACACAAGCCCTGAACTGATTGTGCGACTCTCCCAAGTACTCCTTCATCCTTTGGGTTATTCAAAACATCAAGAATCAGGGATGATATGATCGCCATTTCTTTTTCCTTCATACCACGAGTCGTCACTGAAGGTGTCCCAAGCCGAATGCCACTAGTTACAGAAGGACGGTGTTTATCAAAGGGAATAGCGTTCTTATTTACCGTAATGCCTGCATCATCCAATGCCTTTTGGGCATCTTCACCCGTGATACCCACATCTGAGAGATCTACCAGCATCAAATGATTGTCCGTCCCCCCGGATACAAGCCTTATCCCCCCATCCATCAAGTACCGGGCCAACGCCTTTGCGTTAGCCACCGTCTGGCGTTGATCTGCCACAAAGCTTTCTGTCATAGCAAGCTTAAAGGCAACGGCCTTTGCTGCGATTATATGCATCAATGGACCGCCCTGCATCCCCGGAAATATCTGGCTGTTGATTTTTTTCCCATAATTTCCCTTTGCAAGTATGAAACCTCCACGAGGCCCCCTCAAGGTTTTGTGGGTCGTGGAAGTAATAACATCAGCATGGGGGACTGGCGACGGATGTAGCCCGGCAGCAACTAGACCGGCTATATGCGCCATATCTGCCATAAGGTAAGCATCTACCGAACGAGCAATATCGCCCATGGTCTCAAAATCTATGGTCCTGGCATACGCGCTTGCCCCAGCCACAATCATTTTGGGCCGATGCCTTTCAGCCAAAGTACGAACCTCATCATAGTTGATCATACCCGTGTCTTTTTCAACACCGTATGAGACAAAGTCGAAGAAACGACCTGAAAAACTCACAGGACTCCCGTGAGAGAGGTGGCCGCCATGCGCTAGATCCATACCTAGAATTTTATCTCCCGGCTCCAAAAAGGCAAAATAAACCGCCATGTTTGCCTGGGTCCCGGAATGGGGTTGCACATTTGCATAAGGAGCAGAAAATAGTTCCTTGGCTCGCTCTATCGCCAGCGCTTCCGCCATATCTACGTACTGACAACCACCGTAATAACGACGTGACGGGTAACCTTCTGCATATTTGTTTGTCAGAACGGTGGCCGTTGTAGCCATTACCGCTTGGCTGGTAATATTTTCTGAAGCAATCAGTTCCAGCTTGCTGGTCTGGCGCTCCAGCTCCAATTCTATAGCATGAGCAATTTCGGGGTCCGTTCTTTTAATTATGTCAAATCCAAGTTGATGCATTTATATCCTATCCAATGTCCATTTTTTCTAACCGCTCTCGGTGACGACCCCCATCAAATGGGGTCTCAAGCCATGTCTCCACAAGCTGAAGAGCTAAGGCGTCACCTATAAGCCGCCCACCCATCACAAGAATGTTGGAATCGTTATGCCGTCTACTCATTATAGCCGAAAAAAGGTCGTTCGCAAGGGCAGCCCGCACCCCTTTGAAACGATTAGCCACCATAGACATCCCAAGACCGGTTCCGCAAATCAACACACCCCGTTCGAAGGTGTTATCTGAGACCTTGCTGGCAACCTTTTTCCCGAAATCAGTATAATCTACTGATTCTGTGCTAATCGTTCCCACGTCTTCAACCCCAAGGCCTCGGTCTTGTAAAAAGGCCTTTACCTTCTCTTTCATAGGAAACCCGGCATGATCAGAACCAATAATGATCTTCATGAGCAACTCCCATTAAGAGTGAGCTTTTATATAGCTAACGGCATCATTGACCGTTAGAAGTTTCTCGGCCTCTTCGTCGGAAATCTCTATGTCAAAAGCCTCCTCCATAGCCATGATCAGTTCCACTAAGTCCAGAGAATCAGCCCCCAGGTCATCAATAAAAGATGCCTCGGGCACCACCTCTTCCGTCTCTACACTGAGCTTCTCGGCAACAACCTTCTTGATTTTTTCCTCGACTCCCATGCTTTATCACCTCCTTGTTTTTTTTAACACTTTATTCCCATAAAATAACAGTTTAGGATCATTTTCAACGGCAAACAGGCACTTCACATATACATGCCTCCGTTTACATGAATAACCTGCCCGGTAATATATGCCGCCTTCCTGGAAGCTAGAAAAGCTACTGCCTCAGCAACCTCTTCCGGTTGACCGGTTCGCCCCAAAGGTATTTGTGCGAGCATCGCTTCCCTGGCCTTTTCGGGTAAACCCTCCGTCATCGCAGTATCAATAAATCCCGGGGCCACTGCATTTACAGTAATACCTCTTGCAGCCAGTTCCCTTGCTGCAGTCTTCGTCAAACCTATTAGACCCGCCTTTGATGCTGAGTAACTCGCCTGACCAGCATTCCCCATAACTCCCACGACAGATGCCATGTTGATAATGGACCCTGCCCGCTGTTTCATCATTATCTTGGACACTGCCTGCATGCAGTTAAATGCTCCTTTGAGATTGATGGACAAGACTCGATCCCAGTCCGATTCCTTCAAACGAACTATCAAGCCGTCAATAGCTATACCTGCGTTATTCACCAACACATCAATACGACCGTAGTCCTTTACAATCTTACTAAAAAACTCCTTGACATCTGACTGAGATGAAACATCCACACGGGCACACCATGCGAGGGAACCGGCTTTTTCGACAAGTTCCGCTGTTTTCTTAGCACGTTTGTCACCGGAACGGTGATAATTATAGCAAATCACGGTTCCAGGACCGGCCATGTGCAATGCAACGGCACGACCTATGCCGCTGGACCCGCCAGTAATAACTATAACCTGTTTTTCTTCCTCGTTCACAATCTCTCCTCTACTACTACACCCTTCCAAACAGGATATCAGCGACAGCATCCATGTCCTTAAG
>CAYSBQ010000184.1:0-5682 GCA_964429315.1 uncultured Desulfobacterales bacterium
CTAAGCGCCAACTCTGCGAATTTATTCTTGCGCGAGCCCTTACGCCATCGCCCATTACCTGACAAGCTATTCGTGGATGGACACTACCTCGTTACCCCTCGTTGAGAAGATTTGACAAACTCAACAAATTTGAGAACCTCTGGAATTTGTTCAACCTCTGCAGCAACCCTTGCAATACCTTCATTTAATGTCAATCCCAAACGAAACAGGATACGATAAGCCTTCTTTAAATCTCGGATCGTATCCCGTTGGAATTCGTGCCGCTTCAACCCCACAGTATTTAATCCGTGCAACGCTGCCCGGGGCGAACCTGATGCAAGCACATAGGGAGGGATATCTTTAGTTACACCGCTTACAGCGCCGATAAAGGCATAGTCTCCTATGTGCACAAACTGATGTACTGCCACAAAAGCCCCAAGGGTAGCATAGTTCCCAACCCGGATGTGACCACCGAGGCTGGCAGCATTGGCAAAAATCACCCTTTTCCCCGTAAAACAGTCGTGGGCAATATGAGTGTAGGCCATCAAGAAATTCTCTTCACCAATTTCAGTATACCTTCCCCCAAACTCGGTTCCACGGTGAATTGTTACAAATTCCCTGATAGTAGTACCTTGTCCGATAATTACGAAGGTCTTCTCGCCTTTGTATTTTATCGCCTGCGGTTCCGCACCAATAGATGCATACTGAAAAATCTTACAATTTCGCCCAATAGTTGTATCCTGATCAATAGTTACATGGGGACCAATCACAGTGCCGGCATCGACTCTAACGTTTTTTCCTATAACGGAAAAGGGGCCGATGTCGACGTCAGAATCGACCTCGGCATTAGGGTCAATTATTGCTGTGGGGTGTATCACGAGTTTTCTCCTATCATGGCCATCACCTCTGCCTCTGCAACCAGCTTTCCGTCCACAGTAGCCTTGCCGGACATTTTAGAAACATTCGCGCGTTTTTTGGTCCAGATTACCTCAACAACAAGCTGATCGCCCGGAACGACCGGTTTTCTGAAACGGGCCTTATCAATACCCATAAAATAGACCAACCTCTTTTTCCCCTCATCCGGGAGGGAAGCATAAACAAGGACACCTCCCGCCTGCGCCATGGTCTCAATAATCAGCACGCCCGGCATAACAGGGGTGTCCGGAAAATGTCCTTGAAAGAACGGCTCATTAATAGTTACATTCTTCAGACCGACAATACGTTCTCCCGGTACAATTTCGATAACCCGATCCAGCAGGATAAAAGGGTACCGATGGGGCAAAAACTGCATGATCTCTTGAATGTCATATACGGTTTCCATGCCTCATTCCTTCTCAGAGTCGTTTTCCAAGCCTTGTATTCTTTTTTCAAGGTTGCTTAATTGTTTCTTCATATCCGGGAGTTTTGTTATTATGTTGGATGTTTTTAACCATAACCGATGAGGCATACCCGGGGTGCCTGAGATAACCTGTCCATTAGGTATTGACTTGCTTATCCCTGACTGGCCCCCTATTGTCACCCGATCGCCGATATTAACATGTTGTGCCACTCCGGCCTGGCCGGCAAGAATGGCATGATTTCCTATTGTCACGCTACCCGATATGCCCACCTGTGCAACGAGGACTGTATCTTCGCCTACCACTACGTTATGGGCAATGTGGACCAGGTTATCGGTTTTTACACCGCGCTTTATCCATGTTTGCCCGAATGTGGCCCGGTCAATTGTATTACAGGCGCCAATTTCTACGTCATCATCAATTCGAACGATGCCGATTTGGGGTATCTTATGATAGCGATTTCCATCACTGGCAAAGCCGAAGCCGTCACTTCCTATCACAGAGCCGGCATGGATAATTACCCTGTTGCCGATTTGGCAGTCTTTTAAAACCGATACGTTGGAATTGATGACAACGTCATCTCCTATCTGCACACCATCGCCAACGACAACCCCGGGATGCAAGGTAACATGATTTCCCAGGCTTACGTTGTCTCCGATGAATACCCCGGGATATATTGATGCTTCCTTACCACAACAAAAGTCCTTGCCTATACAAGCTTTCCGACTAATGCCGATTGTAGGCTTATTAGCTACCTGAAACAAGCTGGAAACCTTTGCCAATGCCAGATATGGATTTTTAACGCGTACAAGCACCTTATTGGCTTCATGGGTATCGACAGGAACAATTATCGCGGCGGCCTTGGTCTGATCGAGTTGCCCCTTATATTTCGGGGATATGGCAAAGGTGATGTTGTTTGGCCCTGCCGCATCAAAAGCGGCAACGCCATCGATGAGGAGCCTATCATCTCCTGCTACTTCACCGCCTACAAGCCGGGCAATCTTGCGTATAGAAATTTCCATTCCTTTTAACTGTTATTCCACCTTTTTTTCCTTAGCGTCATTTGTATCAACCTCATTATACATTTCAATGACTTTATCTGTAATATCAATAGCATTTGGAGCATAAACCACGCCGCCCACATGCCGTTCAAGAATCAGCTGATATCCCCCACGCCTCCCAACATCATCGACAATCTCAAAAACCATTTTTTTAATCCGGTTGGAAAACTCAAGGTTCATTTCCTTTAGCTTGTCTAGATATCGCTTTCTCAGAGATTTAAAATCGTTCATCTTGATCCGAAGGGACCGTTCATTATCTTCATGACTTTCTTGGCTCATAACAAGCGCCTTTTGTTCCAAGACTTTCTTCAACCCTTCAACCTCGGCCTCCTTTTCCTTGAGGATTTTTTCCATCTTCTTCCCCTGTTTCTTGATCTCAGCCGATGAGCGCTTGCCGGCATTAGAAGTGTCTATAATTCTTTGTAAATCTACGACACCAATTTTGGCTACTTCCGCCCCGTAAACAATTCCAATGGCACAAAAAAGAAGAATTGTTGCTATTCCGATTGCACGAATATTCATAGAATACCTCCATTATTCAGTTTCAAAACGCCATTCCCATGGAAAACTCCCAACCTCCTTCGCCTTTCCGGCCCTCCTTGTCATCCAGGATATAACCATACTCCAAGCGGATAGGTCCGATTGGTGAATACCACCTAAAACCATAACCGGCGCTCTGTCTCAAATCTCCAAAGCTTAACACTTCTCCGTTATCATAGGCATTTCCAGTATCGTAAAAAAGCACCCCTCTTAGTCCTGACTTTTTTATGAGAGGAAACAAGAACTCCACATTGAACTGCACCATCTTGTTTCCGCCGATCTCATCACCTGTGATTGGATCCGTGGGGCTGATATCTCGCCAGCTATACCCGCGCACTGATCCCATACCACCGAGGTAAAAGCGGTCCCAGGTGGGTAGTTTGCCTACGGAATCACTGTGGACAAAGCCCAGTCGGCCATTCAACCCACCAACGGTATCCCAGAAAAGCGGGATGAACCATTTGGAGCTTGCCGTATATTTTGTAAAGCCTATATCACCACCAAAAGGTATTCCGGCATGTTCGATAGTGACACTGTTGTCTGAGCCCTCTGTCGGGTTGAAAACCCTGTCCCTTGTATCACGGCGCAACGTACTTGCTATTGTGTGGCTTACATTAGTGCCTTTAAATTCCTTAATAGAAGATGAGGCTGTACTCTCAATAATATTTCTAATGTCGGCCTGATTATAATTATAAGAAAAATAGGCCCGTGTGTAATCCCAAAACGGGTAACTACACCTAAGCGTCCCGCCAAGGCTGTCTTTGTCATAGGTGTCATAATCCTTGATTGTTTTGTAAATATCAATGCCCGCTGAAAGTGGGATATCAAAAAGCCATGGTTCAGTGAAACTGAATGTGTAGGTTGAAGTTCTGCTACCCAGTTGGGCCGTAAGGCCCAGGGTTTGTCCTCTCCCAAAAAGGTTTTTTTGTGAAATAGAGGCCATGACAAATAAGTGATCAACACTGCTGTATCCGCCGCCAAAGCTGAAAGCGCCGGTTGGTTTTTCCGTTACATCAAGATTGACGACCATCTTGTCGTTAGCACTTCCCTGCGTCGTATTTACTTTGATATCTTCAAAATAATCAAGCCTGTAAAGATTTCTCGTGCCTCGCTTAAGGCGTTTACCGCTGAACTGTTCCTGTTCATAGATCTTAAGCTGCCTGCGAATAACCTTATCACGGGTCTTCGTGTTTCCTGTAATGATAATCTTTTCAAAGTACACGAGCGGACCCTTTGCGATAACATACGTAATATTAGCCTTGTGTTGCTCCATATCTTTGTCGATACGTGGCGAGATATCTGCGTAAGCATATCCATTGTCCGAATAAATATCAGCCAGATTCAAGAGGTCTTCCCGTATAATTTCACGATTATATACTTGTTCATCACTGATCTTGAGCTTTTTGAGCAACTCCTCTTTTGGATGAATGAGATCCCCTTCAATATCAACCCTGCCGACACTAAACTGCGGCCCCTCTTCTATCTTAACATCAATATATATTGAATCCTGTTCATCAGTAATACGAGGGGCCGCGACCCGCGCCTGGATATAGCCGTGATTATGATAATAAGCTGTTATCTTAGATATGTCTTGCTCCAAGGCCTGACGATCTAGATCTCCTGACGAGGTTAACCATGACAAAAAACCTTTTTCTTCGGTCTTCATCAGTCCTTTTAACTTGTCATCATCATAAGCCTTATTTCCCTCAAAAGAGATATTCCTTACGAAAGCCTTGCTACCCTCTTCAATAACAAAATCAATATTGGCACGATTGTCTGATAAAGGCCCTATTTCATATCTTACTTTCACGTTGTGGTATCCATCTTTTTTATAAAGATTTTCGATCTGTGTTATGTCATTTTGAAGTGTGTTGATACTGACAATCGCCCCCGCTCTTGCACTAAGGATATCTTTGATTTTTTCTTCATCGAATTTTTTATTGCCCTTAACTCCGATGTGGCGAATCGTCTCTCTTTCTTGAACCTGAAAAGTAACTACCTTTCCCTCAGGCGTATCGGACGCCTTTACGCGAACATCACTAAAATAGCCCATTTTATAGATTGCCTTGATGTCATCTCTGATATGCCTGGCTGAGTAGACAGTGTCGCTTTTGGTTTCAAGAACCCTTTTAACGGCATCGCTTTCTATGCGCTTGTTTCCTGAAACAACAACCTTTGACACCTTTTCCAGCTCCAATATCTGCATACTAATATCTTTGGCGAGACTTCGGACGGAATCCAAGATGTTTTCAGTGCCCTCGCCTTCGACATAAAAAAGCTGTGGTGATGTATCCGTGTACGACTCCATGACCTTGGCGTCCAGGCTGTAGCCTTTTCCGATTTGAGTAAAACTACCCCATATGACAAAATCAGCCCCCACCGTACTACCCAAATCCCTGAAGTCTTGCAAAGCAAGCCCCGTTATTTCCTTTGGCGCCGGAGTTGGCGGCTTCACGATTGCAATTCCCCTTTCCGCCAGTTGCTGGGAAACAAGGCTTTGGAGTTGTTGCTTTAACGATTCAAGGTCTTGATGAGAATGCACCTGAAAAGGCAAAACTAGAGCCCGAAGATTTTCCTGGGCCACGACCATCACCGGCACAAGCAGCAGAAAAACAATTGTCAAAAAGCACTGTTTTAACATGGCAATCTCAATCCAAGGTTGACAACTTCGTAAAAAGTCCATCTGCGGCGTTGCGCTTCATCCCCGCCCCGCGAGACGGCGAAGCCGATTTAACAGGGTAAATCATTGCGACCTACGATAAGTA
>CAYSBQ010000185.1:0-5678 GCA_964429315.1 uncultured Desulfobacterales bacterium
CAGATTCGTGAAGTAGACAAGAGCATCGAAAACATATGCGCAGACTTTGCTGATTGCAAGTTGCTGTTGAGCATTCCTGGATTTGGTCCTTACATTTCTGCTGGGGTATTGGCAGCTATTGGCAACCCCCGACGCTTCGGCAATGTCAGTCAGGTCAAAAGGCTTGCCCCGCTTGACGCAGAGAACTTTTCAACCTAAAGTCTCTCCTGCAAAATACAGTACATTCTTTCACAAAATACATGGTTTACCCTATTTACTGGTGCGTCAACTATGTTAGTCTCCCTAAAATAGAAGAACTAAGTACTATCTAGTGTCCATCTATAAATGTTTTTAACCGAATAGGCGCTAGCGTGAGTTTTCAATTCATAAATGAGCAATATTTTGTCTGAGCAAGGCCGCACAAGGGTTTACGCCGAGACGTACTTTTCGTACGTCGCAGGCGAAAACCCGCGGAGAACGCCGCTCAGACAAAAAAGGGCCCTTTATGGATGGAAACTATCTAGTCCTTTGTTAGACCATAAAGCTGGGAGGTGCAAAAATGGAAAACAGGATTGAATGGGAGACTAATCTAGGTGCAGCAATCGATCGGGCTCAAGGCGATAACAAGCCGATGTTTTTCGACTTCCATAACCCTAACTGAATTGGTTGTCAGCAGATGGATGCAGTTACGTATCCAACCCCTGACGTGATCCAATTCATCAAGGACCATGTGGTGCCTGTTCGTTTGCCTTTTGACGCGAAACCCGAAGCAGATAATTTCAATGTGAAGTGGACCCCCACGTTGATTATCCTAGATCCTGAGGGTGGAGAACATCACCGAACTACGGGTTTCTTGGCCCCGGAAGAGTTGCTCCCAATGGTTTTATTGGGAATTGGAAAGACTCATTTTGAGCGGGAAGAATTCACGGAAGCCATCACCGGCTTGGATAAACTGCTCAAGGATCATCGCAAAAGCGACTCAGCCCCAGAGGCAATCTACTATCGAGCAGTCAGTCTGTACAAGAGCACACACAACCCTCAGCCCTTGAAGGAAGCCTATGAAAAGCTCAAGGCTGACTATCCGGCGAGCGAGTGGGCCAAAAGGGCAGCTCCGTATCGGCTTTTGTAGAAGAAACCTTGTCGATTATGACCTGCCGGTTCCCAACTCTTTGTTGGAAAGGAGAACAAGAGTGAGGAAGAAGTGCTTTTAGATCGAGATTGCATCGTTGATGGTACTATTCACTGTTGTAGGTGAGTGATGGCCAATGTATTGATTGTTCACTCCATCGCCAGGGGCAACACCAAGACGATGGCCGAGATTTAGGCTGCCGGCGGTGTGGGCATGTTAAGAGTCCAAAAGCCACAGCGAAGATGGCCGATGAAACTACTGGCGATTACGTGATGAAGGCTGACGCCCTGGTTCCGGGACCACCGTTGCACATGGAGAGCATTGGCTGGCAGGAAAACGAGGAGATCGGGACATGGAAGACTTGAACGTTGTCATCGCCGGTGCAGCTGGCGAGGGAATACAGACAGTAGGGGCTGTTCTGACAGCAACTATTCTGGCCCAGGGCTATGCGGTCTTTGCTTGGCAAGAGTATGAATCAAGGATACGCGGCGGGCAAAACAGCTACTCAATCAGAATAGGTGAGGAACCTCAAAACGCACCGTTGGTAGAAGCCGATATTCTCCTGTGCTTGAACAAGGGTGCCGTTTCTAAGTACAAACCTATTCTGAAAAGGGATGGCATCCTGCTGGCTGAGAGACAAGTAATGGAGAGGATGGTAACCATCCCATTCAGCAATATTGCAAAAGAAGAGTTGGGAAACAAGGTATACGCCAACACTATTGCCGTAGGGGCGCTGGTAGCTATTCTGGGAATCGAGATTGATACACTGAAGAAGGTCATTGAGCAAAGATTTTCTAAGAAGGGAGATGAGGTGGTAAGGGCAAATTGTGCCGCAGCTGAGAAAGGCTATACTTTGGCCGAGAAAAGGTGCAAGGATATGTGCCCCTGGAGGCTTGCAGAACGCCAGAAGCGCTACTACCTGGTCAGTGGCAACCAAGCCATTCCACTGGCTGCTGCTTACGCCGGCTGTCGCTTTATCTCGGCTTACCCCATGACTCCCTCTACCGGAATCATCACGTTTTTGGCCAGGCAGGAAGACCGACTGGGGGTTTTCACCGAGCAGGCAGAAGATGAGATAGCTGCCGTAAACATGGCTATTGGAGCAAGCTATGCCGGTGCTAGGGCTATGACAGCGACCTCCGGCGGAGGGTTCGCCCTGATGGTGGAAGGTATAAGCCTGGCCGGGATGACGGAGACCCCCCTCGTGATCGTTCTAGGTCAGAGGCCGGGGCCAGCCACTGGGCTTCCAACCAGGACTGCACAGGGAGACCTTTTGTTTGCCATAAACGCCGGCCACGGTGAGTTCCCTAAGGTAGTCCTAGCGCCTTCAGATGCAAAAGACGCTTTCCACAAGATAACACGCGCCTTCAACTTGGCCGATGAGTATCAAACCCCGGTGATCGTCCTTACTGATCAGTCTCTCGCTGACTCCCTTTTCTCGACCGCAGATTTTGATTTTTATGAGATAGCGCCCACCTCGTACCTCGCAGATCCTTCAGAAATTGAAAACTACAAACGTTACGAGTTGACTGATAATGGGATTTCACCTCGTCTCTACCCGGGGCAGAGTCAACATCTGGTCGTCGCAGACAGTGATGAGCATGATGAAAAAGGGCACATCACCGAGGATCTTTCCGGAACAGCTGTCGCTATGGTCCAGAAACGACAGACAAAATTTAAGAATCTTCAAAAAGAGATAAAGCCGCCGGAAGTATCTGCCCTGGAGGAAGGGGAGACTGTCTTTATAGGATGGGGATCGTCCCGGCAAGCTATCATAGAAGCAGTCGATCTGTTAAAGCAGGATGGGGTGAAGCTCGGTATGATTCACTTTACAGAGTTATGGCCCTTGCCGGATTTTGCTTTTCCCGAGGGGAAAAAATACTGGTCTGTTGAATGCAACGCCACAGCTCAGTTGGCCCGGCTTCTTCGATCCGAATACGGTTTAGCTTTCGAGGGAACGATAAATCGTTATGACGGTTTGCCTTTAACCGGACAGTACATAAGGAATCGTTTCAATGATCACTGAGAAAGACTACGAGAGTGAAGCTGAGGTCCAGTGGTGTCCCGGCTGTTCAAATTTTGGTATCTTGCAGGCTTTTAAGCAAACTATGGTTGGGCTTCAGAAGGCGCCGCATGAAGTCTGCCTGGTATCAGGCATCGGACAGGCAGCCAAATTGCCCCATTATCTAAAATGCAACTTTTTCAATGGACTGCACGGGAGAGCAATTCCTGTTGCCCTGGGCATCCATGCTGCAAACCCTCAACTGACCATAATCGTGGTTACCGGAGATGGAGATTGTTACGGAGAAGGCGGAAACCATTTCATCCATGCGATTCGTCGTAATCCAGACATCACTCTGGTAGTTCACAATAACGAGATCTACGCCTTGACAAAAGGCCAAGCCTCGCCAACAACTAGGCTGGGAGAAAAAAGAACCATCCATGTCAAAGGAGTGGAAAGCATCCCTTTGAACATGCTGGCCATAGCAATCATTCACCGTTGTAGCTTTGTGGCCAGAGGATTTGCGGGGGACATCAGTCACTTGAAGAATCTCATGACGGAGGCTGTGAACCATCGCGGCCTATCATACATAGATGTTATACAGCCTTGCATTACCTGGGGGACCCACCCAGTGAGCTGGTATAACGAACGAGTCTACAAACTCGGCAATGATTACGAATCAGGCGATCAAGAAGGTGCCCTCAAGAAGGCCATGGAGTGGGACGAGAAAATACCGATAGGAATTCTATACAGGACCCCTCCACGAGAAATATTTGCCACCCGATTCAGAAAGGCAGTCACCGATCAGCCGCTGCCCAAACTGCCTCCAGCGAACCGGGAAAAGATGGAGGAATTTCTTTCTAACTTCAGAACGGGAGGACAATAAATACAGTCCTTTTTCCTGTATAATACGATGTTCACCCTATTGTTCTCACTCCCCGTTGCTGTTTAGAATGTGAGAGATGGGCATAATCAGGAGCCGGCGTTCGCAAGCCATCTAGCTCTGGATATCACTCGCAGTGAATTCCAGAAAACCTTCAGAAAGATTACAGAGAAAGGCTATTATTGTTACTTTTTGGGACTTCTTGCCATGTTGTTGGTGCAACTACAGGGGTATGAGAAGGAGGTGAATATCATGACAGAGAACAAACAAGACGAGGGAAAAGAACAGAGAAACAAGAAGAAAAAGACAGAAACGGAAATGCCGTTTTGTACCACAGCACCTAGCGCTGAGCACGCAAGGGCGACCAATGAAGACGAACCCTGTGACGACTCTCGCGGAAAAGAATAGGATTATTGCCCTAAAAAAGGAGTCTATGGGCCGAAAACTGGCTGGCACTGATGAGACGGAAAGGAAATATTGCAAGTGAACGAGTGTGATGGACTCGTAAAAAGTCCGCAAAAAGACGACACAGTAAAAAGCTCCGGATGCAAGGCGCGCGAGTCTTGAAAGGCGTACTTATCGTACGTCGCAATGACGAAAGTGGAAAGCGTAATAACCATTCTAAGAAAAGGAGGACAAGACGATGTACGACAAAAAACAACTGTGCGAGAAAATCAGAGGGATCTATCCTGACATCGGTGAATGTGGCATCGATGTGGACGTTGAGTATGATGAGACAAAAGGGGCGTGGATTGTAGACCTAAAGAGGGACAATCACGAACTCAAGACACATCTGGAGCTAGAAGAAGCTGATCAATGCATGGAAGGCAAACAGTGTGTTTCGCTCGGGCTGCAGGTTGCACAACTGAAGGCCAACATAGAAAGAATGCCGGATTGATAGGTTCTTTCTGTTTTAGTCGTCAGCGTTTTGATTGCAATTACAGCTTGTTGCATTTCAAAACGGGGGAACCAATGAATGTGCTGGAGTTGCAGTTCGCTGATTTCATGACCTACCATTGCTGAAATAGAGGTCATAGTGGAGAGCGGTGCTCGATTGGTCCGTGCTTAACTGATCTTTGATAGCGGGATCCAGGTAGAGTAGAGAGCTGGTTGCTGCGGCTTTAGGCCGGGCTTATCTGTTCCCGCACCTTTCGTCTTGCGGTGCCTCAATAGCCCTGCCATGGCTGCCTTGGCCAGCCCTCCCTCATCAAACCGTGCATGCGGTTTTCCCGCACATTATGTGTTATTGCACATAACGCACACGGCTTTCCGATGTTCTTCACAGCAAGGGCGGATTTACGAACGTACATTAGTTTATAAGATGACAGAGTACTTGAATTATAATATCCGGTTTGTACGCAGCGCCAATCAAGAATAGATGCACCGGGTGCGCTTCATCATATTATTGCCAGAGGTATAGATCGCAAAAGGTACTCGTTAAAAGCTTAACAGTAAATTATAAACTAATGTACGTCCCGAAAGTGCCTCGGCCCGAAAGTGCCCCAAAGGAGGAATTAAAATGAGAAAACTATTGAGTTTAATGTTGATTACACTGATCCTTACAGGAGTTAGCGGGCATGCATCTGCCGAAGGGGGTGCTTTTGATGAAGCTAATTTCAGTGCAACCCTCACAATGACTTCTGATTACGTCTCACGGGGGATTTCTTATACCGATGGAGAACCAG
>CAYSBQ010000186.1:0-2016 GCA_964429315.1 uncultured Desulfobacterales bacterium
ATCGTTTTGGCTGATTGAATAAAACGCATGAAATCATAGACGTCCCCTTTAATTCTTGGCCTTGACTTTGAATGTTGAGTGTATTTGGCGCTACGTCGATCGCAATTTCAAAGCAGTAAGAAGTTTCGGGATTCAAAAACAAACTGATGACCAGAAGGACCAAACAAAGAGCAGCAGCTTTTGTCTTTAACCTCATGGACGTATTCTCCTTTCATCTCCACATCATTGTTTCTGGTTAGGACTCAGAGTGTTTCCTCATAGGCTTTTTATCAAGCTCCGATTGCACCTAGCCAATAGCAGTATGGGATCTCTCTCTTGAATCCTCCAAAGACCCTCCAGAACAAAGAGCCTGCTAGAACAAATGGGCCAGGACTGAAGCTGGGTCGACAATCCTGGCCCACTGGTGGAGCGTTCTGGTTTTTGTAACTCGTTGTTAGCCGTCTGTGTCAACAAAATTGATCAAGGTATTTTCGAACAAGTATTTTGTTGGATTCCATCCTATCATCGTTTGATTGGCAAAGTCTACATCATCGGAAAGGACCAGCCAAATCTTGGCACCGTACTCGACGTTGGCGTCATAGTCTGCCGGCAAATTTCCAGTGCTTTGCGGTTCCGCATAGAAAGGGTTTGCCGGATCACCCTTTCCTACTATCTTGACTTTCCCGAGTTCATTCGCAGTGCCTGAACCCAAGCAGATTAGATCATTTCCTGGCCATGGATCAGGATAATATATTAGCGTGTAATTAAACCCTGGCTCCAGTTTTTTCCCAACAAATAGGAATTTGAATACTGTGCCTTGAGGCCTGTAATCCAGGAACCCCCATGCACCGCCTGTTCCGACGACAGCCCAGTCATCACTCGGGTCCTTTTCATACATGTAAACCCTAGTCCACCTGTCCATCATTTTCATGTTGCCATTCTGGATTCGTTTGGCAACCCTCGACTGACATTGATCAGGATCCCCAGCACAAACGCAGTTAAACTCTGCCATCACTACGGGCACTAGGAAAGCCCGACCATCAGGACTGCTATTGTCAGTATTGAAATTTTTTTAATCATGGTACTTTCTCCTTCCTTAGTTTAGGTATGTTCTTTTGAAAATCTAGAACTCAATTCCAATTTTTATATCACCTCCTTCTGACTCCCGGAAAAAGATTGTCTCTGAGTCAAGAGCTATATTCGTCTCTAGGTGACCAAGATATAGCCCCCTGTGGAAAACTATCCCACGACACTAACCTGCGTCAGACATATGATGTTAGCCGTATAGAATCAATGGGGGAAACACCCTATTTTAAGGTAGGAATTTACTACTTTATTATGTAAAAAGCAATGAAAAATTAGATGGTTATAAGCTTTGCTACATGTTACATATAGCTTTGTCTATTACTTCCCTGCAAATCAGCTATTATATTGTGTTGATGTTGGGCAGAAAAAAAATAGGCAATAACTAACCCAGTAAGATTTAGGGTACGAGGAAGGGGGCTACAAGGATATTTTGTTCCGCAGAACACCCACATAATAGTTACATCCTCTCTTTACTTGTGCGTGAATTTTATATTTTTCCATAACGGTCTTCTTTGTGGGTGGCGCTCCTGAGAAGATATGGACGTGATGGATCTTTGGGAAACCGGTTGGAGAAGTGTTCAACTATGAAAGAGACGTGAGATAGGATCTCAGATTAACTTTTCTGTTTTTCAGGCCGAGTTTTTTTCTGATATGGTATCTATGAAAAACAATCGCATTAGTCGAAACCCCAAGAAGTCCCGCAATGTCTTTTGTAGTTTTACCTTCTTTGACAAGACTGGCAACCTGGATTTCTCTCGGCGTAAGATTCAGTTGTTCTGAGGACAGCTTTTGGGAAAAGGGAGAAATAAGCTCTTTCAGATTTGATTCTAAAATATCCACATGGCCCTTTTGTCCGGTATCTAGACCGCTTTGTTTTAAAGCATGTACGTAAGGCAGTACCAATTCTTTCATGTTGGATAAAACTCTCTCCTCAATTTCCGTTTTGTGATC
>CAYSBQ010000186.1:2116-5638 GCA_964429315.1 uncultured Desulfobacterales bacterium
CGTTGGGCAATCTCCTCTTTAAGTTGCTCATTTGCCTTCTTCAACGCGGCAGTCCGTTCTCTGACCCGTTGCTCCAACTCCACGTTCATATTTCGGAGTAATCTCTCCGCCTTCCATTTGGCACCCAGAGCTGAGGCAAATTGGCGCATTTCTTGAGGGTGAAAAGGCTTTTGGATATACAGGAGCTTATCTTCTGGTGGGACACGGCGAGCGATTTCCGAAGGATCGACGTCAGAATAGGCTGTCACCATCACAATTTCCACGAACGGGTCCAGCTTCCGGATATGCTCTGCCGTCCACACCCCATCTTGACCTGGCGGCAAACGCACGTCGATAAAAGCTACGGCGAATGGTTTGTTCTCCTCAACGGCTATCTTGACAGTCTCAACCCCATCATTTCCTTGGCGGCATCGCACGAGATTGTAAGACGCCTTTTGAGACCTTTGAGTTGGTTCACCGAAAAGCTTTTCTGCAAGTCTCTCTGCCTCGAGTTCTGATTCAAAAGGCTTTCTCCCAGCACCCAGGATTTCTTGGTATGAGTCCAAAATAGCTTCTTCGTCATCGACGACAAGGATTCGTATTATATCTGTTTCAATTTCTTTCATAGTAACTGCCTCAGATCGGCAATGGTTCATTACCTATCAGGGAAAAGGAGATGAAAACAAGCGCCATGTCCTATCCCTTTACTTTGCGCAAAAAGACGCCCCTTCATGGTAGCCATCGTGTTGGCACACCAGTGTAAACCAATACCCCAAGCCCCTTTCCGTTTTGTTGTAAAACCTCTTTCAAAAATTCGATCCAGATCGTCTGATTCAATCCCCTCTCCGTCATCGCAGATGGTCAAGTGAATCATGTTTCGGCCATCGGCCTGCTGTGTGAGGGCTCGAATGTCTACTTTGCCAGAAGTGGCCCCTGTTCTTTTGATCGACTCAGCCGCGTTAGTCAGGAGATTCGTCAAAATCTGACGCAAAGATACTCTATGCACCCTTACAGAGCCTTTTTCCCTCATGCTCGGATGAAGATTTAGGTTAATAACATTTCGCAGATCGCCCGGCATAAGATCCATGGCATCACTGACCAGTTCATCCAAGTGGACTTCCTCCATGGGTTTCCCCTGGAAACTTAAATCATCATTTCCTGGGAGTATTTCTTCCACATGGGCCGCTCGGCTTATCACGTCATCCAACTTGTTCTCAAACTTTTGGACAAACGCGGCTAGCGTCCTGTTGCCAAGGTCTAAGAATTTGATCAAGTCCGTTGTGCGTTCAACTGATGCCGTTCCTTCCATTAACTCAGTGAGAGCCATTTGTATCTTTTCAATTGGCACTTTGTAGAGCTCTTCCTTCAAGATGTGAATATCGACAATCATCGGGTTGAGGCTGTTACGGATATTGTGGAGAACGCCAGAAGCCATTTCTGCAATTCCAGACAGGTAAGACTGCTCCAGCAGCTGCTTACGTGCCTCAGACAATTGTCCCACCATGCGATCAAATTCCAGGGCCAGCGCACCGATTTCGTCTGCTCGTTGAAGAGACAGGCGTGCAGTCAGGTTGTCGCTTTTTCCAATTGCCACCGCATGGGCTCTCAGTTTGTCGATAGGATTCACAACCGTTTTTTGTAACAACACAAACAGAACGAAAAGAACCACGACTCCGACGGCAAGAATGGAAATCAGCGCGAATCGCAGAGCCGCCTCTCCCCTTGAGCTGATTTCTTTTGAAATATCGGCACGCACCAAGAGGGTTGGGGAGCCTTTTATGTCCGGAAAAGTCCCATAAACGTATACGTGATCGTTACTGGGGGCACTGATCAACAAAGGCTCATTTTTGGGAATACTGGCGAGAATCTTCCTTTCCTCTGCTGGTAATGCATTGCCGGCAATGGGCCAGAGGCAAAACTCAACATGGGTCTGTTCTACTAGGGTTCGAACATATTCCTCGTCCAGAAACCGCCCCATAATGAGTGTCCCGCGGATCGGCCCTTCGTTGTGGGTGGTCACAATGGGCCTTGATGAGACCAACATGGGTTTGAATTCTGTGGAGAGAACACCGGCGACGGCGCTCTCGATGCTATCATGGGAAAGTACAGGATGTTCCAAAGGTAATGACCTGGGAGGGAATTCTCCAAGATCCATTTTGTGCCATGTTTCGACGTTCCGAATCTCACCCCAAACCACCTGGCCTTTTTTGTCGCAAAAATAGATGAGGTTAATTCTATTGTCTATGAAAGTCTGGGCAACCAAATTGGATGAAATGTATTCGGCGTTGCGATCCTGAACAAATTGATAGGTGTCATCCCATGCTGCCCAGTCATGATTGAAGGTGTCGAGATGGTAAAACTCCCTCCGGATGGCCTCAAAACAACGGTCCAGATCCTTGGTTGCTTCTTCCTTTTCCAAGGCAACGAAGCTTGGAAATACTACCAGTCGTTGGATCCCATAGTCTAAACCAGCATACAAAACGACAACTACAACCAGAATCAACAGAATTTTAGATCTGAGTGACATTTTATAAATACACCCACTTTACACAACGGAATAGCTTTTCTGTTGTGTTTCTGAACGGTTTTTTCAAAGGGTCTACACCTTTCTGAAGAATTTCAAAAAAACCTGAAAGGATCGTGCAAAGTCGGGGTTCAAGCGCATTTTTCAGTTTCAGTACACGCAGAATCGGTCCATCAGTTTCACTACCCGACAAGATCGCCTTTACAAATGTCACCTATACAGGGACCTGAAACATGAGCATTAGGATTGTCGATCTCAACTGATATGGAAACTAACATCAGCTTGCGTCGAGTTTCATGTTCTTGCCAAACGTGTCGCATTTTAGGCACTGAAATTATTATAGATATCATCCATCTACCCTATCCTAAAAATAGGCGTCACAACACAGATCTCTTTTCGATACCTGTGTTTTTGCCGGAGCACAGCTTCCTTACCATGATTTTTAATCGTGATTTTATTATGTTACGCAAAGGTTTCTACAGGAGATCGCATCTTCTGTCAAGGATTCGCAGTTTCGGGCGGCGCAAATAGACAAACGTAAAGGTTTTAGAACAAGACCTAAAAGAATTGCGGGTTGTTCAGCATCAAGCTCCATTGCAGTTATGTTGTCAGTTTCATTATGTTGTGAGTTTATTCCCACCATATGATTCGGATCCATCCATATCATTCCTCAAAGGTTTAGAACCTTTCTTGTGATTTCTTTTGTTCAATTTCATTTGTCTACTTCCTGAGACGATCCCAGTCTCCTGGCTTCCGAGAAGTACCAGTCTATCGCCTCCTGATCAAAGCCGGGCATACTTTGGGCAAAGGCGGCCGCCTTGCGATAATACTCGGCAGCCCTTTTCTTTTCACCTCTAGCCTCATAGACTGCCGCTAACCTTTCGATACCATCAATCTGATCAGGGTAACGTGTCATAAGCTCCCTAGAAGGGCAACAATGCGCAACAATGGCAACAATGGGGACAACGTCTATGATTTTATGCCTTTCGTTGAGGATTGTATTTGATACTTATTAATCA
>CAYSBQ010000187.1:0-5625 GCA_964429315.1 uncultured Desulfobacterales bacterium
GCAGACATAGCGAGCTATTTCGAGGATTTTGTGAATGAGGCATCGGTCAAAGATGGGTTGAAGCTGAGATGCCAAAATGTGAAGTTATTTTTGCGCGAGCCCTTAAGGAGAAACGGTCTTTAAGAAAAGAGAGGTTGCATTCAGGTTATGCTTATTCGTGGAGCTATCCGTCATGGGTGGCGGTGGTTGTTCCATAAAAATTCGAGTTCAACCTTTTGCTTGGAAGGAAGGACCTCCCATGAAGGTTTAAAGGTAATCTTGACAAAAATCATTTCTTTTGCCTGAGATTTGGTAGTTGAGATCTCTAGGTCCAGTGGGACCGGATATCCGCTGTTTTGCCAGAATAAAGAAAAGGCCTTTTTTAGAGTTTCTCTGAGTTCTTCAGGGGCCAAGGATGTTTTGGAGTTTTCTTGGCACAGGATCAAAAAGTGAGAAACTCTGGAGACAAGGACCTGATAGGCAAAGGAACTGTCGGCAATGCTTATTTCTGCGGGTGTAAATGCAGTGTCATTGTTGCCGGCGATTAATGGCATAATGCCGGCCGTAATGAACTGTTGTAACCTTTCCTCGCTAATCTGAGCCTTGGTAGGACACAGCTTCCCCGTCACGTTAGTAACGAGTGGAAGATCTTCAAGTCTTATCTCTTTCCACTGAGTAAACCGTGTTGGCCACCCTGTTTTATCGTGGCTTTGTCCCATGAGGCAGGCAATAGCCCAGACCGGACTTGTCCAAAGGAGTTTCTGTTCTTCAAAACGGACCGTCCGGGGCATATTGTCCGGCCCGTAAGGGTAGCGTGCCAAGACAGGGTTACAGGTGACGGCCATCCAGTTAGCTTGAGGTGTTGTTTTCAGGTGATGCCATTTTGCGTAAGCCGCCCCTTCCATGTGGTGAGGCAAATATGAAAGTTTTCCTAAGTCTTCCCATGATTCGATCTGCAAGAATTTATGGGTGATCCAGCAGATAGCAGGTGTAAGAAGGGTGTCTGAAAGCTGCGCGATCTTCTTAAAGGCTTCAAGGCACACTGGGGTGTTGTTCATAGGCAGGTCAACTAATATAAGTGAGGGAAGGCCTGTTGCTGGGTTTGATAAGAGGTTTTCCAGGGTTTCATTTAGTGTGTCAAAATCGACGGGGACGATTTCAAGCCTGACTTCTCCGTTTATTCCACCCTGGTCAACAAGGAGCTTCACCCCACGCCAGACAGCTTCAAGTTTTTTGAAACTTTCGTGAGAATAGATATGGACCAAGGCTTGTTTGATATAGGCATTAATCTTGGCTGTTATATCGTACGTTCCAAGGGGCGTCTCTTTCGCTTCCGGCAAGGAAACCATCTTCAAGATATCATCAATGGCACTTTCCTTGGGCTTTACTGATTTTTCGCTCTGATATTTTATCTCGATTGGTGGAAGCTCAGGCCATTGTTCCAGTTTCTTTCTCACCTCTTCTTCTGACAGCCTTTTTGCGTTGGCTTCTTCGACCAACTTTCCGGCCTCCAAGAGGTGTCTTAAGAAGGCGTTGTTTTGAATAAGGGTGTCGGGGTGAAAATCCTTAAACTTGTTGAAACTAATGTGGAGACCACCGGCCGGGCAGAGATCCTTGGGAAGAGAAACATAGAAGGATAGGCCCAAGCCTTCAATCACCTGGTCTATGTTTGTCTTGTCGATTCGAAGGGGTGGCTTAGACCAGGGTGTGGGTTGGGAAGAAGAAAAGGGAGCGAGTGCTAAAATCTTGAAAGGCATTGGAGGAACTTTCATCTTGTCAGACCTTATCGGTGAAGGAATTTTTTAAATAGGGCTTTTGCCCCCTTGTTTTCCGGCGCTTTCCGGGCTTTCCGGACAGATCCTTTTACCATTTCATGAGTGGAGGGGACGTCTTGTTCAGGTTCTTCTATTTCCATTAGACGGCCTCCACCGAGGAAGCGGAATTTTGGCCCACCAGGACTCAAAGCCAAAATGTCATCAGAACCAATCGGGGATTGAAGCTCAAGAGTTCGCCCATTTACAGAAAGCATGTTCTTCCCAGTGAGATCCTTGATGTGGTATTGGCCTTGAGCAAAGAAGATCTGTGCATGCTTATCTAGGATAACAGGGTTGTCCAATATGAAGTCACACCCCGGTGCTTTACCAATGGTTATAGGAAGTTCTTTAAACGAGCGAAGAGTGGGGCCGTATTGGATAACAAGTGGCACTTGAGTTTTTTGAAGGGGGCCCTGTTTATAAATTGCTTGAGGTTCTGCCTGTGGTTGAGGAAAGGGGGGGTGATTGACGACAGGTGCTGGCGGTTGTTCCCGGGGCGGTTGTTCCCGAGGTGGTGTCGGGGGTAGCGCACTTTGTTCTTGAACTATTATGTCATGCTGTGGTGGTTGCTGTATCTCAGGGTGGCCTTCGGCAACTTTTGTTAAAAAGCTGACCTTTGGTCCCCCTTCGGAAAAGGTAAGGACATCCCCATCTTTAAGATAGGCTTCACTCACTTTTTTTCCGTTTACAAATGTACCGTTCGTACTTGTGTCCACCAACTTAAAACGGTTCCCTTCCCTTGTAATCTCGGCGTGTTTCCGGGAAATGGCAGTCTGGTCTTTGGGAAAGTGAACGTGATAGGAGGGATCCCGTCCAATGATGATTGCCGGATCGGAAAATTCCTGAATTTCACCTTTAAGCGCTCCCTGGATATGAATAAGTTGTACTACGATGTTTGGCGGACTTTTCATGATAGTTTTGAATTATAGCCTAAAATTGCCTGCTTGTGTCAAGCGAATTCATTTCAGCGTGTGAAACGACGTTTTCCGGGTATGCATTCTTTACTTGATCTTGGGAGATATTTCCGATAGGCATAGCGTAAGTTTTAAGCGTTCACAGATTCAGGGTTCAATGTTCAGGGTTAGGGACAAGGAACAAACTGAAAGGTTGATAGGAGATAATGTCCAACGTAGTTTTATCCGGTAACTCTGATGTTGGTCTGAGACGCAGTAATAATGAAGATGCGTTTATTCTGAGGCCTGATCTGGGTTTTTTTGCCGTGGCGGATGGCATGGGTGGGGCAGCAGCCGGAGAAGAGGCTAGTCGTATCTTTATTGAAACAGCACAGGAGGTATTCGCGGGTGCATATAGTGACTCCGAAGAACAAAGTTCCAAGTTGGTTCAAAGGGCCTTTGCTTTGGCTAATGAGAGGATATTAGGCCATGTGAAGAATAATCCTGACCATGAGGGGATGGGCTGCACCGCGGAACTTATAGCTTTTTCCGAGAATGGTTATGTTTTGGGGCATATGGGAGACAGCAGAACTTATCGTTTCAGAAATAGTCGGTTGAAGCAATTGAGCAAGGACCATTCGTTCGTTCAGGATCAAATAGACCAAGGTCTGATCACCCAGGCTGAAGCCAAGAATCACCGGATGAGAAATATTGTCCTCAGGGCTGTTGGTGTTAATGAGAGCTTGGCGCTTGACCTAATAAGAGGCAAGGCCGTTTCCGACGATCTTTTTCTTCTTTGTTCAGACGGGCTTACGGACATGATTGATGATAGTTCTATTGAGGAGGTTTGCTTTTCGAAATCAACCTTATCCCAAAAAGTAGACCAATTTATCGAGTTGGCCAAATCCGCCGGAGGTTATGATAACATAACGGTAGCGCTAGCCCGGATTCCTTAAGAACGGTTATTTAAAAAAAGCGTAAGCGTTCACAGGTTCAGGGTTCAACGTTCAAGGTTTGAGCGCCTCCGGCGCTGCTTGAGGCGTCAGGTTGGAGGCAAAAAGCTAAGCGAAAAGAACAAGGGTAAACGTTTACAAATGACGTATGGTGATGAAAATACAAACTTTAAACCTCTGAACCAGTGAACGGTTACAAAAAAAGCCTTGCAAAATCATGTAAAAATACTCTATTATACTCAGTGATGGCAGAGCGCCTGGAGGAGATATTTCGCTCGAATAGGTGACCAAGCTGTAGGCAAGGTCGCCTCTTCCAGCCCATCTTCTTTTAAAGGCCGTGACTTCGATCCTACAGTGAGAAGTCCCTGCCATCATTTTTTATCTGTTCAAGAAGTCATCAACCAAGAACTATGTTTGTAACCGTTCACGGGTTCAAAGGTTCAAATCAGAGCTAAACGGTGAAAGCTCAAGGCTTAAAGAAAAACCATGATTCTGTTCGTTACGATGCTTCGATTTCTTTAAGCAGTGCACTAGCAGTATCCCTTTCTGCGAAGTCACTTTTGATCTTGAGGGCCTGGGTCAGCGCTTCTACGGCCTCATTCTTCTCACCGTTTTTCCAATAAGCCAAGCCCAGATGATATAGTACGGTCGAGTTTCCGGGCAACTTGCTTGTCGCATCTCTTAGCTCAGATATGGCGCTCGGATAAAGACCCTTTGAAATTAAAGCAAGGCCCAGTGTGTCGGCGACACTTGGGTCGTCCGGTAGTTGCGCCTTTGCAGTCTTAGCAAGGGATAGGGCGCGATCCGGATTCTTGTTCTCAACGAGTAGTATCCACGCCATATTGTTTGCCGCAGGTGCGAACTTGGGATTAATCTCCAAGGCCTTCTCATACATATTGCAGGCTTCCGGACTGTTGCCCTTGGCGTCGTATATGGCGCCCAGGGACATATAAGCCTGAATAAACTTTGGCTGTTTTTCAAGGATCTTCTCATATTGGGATATGGCCTGTGCTGTTTGGTTCTCTGCGAGATACAGCCTAGCCAGGGAAAGATAAGGGGCCGCCAAGTTAGGATCAAGGTCGAGGGCCTTCTTGAAAGCAGCCTCGCTTTGATTAAAGTTCTTTTGCGAGGCCAGAATCTTTCCACGCATCTCATGGAGAACTGCGGATAGTTTTGAGTTATTCTCGTGCTTTGGGAGTATGTTCTCGAGAAACGAAAGTGCTTTGGTGGGTTGCTTCTGGGCCATGAGTACGGAAACTTTTGTTACCAAGGCCGGCAGATCATCCGGTTTGAGCTCTAAGACTTTGTCCAGATGGGCTATGGCTTCGTCATACCGATGCTGGAGCCGATCTAGTGTGGCTAGCTGGTAATACGCAGCCGGGTTTTCCGGATTGATTTTGACGGTCTTTTGGTAAGCCCTCCCGGCCTTTTCAGTATCTCGCTTCAAGAGATAGACGTTTCCGCTAAGAAGATTGGCTGCATAGTCTAAAGGAGTTTTTGCCAGAACAACCCTCAACTGCTCTAGGGCAAGATCAGGTGAGCCTTCAGCCAGATAAGTCTCCGCGAGAATGGTTCGGGCCTTCAGATTCTCAGGGCTATGTTTAACAGTCTCCAAGAGGGCGCCCTTGGCATTTATGCGGTCATTTTCTGCCAGGTAGACCAAGGCGCGGTAGTAATGAGCGCCACCATGGCTGGGTTGGTCCTTGATTATGCTGTCAAGGAGCCGGCCCGCTTCAGCTAATTTCTTCTCTCCCAACAGTAGACGAGCTTTTAGAAAGCGACCACGTATGTTGCCCTTGTCCTTTTCCAGGATTTTATCAACAAGATTTCCAGCTTCCTGAGAATTTCCAATATCCATGTAGAGAGAGGCAATATCATTCTGGATGACAAGGTCTTCGGGTTTCATTTCCCGGGCCTTATTCATCCAGGCGAGAGCCTTATTCCAATCCTTTTGGGAGGCATAAAATGCTGCCAGGGTCTTTTTCG
>CAYSBQ010000188.1:0-5613 GCA_964429315.1 uncultured Desulfobacterales bacterium
TAAACCCTTGTGCGGCCTTGCTCAGACAAAAAATTGCTCATTTCTGAATTGGAAATTTACGCCAGTGCCCATTAATTTATGAAAGATTCGTGGATGGGCACTACCTCGGAATTTGAGAGTTCGTGGATGGATAATATGTAACTGTTTAGCTGTAAACGCTTACGTTTTCCTTGCGTAAGTCCTCAATACAGACCACACATTTGCCGGTAATTCCTGCACTCTCGTCTATTCAGGAAAGGACACGGTTCTTTGAAAAACCACTTTTTTCTGGGACACCAGAAATAATTCTTGAATGGCTCATTACAGGCCGATGGCTTCAGCTTCTTTCTTCTAGTTCCCCCAAAGGAAATATAACTGTTGTCAGTTTTTACCTGCCAGACTTTCATAACCATTGCTTCCCTTGCCACGAATCCTTTCGCAATATTGAAAAGCAATATATATGCCAGTTGACAGTTGTCGTTGGAAATCACAAAAGAAAAGCTCGGCCTCTCACAAGGCACGAGCTTTTCTGCTTTGATATATGGAAATCTTACTAGATCATACTAAAGGCTAGACACTCAACATCTGTCACACCAAAATCCTTCGCAATCTGAGACACTTATTTCGTGACAAACCCTAGGCCGGTCTAAATACCATCAGCCAGATCTGGCATATAACAATAGAGATGATCATGTACGGAAAGGCTGTTTTCATAAATCCGATAAAGGATATCTTGTAGCCCTTCGATTCGGCAATACCCATTGTGACAACGTTGGCCGATGCACCGATGATGGTGCCATTTCCACCAAAACACGCACCAAGCGCCAGAGCCCACCAGAGCGTGTTTTCGGCTCCGGGTATCACTTTGGAAAGATATGCCACAATAGGCAGCATCGTGGCGGTAAAGGGAATATTATCTACAAATGCGGACATAATCGCCGCCACCCACAAGATCAGGGTCATAGACATAAGGAAGTTTCCCTTTGAAAGGTCGAGGATCCAGTCTGCAATAACGGCAAGGAGGCCTGCTTCTTCCACAGCTCCCACGAGGACAAACAAGAAGATAAAAAACATGAGGGTCGGCCACTCAATGTCTTTTTCGATCAGGTGCAAGACATTCACTTTTTTAGTAACAATGGCGATAGTGAAAAGAATGCTTGCACCGGTTATCGCGGCAATACTTACCTCCATGTGCCAATAACCATGTGAAAGGAAAAGAAATATAGCAAACCCCAACACAATTAAACCGTATGTAAGCAGCGTTGAATCGTAGATCTTGTATTTTTCCTTAAGTTCTGCGGTAAATTCGGCCACATTGGATACAGTAGCCTGGGCCTTGGTATAGCTTTTTCCCCACACAAATTTTGTGTAAACAAAAAGGGCGCCCATAGATATTACACATATCAAGGCCAGGGCGATGACAAAATCCATGAAGCTTAAACCAGCATATGAACCAATCATGATATTGGGTGGATCACCGATGAGTGTTGCCGTACCACCTATGTTGGAGGCGAGCACCAGGGGAATTAGCAGACTGAGTGGGTTCAAATTACATGAAACGGCAATCTCAATTGCAACGCCTGTTAAGAGCAACATGGTGGTAACATTATCCAAAAAGGCGGATGATACAGCGGTAAATATCATCAGTATGACTGTCAAGACAAAGACCTTCCCCTTGGCCACCTTATAAGAAATGTAGGCACACCATTGAAATACCCCTGTATTTTTGAGGACCCCCACTATGATCATCATACCCATCAAGAGGAAAATCACGTTCATGTCAATTGATGCAACAGCACTGTGAAAGGAAAAGATGTGAAAGTCCGGGTTGATTGTACCGATGGTATACGAAATGCACATCATAAGGGCCGCACCGAGCATGGCGGCAATAGTACGATGCAAGAGTTCAAAGGCGATGAGTACATAGGCAAGGATAAATACCACGGTGGAGATCCAGAAGGCGGGCCCCAAAACGCGGTTCAGGGAGACATCCTGGCCGATGAAGTACTGCTTGTCCTTCTTTGCAAAGTCACTTCCCTTGAAGTGAAGGGTCTTTCCGGCAAAACTAGCCTTATGGACCTTCATTTCAAAGGAAGCCGTTTCCATGGCATGCTCTTTAACCATAAAGTTGCTTATGAAGTGCCCATTTGCACCAGTTTCCAGGTGGGCAACCGGATGATGATCCATCTCCACTGTCATTACAACCTCTCCAACCGGTTCCTTATGAGAATCTCTTATAGTACCTGAAATCGTCACATAGTCTCCACCTTCATGGACCGTCTCGTGGGCCTTACTTGCACCATGGCCCCCAAAGGCGGAAGTGCTTAGAAAAGGTAGAAAAGTCACTAACATAAAAAACAGTACGGCTTTTTGCTTACACATGAAACCCAATCCTCCTTGATCAATTTTTGAGGTCGCAGTCACTCTATACAGAGCCAAAACCACACTTTCCTCGTCTGCACGATTAACCCTTAGAGCAGCTATCACAAATGGCGGGCTTGGTCAATCTATTTTTATTTTTAAACTAATGCAGTAGGGAAGAAAACAGTTAACCGTTCACGGGTTCATGGCTCAGAGGTTATGGGTTAAAAAATTAGGATGATGATGTCAAGGGGTCAGGGATTGCGGCTTTCGCCTTGAAAAGATTGCGGCTTTCGCCTTGAAAAGATTGCGGCTTTCGCCTTGAAAAGATTCAAGTGCATAAGTGCTAAGTTATTTTTGCGCCGGATGGACTGCGGAAGGTTAAAAAAATAAACGTCCAACTTCGAATAAGGAAGGTAAACCTGAACGTTGAACCCTGAACCTGTGAACGCTTACGTTTTTCATTCGACGTTGGACGTTCGGTGTTCAATGTTCGACGTTCATCTTTCAAACATAACTGCTGTCATAACCTATGACAACAAATCTTTAATGATCTTAATCAGGGCATTTGGATTCATCGGCTTTTCGACATACCCGTCGGGACCGGGAAGCTCTTCATCCTGAGTAAGCATCTGCTCATTAAATTCTCCCCCCCTAGTCACACCGGTTACAACAACAACAGGGATGCCCTTGGTCATCTCATCACGCTTGAGATCCTTGTACATCCCGACTCCGCCCTTTTTCGGCATCATGATATCTAGGAGAATAAGATCGGGGTTTTTCTCTTTAACTAACTTCATGCCTTGTACGCCATCGAGAGCGCTCAAAGCGATATAGCCTTCTTCTTCCAATATGGCGGAAGCGAATTCCAGCTGTTCTTTTTCGTCATCAACAACCAAAACCTTCTTTTTCATAACTTTACTGCCCTCCTTTCATTTATGCTCAGATGGCCTTTTTGGAAAGCGCATAGTAAATGTGGTGCCCTTCCCAAGTTCTGATTCGAAGGAGATATTTCCTCCTTGCTCATCAACAATTTTCTGCGTTACAAGAAGTCCCAAACCTGTTCCCTTCCCACCTTTAGTTGAAAAGAAGCGCCCGAAAAGCTTTGACTGGACTTCCCGATTCATACCCATACCATTATCTGCAATATCAAACCTTACGTAACCATCCTCTTTGCGTGTTCTTATCATTACAGACCCGGCTTTACTCTCGTCGGGATCAAGAAAGCAAGCATCTATGGCATTTCCAACTAGATTTAACAAACACCGATGGATCCCTCTTGGATCAAGGAACCATCCTTTTAAGGACACATCAAAATCTTTGGCTAGCTCTATATTGTCTTCCTCAGCCTTTCCCTCCAAAAGGTCACATACCTCTTGCGCAATCTCATTTGGCGAACAATACTCATAATCAGGTTCCCGTTCCTTAGAATAAGTAAGCATATTCATAACCAAATTGGAGATCCTGCCAATGTTATTCTGTACCACGGCCCAGCCCTTGTGCAAACGCTCAGGCTTATCCTTGTTCAAGCCGATATTGACCATATAAACACCACCTTGAAGCCCATTCAAGACATTCTTTATATAATGGGCCATCCCTGCAACCGCCTGACCTGTAGCCGCAACTCTTTCGTTTTCGATCAATTCTCTTTGCAACCGCTTTATTTCACGTAAATCCTGGAGGAAACAAACTTTACCGGTCTCAGCCCCACCCTCAAAAAGCCTCACCCCAGACAAACGCACTGGGATATCTTCGCCATATTTCGATCTCACCACTGCCTCAAAGTTGACAAGTCGATTACCCCCTCCAAATTCCTTACTGCGAAGGCTTTCTTCGATAGACTCATACAGATCCTGGGAGCATATTTCATCCATCGGCATCTTTTCAACAACCTCATCTGCATCATAACCCAGCAGACTTTCAGCGGCCTGATTGAAGATAATAATGGTACCGTTTTTGTCGGCCGCTACAATCCCATCAATTGAGCTTTCAATAAGATTCTTCTGAAAGTCATGGGCCGTCTGCAACTCTTCCGTAGCCTCCTTAACCATAGATTCGAGATTGCCCGTATATTTTCTGAGCTTCTGTTTCAACCACAAGACTTCTTCAGACCTCTTAAGGGCAATCGTGAGGGCATCATCAGTTATAGGTTTGTTTATGAAATCGGAGGCCTCAAGTTTTAGCGCTTCAACGGCAGAATCCATATCGCCATGTCCTGTAATCACTATCACTCGGACATCGGCATCCAGTGCTTTTAACCGCTTTAAAACCTCAATGCCGTCCATACCCGGCATCTTAATATCTGTAATCACAATTGAAGGCCGCACCTCTTTAAAGATCTCAATTCCTTTCTTGCCATTCTCGGCCAGTATCACTTCATAGCCTTTATGAGAAAGGGTAACCCTCAATAGGGTGCGAATGCTGGCTTCATCATCAATGATTAGGATCTTTGACATAATCTTTGGCATAACCTTAGAGCTCGCTTTCATCGTCCTCACAAGCCGGAAAGACTATTTTGAAGCTAGTCCACTTGCCTTCTTCGCTTTTCACTTCGATTGTTCCACCATAGTCTTTAACGATACCGTAACTAATGGAAAGTCCCAGACCTGTCCCTCCACCAACTTCTTTTGTCGTAAAAAAGGGCTCAAAAATCTTCTCTCTTATATCGGCAGGAATCCCGATACCGGTATCAGTTATAGTTACAACGACTTGGCCGTCTTCCCGATAACTCCTGACAGTGAGCACATTTTTCGTACTTGAGTTCAAAGACAGTTCTTCTTTCCCTTCCATGGCATCTCTGGCATTTATGACAAGGTCAATAAAGACCTGCTCAAGTCTATTGCTATCTGCGACAATGTTGGGAAGTCCCTCTGCCAAATCCAGTACGATCTCAATACCTCGCACCTCCAACTGCCTGGTTAACAAAGTAAAGACTCCCCGGATGGGTCTGTTTATATTGACCCGGTCTCCTTGCGCACCAGACTTGCGTCCAAAATCCCGCATATGGTTAATAATACGAACGGCTCTTGCTACCTGGTCCGCCATCTGTTCAGAGACAAGAATCAAATCTTCCGGAGGTATAACCTTGCCCTCTTTTGTCATGGTTTTGAAGAAATCGGTTCCAATTTGTATGGCACTCAAGGGCTGGTTCAGCTCGTGCGCAATCCCCGTTGCCATCTCTCCAAGGGTGGACATTTTACCTGCTTGAATCAGCTGAGTCTCCTTTGCCAGACTTTCCGTAATGTCTACCGTTGTTGCGATAATGCCGAAGTT
>CAYSBQ010000189.1:0-5604 GCA_964429315.1 uncultured Desulfobacterales bacterium
TGAGACCTTTGCAAAACGCCCCTTTTTGCCCGATTTCTGCGTCAGGCTCAAATTTTAATCCTCGAAATACTCAATGTATTCCTGTGGTTAAAATTTTCACCTTTCTTGAACTCTAACAAAAATTTGCATTTTTCAAAGGTCTCAGACCTGTGAGCGGAATCTGGAGGATACCGCACGGGTCATTTCGAGGACCTTGAGGGCGTGATGTGGGGCAAGGGAACCGGTGCCACAGCTTGGCGTAACAAGCGATTGGCTCAGTATCTTTTGGCGTTTAATCCCTATGGATTCGAGATGAGCAATCTTTGTTTCCAATTTTTCTGCAAGGCTGGAGGAGGTCTCAGCATCTATTTGTTTGCCGTTTGATGTGGGAACTATTCCCCAAGCAAGTATTCGGCCCTGGTTAAGGAAACCCTTGAGGGACTCTTTATACAGACTTAGTCGATCAAAAAAACCGTAGGCATCAAAGCTAACTATATCTGCCGTAGAATCAAGAATTAAAGACCAGTCTGTGTTTGCGCATACGTGTACTCCGGCTAAGCCTCCGGCCAGATGAATGGCTTCAATCACTTCACCGAGGACCTGGTTAACGTCTTGGCTGGAAATACTCGTAAATGCAGATGTTCCAAAGCCTGCCAGACCGGGTTCGTCTATAAAGACGATGGCAGGAATGCCGTATTGGAGAAATTTTTCTATTTGGAAACGGGCCTTTACAGCCAGGGTTTTTACCACTAAGTCTAGAAGTGTTTTGTCATAGAAAAGTGCGCGTTTGTTCTGATCCGTCAATCCGGTGGCCAAGGTTACCGGTCCGGTAACTTGCCCCTTGAGGGCAACAGGGAGGGCTGGGGTCTTTTTTATGACTTCGAGTAACTTGAAGAAACCTGTGGCACTTTCCGGGTTGAGAGCAAAACGAGTGTTATCTAAAGGTAAATTGCCCTCAGTGACCATGAGATAATCTTCGTAGAACTTAAGCGTCTCGTCTTCAAATGTTGGTCTTGAAGAATCTATAAATATCCGGTCGTCTTTTTTGACAATACCTGGAATGCCGTCTAGGAATTGTACCATCATGCCCTCTTTTGGATGTGCTGGAAGCTGGACCCAGAGAGGTATTTCCGGAGTAGATTCAAAGACCATATGAATGGCCTCATCATGGTCTAAGAGGGGGAGACTGCCGATAAGGGCGGGTAGCATGTTTGGCTTGAAAGTGGTCAAAGCAGCTCCAATTAGATTTCGTTTACTGAAATGGATTCGTCTGGGCTGTAAACTGGATGACAATTAGCACGCCGAGTGGATTGAAGCAAGGAAGTTGTTGATTGACCGCCTATTGTCCTTGACTCAGTCGGCAAAATATTAGATAATTCTTCTTGCTATGGTCGAAGAATCAAATAAAAAGGGCACGGGGAAGCTTCACAAAGTGCTTGGTGCGGGTATTGGTTGGGTTGTGGCAGGCCCAGTGGGGGCTGTGCTTGGGCTACTGGTGAGCCACACAATCGAGAATAACCCGGATTTGTTAAAAAACAGCCTCTTGGGAGATAGTCTGAAGTCGCATTATGATGTGCTGGAAGTTCCCTACAATACTGGGCCAGAAGAGATCAGGGAGGCCTATAAGAATCTAGCGCGAAAATACCATCCGGACAGATTTGCCGATAAAGATCCGGTGATTGAAGAATTGGCTAGGGGAAAAATGACAGAAATCAATACGGCCTATGCAGCAATCAAGGATTCAATGAAAGATATCGGCAAGAATTGACAGGAGGTTGTTTTAGTGCTATTTTATAAAAAGTATTGGCGCGTTCAAATAGTTGGCGAAGGCCTTTTTTCTGCTGACAAGTGATAAGGAGGAAATGGCATGTTTGGAATAGGAATGCCGGAATTGATTATCATTCTGGTTATTATTCTGATTATTTTCGGTGCCGGGAAATTGCCTGAGATTGGAGGAGGCATCGGGAAGGGTATTAAGAATTTTAAAAAGGCTACGTCTGGCGAACTCGATGAAGACGAGAAGGAACCGGAAAAGATAGAGGAAGAAAAGAAGTCTGAAGATGAGAGCCCAAGCTAGGTAGTGTCTATCCACGTATAGCTTGTCAAATAATGGGCATATATTAGAATTTCATCGTCCCTAAAAGGGGATATCATCTTCGGTGGCTTGATTGCTCGGCGTACCCCGGTCTTCGTCTTCGCGGGCTGGGCCTTCCTCGAATGACGATGGTGCCTGTGCCTGTCCAGGCGATCCGAGCATCTGCATTGTGTCGGCGACGATTTCAGTAGTCCACCGGCGCTTGCCATCTTGATCCTGCCATTCTCTTGTTTGCAGACTTCCCTCGATATAGACCTGTTTTCCTTTGGCAAGATACTCGCCACATATTTCACCGAGCCTACGCCAGGCGACAATCTTGTGCCATTCTGCGCGTTCCTTCTTCTCACCCGTCTGTTTGTCTTTCCATTCTTTGGAGGTTGCCATGGTAAAATTTGTTACTGCCGTGCCATCGGATGTATAGCGGACTTCCGGATCTTTTCCAAGGCGACCGACCAAGATGACCTTGTTAACACCTGCCATAAGTACCTCCTGTTGACGTGAGCTGCATTTGCACCGGCTTGTTCTCGGCCTGGAACTGTGGAGATAATGCCGAATATAGCCGACAAACCCTAACGGTGCTATGGTACACTAGGTGCGACCCTAGCCGACGAACATTAAAAAAGCAAGTAAAACCTTTGTTTTTCTACTTGATTCGTTAGTTGCTTTTAAGGTAATTATGAAATAGCAGTAACTACTAAAAATGGTGTGAACCCATGGGATATGTTTTTGACTTCAAAACCGCCCGGCAATACGATGACTGGTTGAATAGCGAAAGGAACAGGTTTATTGCTGATCTGGAAGATCAGCTCCTGGTGAGGCTGCTAAAGCCCTCAGCGGGTGAACGAGTGATCGATATTGGCTGTGGGACCGGCAGGCATCTCGAGCTGTTTCTTGATATGGGTTTGAATGTAACCGGTCTGGATGCTTCACCTCATATGCTTGAGTTTGCAAGGAAGAGGCTGGGCGCTCGTGCGGAGTTGCGCCGTGGGTTTGCCGAGGATCTTCCTTTTGATGATAATACTTTTGATGTTGCAACCCTGATTACGACATTGGAGTTTGTAGAAGACAGCCAAAAAGCCATCGGAGAGGCGTGTCGTGTAACCAAGGATCGTATTTTCCTGGGGGTGCTTAACCGATATTCCATTAAGTGCGTCGAACGAAGGATAAAAGGCATATTTTCAGAAAACATCTATAACCAAGCTAGATTTTTTAGCATTTGGGAGCTTACGCGAATAGTGCGACAGATTTTAGGGAAAACACCCATGCGGCGTGGAACGGTTTATCAACTTCCATCTAGGTTTAGAAGCTATACCAAGTATATTGAACGGTGCTCATTGGTTCAAAAGAGCCCTTTGGGAAGCTACATAGGTATGGCTGTGGTACTGGCGCCACGGTATCGAACGAGTAATGTTAGAATGGATTACGTACGCAAACCAAAGGGAGCCGTATCCGGCCTTATGTCCACAGGGACGAATTCTCGTAACAGGAGCAGGAGCTAGAGGGGCGGCTAGAACTTTATGGACGCATATCTCTACCAACGCCTGGAAAACGGCAAAGTCAGATGCGATCTATGTAGTCATAGATGCGTAATTAAGGATGGTAAACGGGGGATCTGCGGAGTTCGTGAAAATCAACAAGGGCAATTAAAGTCTCTCGTTTATGGAAGGCTCATCGCACAGCACGTAGACCCTATTGAAAAGAAACCGCTCTTTCACGTCTTGCCCGGAACGTTTTCTTTTTCTATCGCAACGGTTGGGTGTAACTTTAGATGCCGCTTTTGCCAGAATGCCGATATTGCCCAACTCCCCGCAGACCGCAAAGGGATGATTATGGGGGAGTCATACACCCCTGAAGACGTTGTGGCTGCAGCGTTACGGGCGGATTGTCGCAGTATTGCCTATACGTACACAGAGCCGACGGTATTTTTTGAATTTGCCTTTGATACAGCGAAACTTGCACATGAAAAGGGGCTGGTAAATATTTTTGTAACAAATGGCTACATGACTTCCGAAGCTCTTCACATGATCCAACCCTATCTTGATGCTGCAAACGTGGATTTAAAGGCCTTTAATGATGGCTTCTATAAAAACCAGTGTGCGGCCCGGCGCAAGCATGTGATGGAATCGCTTAAACTGATGAAGGAACTGGGAATTTTTCTGGAGGTGACCACGCTTTTGATTCCAGGGCTCAATGACGATAAAAAGGAATTGGAGCAACTGGCTTCCTTTATTTTAAACGATCTTGGTTGCGAAACGCCTTGGCACATCAGCCGATTTCATCCAACTTACAAACTTACCGATCATTCTCCCACGCCGGTAGAAACAATCCACCGGGCGCGGGAGATCGGCCTTAAAGCAGGACTTAGATACGTATACTGTGGGAATGTCCCAGGGGATGAAGGAGAGAGCACGACTTGCTACAATTGTAGCCATACACTAATTAAGCGCTGGGGTTTCCATATTTCAGAAAATAACATTACAAATAGTAAGTGTCCGCAGTGCGGAGTGTATATCGACGGGATAGGTTTGTAGCTTTACCTGGTGCCCATTCACGAACTTCTATACTCCGACGGAGCATCTGGGAACCAGTGTCCGTCCTGAAAGGGTAGATTTTGGCCCAAGACAAGGCCGCACAAGGGTTTTGCGCCTACGGCTTGAGAACAGTACACCGCAGTCGCAGCAACGCTGCGTCGAGGATGGCCTTTTCATAAGCCGCAGGCGCAAACCCGCGGAGAACGCCGTATTGGGCCAAAATATGCTCTTTATGGATGGACACTTAGGGGGTCAAAGACTTCATGGCCTCATCCGCATTTGGGACGCTAAAGACATAGATTACCGATTTCGCATCCTGGGCTCCAGAGCCGTAGACATAGTTTATATTGATGCCGGCATCGCCAAATCTTTTTGAAATATTGGCCAATTTGCCCGGTTGGTTGTCAAGTTTTACAATCAGAACGTCCGTGGTGTTAACCCAATATTCGGCTTGATTCAAAACGTTTAAGGCTTCATCGGTCTTATCAACTATAACGCGTATGAGAGAATACTTTTTGGCTTCTTTGAGCACCGAGCCATAACTTGCTGCAGAGGCTTTTCGTTTTATCGGCTTTCCGCGTGCTTCAAACATCTCCTGGACATAATCGGAGGCATTTTGAATGAACATGCTCAATATGTTTATATTGGCCTTTGACATCAACTGTGCAAAATGCCCAAGTTCCCCAGGGATATTTTTCAAGAATATTGATAATTGAGTTTTCTTCCTCATTTTCCTCCCTTTCTTTTTTCGTAAGCGTTGACAGGTTCAGGGTTCAACGTTCAAGGTTTGAGCGCCTCCGGCGCTGCTTGAGGCGTCAGGTTGGAGGCAAAAAGCTAAGCACAAAGAACAAGGGTAAACGTTTACAAATGACGTATGGTGATGAGAATACAACCTTTAAACCTCTGAACCATGAACCCGTGAACGGTCCCCTTTTTTTGCAATGTTGACGGTCTCGTAAAAAGTCCAACTTCTGCGTTGCGCTGCATTTCGCAATCATT
>CAYSBQ010000190.1:0-5507 GCA_964429315.1 uncultured Desulfobacterales bacterium
TATTTTTTTCGCATGCCTTGATCTTGAACAAAAATCCTTATTTATGGATGGCCACCAGCTAGGGTTCGTCACGAAATAACTGTAAGTTGGGAAGCAGGAATCGTAGTTTGTTATTATTATTTATGACAAGTTATCCGATTGCCGATCTATCTATAAGGAATAACAAACGAAGGGGGAAATGAGTCATGTGTATAGCAGCACCGATGAAAGTAGTTAAGATCGACGGCGAAACAGTGGTTGCCGAGTTGGGTGGCACGACGAAAGAGGCGCGATTGGACATCGTGGACGAAATGCCGGTGGTTGGAGACTATGTTATTATTCATGCAGGATTTGCTCTTCACCGGATCGATCCTGAGGAAGCGAAAATTACACTACAGCTTTGGAAGGAAATGGGGGTAATTGATGAAGTACCTGAGTGAATATAGGGACGGGGCTTTGGCTTCGAAGATGGCGGAGCGTATTAGATCTATTTCTAAGAAACCTGCACGGTTTATGGAGATTTGTGGCACACATACTGTGGCAATATTTAAAAGTGGTGTGCGGCAGGTATTGCCTGAACACATATCACTGATTTCCGGGCCGGGATGTCCCGTTTGCGTTACTGCAACACGTGATATTGACAAGATGATCAAGGTAGCCCGGATACCGGGGGTGATTGTAGCGACTTTTGGAGATATGGTGCGGGTGCCTGGATCCAAATCTTCCTTAAAAATAGAAAAAAGTCGTGGTGCGGATGTCCGTATGGTATATTCGGCCATGGATGCGGTGAAGATTGCACAGGAGAATCCCGACAAGAAAGTGGTATTTCTTGGGATAGGTTTTGAGACAACCGCCCCTACCATTGCAGCTACAGTACTTGTTGCAGAGGCTCAAGCGGTAAAGAACTTTTCAGTTTTATCTTCTCACAAACTCCTTCCGCCTGCCATGGATGCTCTCCTTTCAGGAGGTGAAGTTGATGTAAGTGGTTTTATGTGTCCCGGCCATGTTAGCACGATCATTGGAACGGCCCCCTATGAAGCCGTGGTGGAACAGTACAAAACACCTTGCGTTGTTATGGGCTTTGAGCCGTTGGATATCTTACAGGGGATATCTATGCTGGTCGACCAAGTTGAGGCGGGTGAGGCACGGGTGGAAATCCAATATCGGAGGGCAGTTGCACCTAAGGGAAACCCAAAAGCATTAAAGACTATGGATCGCGTTTTTGAGCCTTGTGATGCGCCATGGCGTGGTTTAGGTATAATCCCGAAGAGCGGTCTTGCGTTCAGAGATTCCTATCGTGCCTTTGATGCAGAGGCGTTGTTTAACCTTGAAGTACCTGATTCTCCAGAGCCGCCGGGATGCAAATGTGGCGATGTTCTTCGTGGCGTAAACACACCGATTGATTGCAAGCTTTTCCGCAAGATCTGTAACCCGGAAAATCCGATTGGTCCATGCATGGTCTCAAGCGAGGGGACATGCGCGGCATATTTTAGGTATAGTCGGGAATAGAGCCTTAAATGTGATGTAACGGAGGCCTGTTTTTTTCGTGGGCCTTTCTATTTACATGTGTAGAGTCTTGGAACTATTAAAATGGTGGTTCAATGGACTTAGATATACTCGTCCATTTCAAAGAATGGTTTTCCAAATACGTGGAGGGGTATTTGAAGGATGATACCGTCTATGATCAGACTATTAAACTGAAATTGGAACACACTGAACGGGTTTGTAAAGAGATTGTCGTCCTCGGACAAGGGTTGGGCTTGTCAGCAGATGAACTCCTGCTGGCCGAGACTGTAGCGCTGTTTCATGATATTGGCAGGTTTAAACAGTATCAGGTCTATGGGACTTTCCGGGATGCGAATTCAGAGAATCATGCGGCATTGGGATTGAGAGAACTAAAAAGGCATGAAGTACTTTCTGCCTGTTCTGGCATAGAACGGTCCCTTGTATTTAAGTCGATTGGGTATCACAATGTGCGTATCTTGCCTGAAGATGAGGATGAACGTATTTTGTTCTTTTCAAGGCTATTGCGTGATGCCGACAAACTTGATATTTGGCGAGTTTTTATAGACTATTATGATGGTCAGTATGAAGATCCAAATTCGATCGTTGTATGGGGGTTGCCGGATAATAAAGTTTGCACTCCGGAAATCATGGAGGCCTTGAGCCTGAAAAAGATGGCTGATACCCGATACATGGCCACACTCAATGATTTTAAGTTGCTTCAGGTTAGTTGGGTGTTTGATGTAAACTTCGGTCCTACCTTTCGTGCGATAAGAGAGCGCAGTTATATAGAAAGTATTGCTGCCACATTACCGCAGACAGAAGAAGTTCTGGGGGGCATCAAAGGGGTGCAAGAATACCTATCGGAAAGGCAATTTTAGCTGGAGACTGTATGGGTTGGAATAAGTGAAATTCAGGGCGATGATCCAGGTATTCTTCGTTGGTTGTTGTGTTTAGGGATCTAACTGGAGAAGGCAAGATAATGTAGTAGTTTGCTTGGGCAGATCCAATTTTATAAGGGGGTAATAATGGGAAAAGTCACGGTGGCTTATTATTCTACTCTACAAGGGGTTACACAGCAGCAGACAGGTGTGTCAGCTAGTTACTATGGCAAGGTTTTTAAGATTTCCAAAGACCTGTTCAGTGAGGATGGTGATGTTGATTTTCAGAGTGATATAGAAAAATTAATAGGAGAAATGCAAGGCAAAGGCTTAGAACCTCTATTGGAAGAAGCTACGGTTGAACGTTATGAGACTTGGGAAATCGATGGGGATAACGTATGGGTCATGTATCGTGTGCCGTGCAAAGAGAAGAATGCTTGATCAATCTCCATAGCTGAGGAGGGTTTGTTTTGAAAGAAGACGGAGAGAACAAAGAAGTTCCATTCAAAGTACACTTTGAAGATGACAATAGTTTGGGAGTGGAGTTCGAAGATGGGTTTCTATCCTTACCCCAGGATAAACAACTTGAAGCCATTGAGGGGTTCTATGGGGAAAAGATGTCAGAGCCCTATTCTGCAGAAGATGTCAGCAGGTCTGCGGCTAGAAACGAAATGACTATTATTCTGGCGGAGACGATATTGGCCAAATTGAAACGTGGCGAGCGGATTGAAAAGGGAAGTGACATAGATATTTCCTTAGAGGAGCTTATGAGTCCTAGTGTATAGAACATGTGGTGTTACAGATTGTCTTGGTTTCGATGTGAGTGCAGTGGGTGTCGAGATGACAAGCCGTATCACCTGTAAAAAAGGAGGGAAGGAATGACGTTTAAGGCAGAAGATTATGAGAAGAAAATGGGTGAATGTCCAAGGCATGGCAAACAGGTTTTGTGGCTTGCCTGCAAACATGTGGCA
The DNA here is from genome assembly GCA_964429315.1 of uncultured Desulfobacterales bacterium. GTDB lineage: Bacteria > Desulfobacterota > Desulfobacteria > Desulfobacterales. The sequence goes on from CAYSBQ010000190.1 coordinate 3,335, forward strand.
AAAGAGAAGCCTGAAAAAATATTGTTAGGCCCTAACCGGATCGCTGTTTGTCCGGCATGTTCCGCTCTTCCCGTAACTTCGATTGAGGAAGAACTTCTTGTTGCATGTGAGGCCTGTGTTAGAGATAGAATCAAGAGCCTCTTGGACAAACTTCCCGATGGGACTGACAAGTATGATTATGTGAATGGATTAGATATATACGAGAAGGAGATTATGAAGGAGACTAGCAACGACAAAAACTAGCCCTGATTTGGATTGGTTTTCTGTAAAAATATTTTTGCGCGAACACTAAGCGTCTTTCTCCGCCTTTGCTTTGGATTGCTATTTCGTTAAAAGGTGGCATCATCTGAAGGAAGATTTACCCCATGTTTCTTCAGTGTTTTTTGTGCTGTTTCATATTCTTCCGTTCCCTTCTTTGCAAAATTCTTTGTGTCGCAGAACTTTAGCAGACTAGCGTGTGAGCCTCCAATGACTACACAAAAATATTTGGTTTTATCCCATTTTGGGAACTTTTGTAGTTCGTAATCTAGTTCCAACTGAGTTTCGATGGTTTCTTCTTTGCCGTCAGACATTATACTGCCAAAGCACAAAATGTCGTCAAGGACAGCAGCTTTCCCCCTAATCCATGAAAACGCTCCGGTTTTCTTGTCCGGATCCCAACCCACGTATTCGTACGTGTTATCCTCGTTTTCCAAAATGGCGTAATTTTGCAAATGGTAGGTGGTTTGTTTATCAAGAAGTGATTCTATCATGTTTATTTCCCCTCGTAATGCGTTAGAAAATTGAGAATCCTTTGTGCATCCCGTTGCTCTGTGGTGAACTAGGGCTCGCTACTCAATAACTGTCACACCAAAATCCTTAGCAATCTTGAGGCACTTATCGCATGACGAACCCTAAAAATTATGGTCGGGGCGAGAGGATTTGAACCTCCGACCCCGTGGTCCCAAACCACGTGCGCTACCAGACTGCGCCACGCCCCGTACCCATATCTTCTTCTATCATGTCTTTTGATTTGATGCAACTGCTCCTTTGCCTGAAATATTCATTTATCCCATCGGTTATGGAACGGGCAAGATCAGAGATAACCTCTGGGTTGCTGAGATTTCTCTCCTCGGTTGGGTGGCTCACGTAGCCTATTTCGATCAAGATGGCAGGCATATCAGCGCCACTTAGGGCTAAAAGGGGAGCCTTGTGTATGCCTCTATCTATTAAGTTCGCACTTTCAATAAGTTTAGTATGGATCAGGCCTGCCAATAGTTTGCTCTCATCGGTATGTTTAGATTGCACATAGTTCCATGGAAGGAGCCCATCTTCGGATTGAGTAAGATCTTTTCGCTGTTGGAGGGATAACCCTTGGCCTGCGCTATATCCGAAATAAAACACCGTTATTCCCCGAGCAGTGTGTTGAAAACTTCCTGAAGCGTGGAGATTCACGAGAATATCACACCGGCGGTGGTTTGCCAGAGCTGTCCGCCTTTCAATAGAAAGCCAGTAATCCTCCTCACGAATTAAATATACGTCATAAGTTTGAGCTAGGATTTGCTTTAGACGTTTGGCCAGTGTAAGTGTTACATCCTTTTCAGCCAGGCCGGATGAAGCTACTGCCCCACTGTCGTGCCCACCATGTCCGGGATTAATTGAAATAAGCTTGTGTTTGCGAAGATCATTTGATACGATTTGCGCTTGGGCTGGAGTATTTATTGAAACAGTGCCGAAAGTGGAAAAAAGAAAGACGATCAAGAATAATTGGGTTGTCAATGTTGTTTGTATGTGCTTCATTTTATTTGTAATGTTTCCTGATTTTGCCATTCTTCAATTACCCTTGACAGAAAATACTACTAGTAATAAGTTACGGGTTTTACAAAACAAGCTTAAAGTATTATTTGTTTTCCAAAAAATCAATAGCCTTTGTGCGAGAGTGGCGAAATTGGCAAACGCACTGGATTTAGGATCCAGCGGCTTAGTGCTTTGCGGGTTCAAATCCCGCCTCTCGCACCAGGTGTGCAGACAGGAGAATTGATCTTATGAAGGTAGATGTTGAGGAGTTGAGTCCGGTAAAAAAAGTTATGCATGTGGAGATTTCTGAAAAGGATGTCGGCCACCAGTTGGACAAAGCTTACAAAAACCTTAAGGACAGCATAAAGCTAAAAGGCTTTCGTCCCGGCAAGGTACC
>CAYSBQ010000191.1:0-5453 GCA_964429315.1 uncultured Desulfobacterales bacterium
CGTCGAAGCAAAGGTCAAGACATAAGCGCTGCCTGTGGGCAACTTCGGGCAAAAAGATTGGCAAGGTAAAAAAGAGTTATGGCACTATGCCGTTTTACTGTAAAGCGAAGTATGCTATGAAAAGATATAGGATGATAAGAATTGCAGCTTTCGCCTTGGAAAGATGCAAGGAGTCAAGTATTCAAGTGAAATGCTTAAGCATTGCTACGTTTATTGAAAGGAACCGACGTGGATATATCAAACATGAAAAAGGGGCTGCAGACCAACACTCAAAATGCGGATACTGTCGGATGCAAGATTCTCGAAGTGCTCGATTATTCATATGAAGCTAAACGCGATATTGAAATCAAGATCGACCAGCCTGAATTCACTTCTTTGTGTCCCATCTCAGGCCTTCCGGATTTCGGATGCATTACTATACGCTATGTGCCGAAAGAGAAGATTGTGGAACTCAAATCGTTAAAATATTATCTTCTCCAATACCGCAATGTGGGTATTTTCTACGAACATGTAGTCAATCAAATTCTAGATGATCTGGCATCCGTACTCAAGCCCAAGTTCGCAGAGGTTGTTGGAACCTTTACATCCCGAGGCGGCATAACCACTACTGTGCGAGTAGAATACGGAAAAGAAAGGGACTTGAAACCGTGCATACAAAGCAATTAAATCGCGTTGCAGTATTTTTTTTGGCCTGTTTCCTAGTTGTCGGCTGTGCCACTACACAAAAGATTGCCGATGATATTATGGGGAAAGAGCATGGCTTAAAAAAGAAGATTGCTTTCATGCCCATTTCAAACACGGATTATAAGGAAAAGGATCTCGACAAGTCGGCTACCATAGCACTAAAGGCATCTCTTGAAAGCAATTGCGACAGCCTGGTCATCACAGAAACTTCCCCCCTTCGCAAGGCCTTAGAGGAAATACCCCAGAGTCCGCCAGGCCATATCGACAACCTCGCCCTTGCCGAGACAGGAAGAATCTACGGGCTTGGCGCAATACTGGAACAACATCTTGAAAATATACGGCGCTTCACAGACAAACGTGGGATATGGGGTTTCAGGAAGACTTGCACCTTTTTACAGATCTCCTTACGCATAAGGGTATACGATGTCGAGACAACCAGTGTGATTCTAGATAAAATAATAGAGGATGAAGTGGAAGTGCCTCAAGAGACATGGCAAAAAATAGGTGATGTCTCAAAGCTCAAGGACGAAACAGCACAACCCTTCATTGTCAATATTGCCAATAGGGTGGCAAGCATAGTTTGCGAACGGCTAAGCGAAGTTCCATGGAGAGGCTACATTACCGGCAGCACGAATGCGACCGTTAATCTTTCAGCAGGAAAAGATGTGGGGCTTACCATCGGGGATATCTTGGAAGTCTTTGGTATAGGCGAACCAATGAAGGGGCCAAACCAGCATGTCTACTTAGTGCCAGGTCCAAAAATTGGTGAAATCAAGGTTGTAAAAGTATACGAACACCATGCCGAGGCTACCAGCATTTTTGGAGATGACCTTGAAAAGAGCACCTCTGTAAGAGTCAAACCCTAACAAATTTCACTTGCCAAGGCCCAGCACTCGATAAATTGCTACGGGTTCATCCAAACCCTTTATCGTGATGGCAGAACCCAGCTTCTCTGCAACAACCTGCTCTGATGCTCCCAGGTATGTTGTCTCATTTACTAATATCTCTCCGGCCGAAGCCATCTTTTCCAGACGGGCAGCCATATTCACAGCCATTCCAAAGGCCGTATATTCTCTTTTGCGTAGCGAACCGAAAACCCCCGTAACCACCTCGCCGGTACAAATGCCTATGCCGATATTCAGCTTAAACCCGTTATTACGCTGCAGTTCTTTGCCTAATGATCGACTTGTTTTCTGCATCTGAAGGGCCGTTTGAATAGCCCTAATGATATCGTCGTCATGAGAGACGGGGGCCCCATAGATAACCATCATGCAATCGCCTATATGTTTATCTACAGTACCATTATAGTGATATGCAATCTCGCCCAGAGGGACGAAATAGTAATCGTTTAAAAACCGGGCAATCTCTTCGGGCGACGCCTTTTGAGACATCTTGGTAAAGTTCCTGATATCACAAAAAAGAATCGTTATCCGCTGTTTTTTCGGAAGCATAGCCATGGGATCATTCTTAACCTCATCGTATATTTGAGCGGAAACAAATTGTCTCAGGCGTTTCTTGATCATAATCTCCCGGATCCTGTTTCTAAGCTCCACATTGTCAAAAGGCTTTGTAAGGAATCCGTCAAGCCCCTCATTTGTTGCACGAATGGCACTTTCCATAGTGGCATAACCCGTAAGGAGTATTCGTGTAACCTCAGGGTTTATGGAACCAATAACAGCAAGCGTTTTCAGCCCGTCCGGTCCGGGCATCTTATAATCCGAAATAACGACGCATATCTCGGAGCAGTGTTCTCTGACTAGGTCTATACCCCGGCTCCCATCCGGAGCTGTGAAGACAGTGTAAGGTTCTTTTTTAAGTGCTCTTTTAAGCGAACGTCGAACTCCCTCTTCATCATCGATAAATAAGAGCCCAGTCATTTCCCCTCCTTTGGACCTAGTTGAGCAGATTCATTAACGTTTATTGCTCTGTGTTCCCCACCTCCGTGGTGCACATTACTGTCTACCGTATTGAGCAGAACAATTCGAAAGTAATCCCCAATGGCATCTACCATTCCCTGTCTGGTCTTTCGCCGGACAATGGAATCCCTAAAGGAACTACAACCGGGAAGACCTTTCACAAACCAGAGCAGGCGGCTCCTCATCATGCATACTCCCCGAAACTCCCCAAAATGATCTACCATATAATCAATATATCGTAAAATTGTTTGAAGCCGAGAGGATAGGTCCGGCATCCTCGGCTCTTTGCCATCTATTAGATCTAGACTTTGAGAAAAAATCCAGGGATTTCCCATGGAAGCCCGTCCGATCATAACGGCATCACAACCAGTACTTCTTTGCATTTTGAGCACATCTTCAGGACCTAAAATATCGCCGTTTCCTATGACAGGAATAGAAAGATGGTCTTTAAGTCTGCTTATTAGCGACCAGTCCGCCTTTCCACCAAACCCCTGCACGGCAGTCCTCGGATGTACAGCCACAGCGTCTACCCCGCAATCCTCGGCAATGCGGCTAACCCTCAGGGCCTCCTTGCCCGAAGGTTCCCACCCTGAACGAATCTTCACTGTGATGGGAATTCCCGTCACTGCTCGGACTTGTCTTAAGATTGCTTCAAGCACCTTTGGCTCACGCATCAAGGCCACGCCAGACCCTTGCTTGACTACTTTTCGCACAGAACAGCCCAAATTGATATCAAGCAAGTCTGCCCCTTGAGATTCAACGATCCCGGCGGCTTCTTTCATGATTTCAGGGTCTCTGCCAAATATCTGGACAGAAAGGGGGCGCTCTGAAGGATGACTCCTGAGAAGCTCAAAGCTCTTATGCCCGCCGAAGGCAAGCCCATTTGAACTGACCATCTCAGTAACCACAAGGCCACAGCCCTGTTCTTTAACCAATCGACGGAAAGGCAGTTGGGTGATCCCGGCCATTGGAGCTAGGATAAGCGGGTTTTCCAATGTCAAATCAGCAATTTTCATAAACCGTAATAAAACCTGATAGAATATGAGGCCAGCTATTTCAACTAAAAAGGATAAAAAACCATATATCGGATAATACAACCCTGCATGGCACAATATGTTGTATATTCTTCTTGACAAAGGAAACAACTTGGCATAGGAAAGAGAACTAATGGTCTTACTCGTAACGAAGAAAGGGCTTGGCACGCCGTTAATATTGATAGTTATTTTTTTATCTACCTTTCTTTTCGTATCCCACCTTGATGTTTCCAAAATACCACCTACCGATACGCCAATCTCGGTTGCTGAAGCATACCCCTACGCTAGAAAAATGCCCCTGCCGGGAATCCAGCGCATCCTCGGGGCACAAATCCTGGTTTTTGGATCCACAGACTATGCACAAGTAGAAAGCTCTATCAAGGATCTTGCCACAGCAGGAGTCAACACCCTTATTGTTCGCGCCTTTCAAAACCGGGGAGACAGGATATATCGTTTTGCCAGACCTCGGTGCAAGGTGGGGGTCTATTTCAAGACAACTAATGCACCAGTAGTAGATCCGGCCTTAACCCGGATCGTGGCCTTGGCACACCAACACGGATTGCGTGTTTTTGCGTGGATGGAAACGCGCAAGATGCCACTTTACTTGCCCGATCCCGAGGCATCAAGGGCTATCTTATATCGTTTCGAGAGCAAGTCTTACGGGGCTATCTCGGACTGGAGTATCTTTGACAAAGCCGTAGAGAAAAGACTTATTGGCCTTTACCGCGATGTAGCCATGTCAGGTGTGGATGGAATTTTGATCCAAGATGACCTTGTCATGCATCAAAACGAGGATTTCAGTTTAAAAGCAGTATCGCTGTTTAAAAAAGAAACCGGTAAACTGTTGAGTCCGGAAAATTTGTACAGCAAGGTCTTTCAAGACAGCGCAGGCCATTGGTGCGTATCGAACTATTCCGATACCTTCTGGCAATGGGCATGCTGGAAAAATCAAAAACTGCTGGATCTTGCCGGGAAATTGATTCTATCAGCAAAGGAAGTAAATCCAGAGATAGAAATCGCCATGAACTTCATGTACGAATCGGTAACAAATCCAAAGAATGCGTTGGCCTGGTTATCTCAGAGTCTTGCTGAGGCCACCAAGCTGCCGATAGATTACTATGCGATTATGGCATACCACAGGCAGATAAGAGAAGAGCTTCAGCTTAGTGAAGAAGCCACGTATAACAAGATTGCCCAAATGACGGCTACCATGCTCAAATTGGTTGACAATCCTCACAAGGTCCTGATGAAGGTTCAAATGGCGGACTGGAAAACGCGGAAACAAATCTCCCCTTATGAGGTAAACCAGGTATTTAACAGGATCAACAGCCAAGGAAGGGTAAGTCTTGCCTTTATACCCTATTCACCAACCCTTCCCCTAAATGTCATAGGTCACTATTTTCATTAAGAGACTCCAGGTAGTCATTCCATTCCAGGGGAAGCAAATACTTTTTCTTGTTGTTGCATTCCTTGCAGGCGGTAACCACATTTCCTTTTTTGGTCTTACCACCCCGGATAAGGGGTACGATATGGTCCATGGTAAGCGCAGCGGGGGGGAATGATTTACGACAATAATAGCAAAGCCTTTTTGCAAGCTGACGCTTCCACCATTGAGACTGTCTGAGTTCGCGGGCCTTATGTCGTTCAACATTGATAGAAGCCTCATCTTGCTCAACATCAAAATAGTCCATCTTCCGCCCTCCGTTATTGATGAATATCAAAGGCTTTTATCCATAAAGTCCATTTATGGATAAAAGCTAGTTCGTGGCCATCCATAAATAAGGATTTTTGTTCAAGATCAAGGCATGCGAAAAAAATA
>CAYSBQ010000192.1:0-3603 GCA_964429315.1 uncultured Desulfobacterales bacterium
CCTCAAGCCATTGGTGGTCCAGTGGGAGTAGTACTTTTGTCCGTCAGGCTTAAGCAGGACCACCTCGGCGTTAAACGGTTTGCCGTTCATAAAGGAGGTGATTTTGAGGATACCGTCAGTGAAATCAGCGGTTTTCTCCACTGTTTGCCCTTCGGTTATCTGTGTGCCGGTAAAATTGACCGTTGTTTTTTCAGGCGCCTTGTTATCAATTACCCTGACATCGTAAGCTCCGGGTTTAAGTTTGAAAATCCTTTCACCCGGTTCGCCCTTTTTTGTCTCGACCGGGCCATTCCAAAAGGATTTTTTCTGGCCCTCGTGAAATATTTCCATCCAGGGTTTGAAAGGCTTGCCGTTCTTCAGGGCTGTAATCTTTAGAACGCCGAACTGGCCGGCTTTTTCCACTACTTTTCTTGCTGCTATCATGAAGTCGGTGGCGTTTTCGGCCGTATAGTATGTGCCGCCACCAGCCTGGGCAATACATTCGAGCTGCTTTTTCTCCTCCTCAGTCACGTCAAATCCGATCACATGCATGACAAACCTGGCGCCGCTTTCCTTGAGCTTTCTGACGAGCTCACACGGATCGCCCTCACAGGTTTCCTTGCCGTCGCTAACCAACATGATCGTGGTCTCTCCCTCAACGGTCTTAAGCTTTTCTGCGGTTTTTTGCACAGAAAGGGTAATGGGCGTTTTGCCCTTAGGACTGATACGTTCGATCTTCTCAACCATCTTTTCCTTGTCCAGCACGTTGAGGGGGAGAAGTTCTTCAACGTCGTTGCAGTCTCCTTTCTTGCGGTGCCCATAGGCCACCAAGCCAACGTTGAGTCCTTCCGGCAGGTCCTTGATGAGGCCCGTCAGCACTTCCTTTGCTATCTGGATCTTGGCTGTGCCATTCAGTTGACCCCACATGCTACCTGAGGCATCCAAAATAAATACGAGGTTGCCTCCTTCGGCCTGGGCCATTGAAGCTGCTGGAAATACCAGAAAAATGAATAGGCCAATCATTCCCAAAGTAGAACACACACACTTCTTCCTTATGGTCATCCTCCAACCACCGAATACGTCCTGCTGAGATTCACTTGCTCGTTAGTATGCCAAACTATAGAGGCCCAGGACCAATTCCTGCTTTTTTCGAAACTCTGGTAGGTTATGTGAGCCTATTTGCCTGGTGAGATTTTAGGCACATTCCACTACTGAGCCAGGAACCTGGCACCGCCTGTTTTTACTACACGCCGGTCTCTTCGAAAGGAAATGATTGGGCCTCCTGAGAAGTATCGGCGGCTATTTGCAATTCCCGATACGGCGGCCACTGACGTGGCTGGTTACTTCCATGTTGCCCTGCTGGGGCATTAACATCTTCATCGTGCCTTCAAAGGTGTTCCCTTTGTAGGTTACTTTGCCCGTTCCTTTCATTTCGCCACCCCGGTTCTTGCAGACCATGGTCCATGTTACCGTACTACCGACTATCTTCTTGTCGGTAATCTTGCACTCCTGCCCGGGCTGAGAACTTTGCGGAACGAGGTCCTTTTTCGTCAGGCACTGAATCTGAGTATTTTTCATCTGTGGCATGTTCGTCGGCATTCCAGGCACTTGCATTTGGGTCGTGATTTCCCACTTGCCTTCCTGCATGTTAAGCCCTGAACCAGCAAAGGAAGTTGAGATAGAGGCTAATACGACGATTGAAACAATAAAGAACTTCTGTAACATTGGTGTTCCTCCTTGTCCTAAAAGAGAAAATCGGACTTAAATGGGGTCTTGTTGCACAACATCGTTCCAATACGACAAAAGACGGCTTGTGTCAATACAGAAAACAATATCATCGACCAGTGGTTTAATTCGGGCAATGGCTGTGTGAAGAAATACTCAAAGCCGTCCCCCATCGTCATTTTATCTTCAGCATATCATGCGCCTACTTCTTCCTTGACACTTAAGGACAACGCTCCTAAACTTCCGCAAAAAAGCGATTTCTTGTGCTGATGCGGACATTCATATCGTCGCCGCTCAGTACTTTGCTTTTCACAGTGTTAACACCCCGGCGATAGTTAAAAAACATAACTGAGGTTTTTTAAAAACCCCTGTTTTCCATTCCTCACTCATTATTTGACGCACTAAATACCCATTGCATAATGCCGCTTAAAGAAAGGACTGTTATTTTATGAATGAAAGCCTGATCGCAATACTTTTCATGGTGGCTATCACTGGTTTTATTTGTTCTTCTACGATTATTTCCCTTTTCGACATCCCTTTCAGGAAAAAACATTTCTCATTGCTTGCAAAAAAATATGGACTTATCCACACTCCCCTTATCACAGTTTCACAAGTAAAAGCCATTAAGACATTGATTCGTCAGAAGGTGGACAAGGCCGGCCAGGAAAGAAACGGCGCTTTGCCTACCAATAATGATCCACGCAGGGAATGGGTAATCCGCACGCCATGCCTGTCTTCTGATTCAGTGTTTTCAGATTTCCGGTTTTTCAATATAATGAATACGGCCAAGATATTGAATCACTGCACGGGCAATGTTGGCGGGGTCAAGATTGAAGTATTCGATCACTTCTCTTCAAAGGGCACCTATCGTCGCACCCCCTCTTCCCTTCCCATAGGCAAAAAAACCCAAAAGAAAACCGTAGTCGCCTTTCGCTTGCCGGATAAGGCACTTCCCTGGTTTGTTATCCGGCCTTTTGTCAACGAGAAAAACAAAGGGCTTTGGGACCTTGTGCCACAGAACAAGTCGCGCGAATTTAATAATGTCTACCTGATTACAACGGATCACGAGATAAAAAGTAAAAAATTGCAGATCGAAGCGGCGCTTAGCAGGGATTTAATGGTTTTTTTGGCAGACAACAGGGGATATCGGATTCGCGTAGGAGATGATATTGTTGTCATCACCAAAAACGAAAGGAAGGTTAAGCCTTCTGCTCTATCTGAGATGGTTGAGGTAAGTGTAAGAATTGCAGACATGTTAGTAAAAAATTGGTAAAAAATTCGGGCCGAATCTGCTCTTGACTCTTACCGATTCCCTCAGTCACCCTATCCATACGCCTCTTGAGGTTCCGATCCTTCAACATTTTCTTTTTCATTCTCTCGATGCTGCTGCTTATAGAGCTGTACTTCTCCATCCGAAGCTGGCGACCTATCTCCTGCAGACCGTCACATCTTAGCTTTCGTGTCAGGAAGACCGCAACATTTCGGGGTTCGTTAAAGGCCCCTCTCCTTGACCTATACAGTTCATCCCTGCTGACACTGTAAAACTCACCCACTGCCGTCTGTCTTTCGTGAGCAGAGCAAAATGAATTCCTTGTGAAACCAATTCCATTAGATATCAATAGAGAAACAAATTTTGTTACGTATACCTGCAATGAAGTTGGATTCTTGAAGGTCTCCATTCCTTTCAGGTTTCCTTCTGAAACCATCACGAGTGACGGCCCTCACGTCGGAAGTTGACAGTTTCCCATTTTTGGCTAGATTCACGAATGTAAGCTGTATTTTTCCGAAAACACAGCTTCTGGCAAGCAAGATGTACTCGGGTTTTCCCTCACACCATTAAAGATACTGCAAGGTGCTCGAGCATTTCTTGATAGGGTTTTTAGTTGTGATATTTGGCCA
>CAYSBQ010000192.1:3613-5449 GCA_964429315.1 uncultured Desulfobacterales bacterium
CTGTATTTTTCCGAAAACACAGCTTCTGGCAAGATATCTGTGCTGGTTTTCTAGCTGTGCCTCTGGCGATAACGCAAAGGACTCCGTGATTGGGCGACGGCAACCAGCAGAATGTGAGATATTTGAATGTCACAAATAAAAATAACACTGGGACTCTATAAATATACTCGATATAGAGAGAATCTGTTTAGGGATCTCTTGTTCAGGTTCACGCCTCCATCCAAGCTGAATGATCCTTTTGAAGGTCAGCCTGACATTGGCGAATTAATTCATTTTCTGACTAGTGGGGGAGGGGAAGAGAAATATGAAGGCGCGAGAGAGGACCTTCTCAAAACAGTGAAAACTAAACCCGTTTGGCATGATGATATTGGGGTCTTTTGCCTTTCATGGACCAAGCATAGTCTACCAATGTGGGCTCACTACGCAGACAACCATAGGGGGATAATAATTGAGTTTGACGGAAACCATGCCTTCTTCCACCAACAGATCAATACTGAAGAAAAGAAGACAATTCCTGATGAGCTTTTTGGGAAGTTGGTTCCGGTCACCTATGACAAAGTCCGACTTAAAACTCCTGTAAGAGCAAAAGATCCATTTTATTTCCTCCTAAAAAATAAGGGCGACGACTGGATGCACGAGAAGGAAGTTAGAGTCTTTATGCCATTAGATAAAAAGGACAACGGTGTTGATCTATTCTATATTCCTGGCGATGCAATTACTAAAGTTATCCTAGGTGCCCGCAGTAAGAAAGACCAGATAGTTAAAGAGATCAGAAAAGCCAAAGAGCGCAATCCGCAATTGAGAAGACTTGTTGTTGAAGAGGCACGTTTACACCCAAGCCTCTATCACGTCCAATATAACAAAGTAGAATATTAGATCCCCTCAGTACTCCTCCTTTCTTCCTGCCTTGTCTTGCCTTATTGACTTTTGCATCTTGATAGTATATGAGATAACCTAAGTTGGAGTGTCTATGGAGGACAGTCCAACCCATCTTGCCATTACCTGACTGTAGTTAAGCGCATTATTCATATATACAATTAGCCTTGGAGGTCGTTATGAAACGACTAATGTCTTTTGTTGTAGTTCTTCTGGTGTTCTTTTGCTCAAGTTCTGCACACCCATTCATCATTGACACGGGACAACCACCAAATCCAATCGAAGGGGCTGGTTTGTGGGCTGGTCAGAACCTTGCCGGGGCAGTCACTTTTGATAAGCAATATGTAATTACTGACATCTTGGGTTTCATGCATGCGAATAATTCAGCAGGCGGAACAGTTGGGCTTGCGATTTACGGCGACGGAGGCAATGTGCCAGATATTAATCAGGAAATGTTTTTTGACACATTCACAGTGCCATCGGGGTTTGATGGTACTGATTGGTTCGGATTAAGCGGTTTGACGCTCGTAATTGACCCTGGCACATACTGGCTAGCCTTTGAAGTCAGAGAACTAAACGTTTTCGGTGGTCATATGCCAATGGATGCTCCGTTTCCTTTGAGTGCCTACGCTTCTGGCGGTGGTACTACTCCTTGGGGGACTTCTGATTATACACCCCAAGGTACCGAGGGTCGCCCACCTATGGAAATTGGGATTAGAGTTGATGGCACTCCCATCCCCGAACCCACCATAGCAGAACTCATCCCTCCCCAAGGCGGCTACGGAACCAAGATAAAAATTACAGGTTCTGGGTTTGGTGACAATCGCTCTGGCATGTTTGACACTACTCAAGGCTATTACAGTTTCATCACTCTCTCAGACGATACAAGAACCATGATTGCCACAAAGTATCCTGTGTGGTCAGATACCAAAACAAAGGTCAAATTCCGAAACCTCTTCA
>CAYSBQ010000193.1:0-5446 GCA_964429315.1 uncultured Desulfobacterales bacterium
TATGACATACATGCGAACCGATTCTACTCGTATCGCCCAAGAGGCGGTTGACGAATCCAGACAACTGATACAACAGGACTTTGGCAACGAATATATTCCAAAAACGCCCAACATCTTTAAAAATAAAAAGGAGGCTCAAGATGCCCACGAGGCTATACGACCTACTTCCGTATTTCGGAAGCCGGAAGAGATTTCCCGGTTTCTCACGCCGGACCAACTGGCCCTTTATGACTTGATCTGGAAACGTTTTGTGGCATCCCAGATGAAACCCGCAGTTTTCGACCAAACATCGGTTGCCATCTCCGCCCCTCCTTATACCTTCCAGGCCTCCGGGTCTATTCTCCGTTTCCCCGGTTTTATGGCCCTCTATATATCGTCAAGTGAAGGTGAAACCTCCTTAAACGACAAGGCAACTCTACCACCACTATCGGAACAGACAGTCCTAAAGTGTCACAAACTCGATCCAAAGCAGCACTTTACCCAGCCACCTCCACGATTTTCCGAGGCCTCTCTTGTTAAGGAGCTGGAGGAAAATGGCATTGGCAGGCCAAGCACCTATGCTGCTATATTGTCCACTATCAGGGGCAAGGGATACGTAGATATGGCCAAGGGCTATTTCAGGCCGACAGAACTTGGCTTTATTGTCAACGACCTTCTGATAGAAGGTTTCCCGGACATTTTGGATGTCGATTTTACCGCTCAATTAGAAGAGAATCTCGACAACATCGAACAAGGGACCACGGATTCTATCACTGTACTCAAAGAATTTTACCGCTCTTTCAGCAAAAGCCTTGAACAGGCGGAAAAACAGCTTCAAGGCGTTAAAGGCCAAGGGCTTGCTGTTGATGTCCTGTGCCCGATATGCAACAAACCTATGAAAATCAAGTTAGGGAAAAATGGTCCCTTTATGGCCTGTTCCGGCTACCCGGAGTGTACTTTTACACAGAATTACATCCGCAACGAGAAGGGTGTAATTGAAGCCGCTCTCCCTCAAAGAGATGAGCCGACAGACGAAGTATGCGAAAAATGTAACAGCCCTATTGTAAAAAAAGAAGGCCGTTTTGGCGCATTCCTTGCGTGCTCTGCCTATCCAGAGTGCAAGAATACACGCTCATTAGGAGGAAACAACCTAACTAAGCCCGAGCCGACAGGAGTCAAATGCCCGGAGAAGGATTGCGACGGCGAGCTTGTTTCCCGCCGTACAAAAAAGGGAAAGCCTTTTTACGGATGCAACCGTTATCCCGCATGTACTTTTGCCCTTTGGGATAAACCTGTGCCACGGCCGTGCCCCCAATGCGGCGCCCCTTTTGTTGTAGAACGAAAAACAAAAAAGGATGGATTACACTTGAAATGTTTTGATAAAACATGTAGTTATAAAGAGATACGGTGAGTTCTTGCAAGTTATCAATAAGTTCCACTACTTTTTTCACCGCCCGCTTCGCTCAAGACGCAGAGTTCTCAGAGGTTCTTTTTTTATTTGCCGCTGAGAAAACGGCAAAAGGGAAATCATTTGTCTTTGCGTCTTTGCGGTATAACACAATCTTCATGGAGCAACAAAACCGACTAGAATGAGTATAAGGATTCTCCTTGCAGACGATCATACAATCATGCAGGCAGGCCTTCGCGCCTTGCTCGAGAAAGAATCTGATATGGAGATAATCGCAGAGGCCGCCAATGGGCGTGAGGCAGTAAAATTAAGCGCCAGCCTTTTGCCGCATGTCGTGATCATGGATATCAGCATGCCTGATCTAAACGGTATAGACGCCACACGCCAAATCGTTGCGAGTGCAGCCGATGTCAAGATTATCGCCCTTTCAATGCACAGTGACGAACAGTTCGTGCGAGGGATGCTTCAAGCTGGTGCGCAGGGATATCTGCTCAAAGATTGTGCCGCCGAAGAATTGTGCTACGCCGTCCGTGCAGTATTTGCCAATCATACATATCTGAGCCCTGCAATCGCAGGCATTGTAGCTAAACAATATGTACACGGCTTGTGCAGAAAAGACACATCCCGCAACGACGCCGCGCCTCTTACCACCAGAGAACGCGAGGTAATCCAACTTTTGGCCGAGGGGAAAGCCTCCAAAGAGATTGCATCTTCCCTTTTTCTTAGTGTGCGGACTATTGAAGCATATCGCAGGCAAATCATGGACAAACTCGGCATCCATTCAGTAGCCCAGCTTACTAAATATGCCATTCGTCATGGCTTTACCTCCCTCCAACATTGACTTTTGCATATATTTATACTACTTTAATGTAATATCTCGTAAGTTTTCAATAACTCAGAGTACGGAGAATACTTTTGACTATGTCCATCGATTTTAAGGATCTGCAGGTCATCTCATTCGAAACACGCCAAGCCGACAAGATCGCCGATCTTATCATCCAGTCTGGTGGTCAGCCACTCGTTGTGCCAAGCATGCGTGAAGTCCCACTTGAACAAAACACAGAGGCGCTCCGATTTGCCAAATTACTTCTGGCAGGCTGGATTGACGCCTTGGCGCTTATGACAGGCGTGGGAACAAGGCTTTTGGTAGAAAGTGTTTCCACTAAATATGACAAAGGGCAATTTATTGAGGCGCTTAGACAAATAGAAATCATCGCCCTTGGTCCCAAACCTGTTGCAGCATTGCAAGAACTCGGGTTATCACCCACGATTAGCGTTCCAGAACCTTATACGTGGCATGACTTGCTTGACATATTGGATGAAAAATACCCGATAACCGAAAAACGTATAGCAGTCCAGGAATATGGACAATCAAATCCGGAATTGGTTGAAGGGCTCAAGGAACGTGGAGCTGAGGTAATAAGTGTGCCTCTCTATCACTGGGAATTGCCCGAAGACCTAACTCCTCTGCATAACGCTGTCGAGGAGATCATTTCTGAAAACCCCAGGAAGGTAGACTTTTGCCTCTTTACCAGCGCCACTCAGGTCCGTCACCTTTTTAAGGTTGCCGCAATGGATGGTATAGCAGCGCAACTACGTGAGGCATTTAAGAAGGTTTGTATCGCCTCCGTTGGACCTATCGCAAGTCGGGCTATTGCAGAACAAGGTCTGGCTGTCGATTTCGAACCGGATAGAACGAATATGGTTCATCTGGTCCGCGAGACGGCACGCCGCGGGAAAGATTTGCTGCTAAAGAAACGTACAGCTGTTGCAAATGGCATTAACACAAATGAATGGCGCCGTACGGACATGGTATGGAAAGAACAACTCGGCAAAGTCTCCCCTGCCAGGGACTCTGTTTTTGTCAAAGCATGCCGATGCGAAAAAACACCTTACACGCCTATTTGGATAATGCGACAGGCCGGCCGATTTCAGCGGGAATACCTCAAAATTCGAAAACATGTAACTATGCTCGAGTTGTGTAAAACTCCGGAGCTTGCTGCCGAGGTAACCTTGATGGCCGTAGACCGACTCGGTGTCGATGCTGCGATTATCTTTGCGGATATCCTCCTTATCACCCAACCCATGGGGTGTGATCTAGACTTTGTCAAGAGTCAAGGACCTGTTATCTTTAATCCGATAAGCACACGCCAAGACGTAGATCGGCTTCAAGAACCTGACGCAACTGAATTTACATATTTATTTGATGCCATCAAGATCACTCGCCGGGCCTTGAGGCCGGATATTGGATTGATAGGCTTTGCAGGAGCGCCATTTACCATTGCATCCTATATGATAGAAGGGGGCAAATCCGCCCATTATGCGAAAACCAAGACCATGATGTATCAGGACGAGGGGGCATGGCATGCCCTGATGGAAAAACTGACCAACGTTCTTGTAGAATACCTTAATGGCCAGATCGCTTCAGGCGCTGATGTAGTCCAGATCTTCGACAGTTGGGTAGGTTGCCTGTCTCCCGATGATTACAGAAAGTACGTAATGCCCCACGTAAAGCAACTAATCAGTCGGATTGACAAGTCCGCCCCCGTAATCAATTTTAGCACCGGTAACCCGATGCTCCTACCATTGATGAAAGAGGCCGGCGGCGAGGTGATAGGGCTTGACTGGCGTTGCGACCTTGCACAGGCCTGGTCTGTATTAGGCAATGATGTTGCCGTGATGGGAAATATGGACCCGGTGGTGCTTTATACATCTGCCGAACAAATACGCGCCCAGGTGCAAAAGATCTTGGACAAAGCCAACGGACGGCCCGGTCACATCTTCAACTTGGGCCATGGGATTCTTCCCGATATGCCACCGGAGAACGTGGCCGAGCTAGTGGATGCAGTACATGAATTGTCCGCAAGGAAATAAACTCGGAAATGCCGTACTACTAATCGCATTTGGAGGACCCAAGTGCCTTGAAGATATCCGTCCATTCCTGGTTAAGGTCACCAATGGGCGCGTTCCGGAAAAACGCCTTGAGAGTGTCGCCACTCATTATGAACTCTTTGGGGGAAAATCTCCTGTAAATGATGTGACCTTTGCCCAGGCCGATGCCTTAAAAAAGAAGCTTGAAATCCGCGGAACCCCCCTGCCCGTCTATGTGGGGATGAGAAACTGGTGCCCTTTTCTGGCAGACACACTCCGACAGATGCGAAGCGATGGCGTTCAGTCTTTAGTAGCAATGATTATGTCGGTATTTGAAAGTCAATCAAGCTGGGAGCAGTATCAAACAGATATCTCTCACGCAATAAGTGAAACTGGAATTGATTTTAATGTATCCTATACAAAACCTTTTTTTGGTGAACTCGGCTTTGTCACAACCATGTCAAGGCACATAACAGATTGCCTGAACCATGTTCCACAAACTCGTCTTAGCGCTACCTACATTGTATTTACAGCCCACAGTCTGCCGCACAGCGATCCACAACTGCGTTTATATACAAAACAAATAAATGCCTCTGCAACACGTATAGCTGAGATCATAAATCACAGCAATTGGCAGATAGCCTATCAAAGTCGAAGCGGTAGACCCCAAGATCCGTGGCTTGAACCTGATGTGAATGATGTATTAAAAAAGCTGGCTGAACAGGGTGTCAAGGATGTTGTGATTGCGCCCATCGGTTTTGTGTGTGACAACATTGAAGTGCTATACGATCTGGATACCCAAGCCATGGAAACTGCAAAAGGGTTGGGGATCAATATGCTCCGAGCTAAAACCGTGAGCGATAATCCGGAGTTTATCGACACGATGGCAGGGCTTGTAGAGGATAAGATAAGGATTCGAGGGGCATAGGCGCCAAGTGATTTTTGTGCCGGATGGACTGTTGAAGGTTAATGAAAAAAATGAACGTCCAACATCGAACATCCAACATCGAATTTTGAATGAAAAAAGATGAAGAAACAACAAATAGCTGTTCAATGTTCGATGTTCATCTTTAAAAACAACCTTTTACATACGAAAGCATTAACCTTAAACTCAGAACGTTGAACCTGTGAATGTGAACTCTTACAAACGGATTATCATAATCGGAGGGGGCATTACCGGCTTAAGCG
>CAYSBQ010000194.1:0-5417 GCA_964429315.1 uncultured Desulfobacterales bacterium
CCCCTTTTGTGTTATATCGCAAGGAAAATGAAATCGATGTTTAGGGTGAGAGACTATGAATACAAGAGAAACGATGGATGCCGATCAAATCAAAAAGGCTGTGGCTGCCCTTAAGGTGGCAAGACCGGCGTATGAAGAGTTACTTGATTTTTATGAAAAGCTCTGTTTGGCCCAGGAGGCCTCAAAAGAAGATATAGAATTAGATTCTATCGAAATTTCCGAAGACCTTCTTTCTGTAAAGAAAAAAGAGAGATTTCCGCTGATTAATGCAACCGATTTTGCCATAGATGTTAAGGCCTCGGAGGCCTTGCTGGAGAAGTTTTGCCGGTTGGCTTCCGATTCAAACGAGGTCATGGCACAAAATGCTTCAAAGATTACAGATGCCATGGCTACAGGATTGCTCGAGGCCCCCACACTGTTTTCCAAGATATTGGCAGAAGATGACGCTTATTTGGATGAAATTGCAGGAAGGCTTGATATTGATAAGAAAATCCTTGCCTTTGCAGCCTATAGCAGTATGAGACCTTCTCTTTGTCTTTGTGCTGAAAAGTTAAGTGCCTATCTTGGCAAGGAATCCATGTGGGGGAAGGGGTATTGCCCCATATGCGGCAGTCAACCGAGTCTTTCCATACTCCGGGGTGAAGGTGGAAAGAGGTCTTTTGTATGCTCTTTTTGTGCTTATGAATGGGAGACTGCCAGGATATATTGCCCTTTTTGCGAGAACAAGGACCAGAAGAGCCTCAACTATTTTTTTAGTGAAGAAGAAAAGGACTGCCGGGTGGATGTGTGTGACAAGTGTAAAAAATATGTCAAGACCATTGATGCAAGGCAGCTAGAACGACCAATGTATCCGGTTTTTGAGCAGATCGCAACCTTGCACCTTGATATGATGGCCCGGGAGCAGGGTTTAGAAAGCGGTATTCCCCTATGGTTCCAAATCTAGACCGCTTCAATCGCAAAATTACCTATCTGAGGGTCTCTGTAACGGACCGGTGCAACCTTCGTTGTGCCTACTGTCAACCTGTGAAGGAGCTAAAGCTTCTCAAGCATAGTGAGATCTTAAGCTATGAGGAGGTCTTTAGGGTTGTTCAAGCTGCTGCTAAACTGGGTATCAGCAAGATTCGTCTAACTGGGGGTGAGCCTCTTATTCGAAGAGAGTTTACCGATTTTGTTGCCTCTGTGTGTAGGATGCCCGGCCTTGAAGACGTGAGCGTTACGACAAACGGGGTGTTTTTGAAAGAAAAGGCCGGTGAACTCTTTGATGCTGGTGTGCGTCGCATCAATGTGAGTTTAGATACACTTAATCGTTCAAAATATGATAAGATCACAGGGCGAGATTACTTTGAAAATGTCTGGGAAGGGTTGCGGGAAGCAGAAGCGGTAGGGTTTTCGCCGATCAAGGTAAATGTGGTGGCTATGAGAGGCGTAAATGACGATGAGTTCACTAAATTTGCCGAGATTTCCATGCGAAAACCGTATCATATTCGATTCATTGAGTACATGCCATTTGGGTATGCTAGTCAGTGGAGTTGCGAAAAGTACATTTCCTCAAATGATATAAAGTCTCAACTCGTCAAATCTTGCGGTAGGCTTAAAGGGGTCTCCCGTATTGACCTTGACGGGCCGGCTAGGAGGTATCGCTTCGAAGGTGCAAGAGGGGAAATAGGTTTCATCAGTGCCATGAGTCAGCATTTTTGTTCTTCCTGTAGCCGACTTAGACTTACAGCCGACGGAAAACTCCGCCCGTGCCTTTTTGCCAACGATGAATTAGATATTAAGGGACCACTCAGAAGTGGGTGCAGTCTAGAAGATCTGAGGGGATTGTTTCAACAAGCCATTGCCAAAAAACCGAAAGAACACCATGCTGGTATGCATGGGAAGGGTGAATCGATTCGCCCCATGTCGGCTATAGGAGGATAGGGCGCCTTATGGAATGTCCGAATTGTCAGTTTGAATTGCCGTCCAGACAATGCCCGGAATGCAGTGAAGAGATTCCTGTATTCGGCAAGTTTTGCTCTTATTGCGGGGCAAGCCTTCCGGAGGAAAGCTCAGAGAAAAAAGGTGATGAGGAGCATGTTGATTTCTCGGGTCGAGTGCTTTGCAGTGACGGCAACTGTATCGGTGTGATTAATGCGCAGGGCGTTTGCAGCGATTGCGGAAAGCCGTATACGGGAGAAGCGTAGTAAGCTTCACTTAATGACTGTCACAGCAAAATCCTTCGCAATCTTAAGACACTTATTTCGTGACAAACCCTAATAAGGAAAGCATTTTTATACCATAAAATCGTGGGACAATTTTATCATGTTTGAACTTAAGATTGTTGCCAATTTTTCCGCTGCCCACCAGCTAAGGGAGTTCCAGGGGGCCTGTGAGCAATTGCACGGCCACAACTGGAAGCTTGAAGTCTATGTTACCGGTGAGGACCTCAATAAGATTGGTGTAGTCTTGGACTTTAAGATCTTAAAAGGGTATGTAAAAGAAATCCTTGATACCCTGGACCATAAGTTCTTAAATGAGCTTTCTACCTTTCAGGACCACAACCCTTCCTCGGAGAACATTGCCAGGTATGTGGCCCAAGAACTCGCCCAGCGACTGGAAGAC
Source organism: uncultured Desulfobacterales bacterium (assembly GCA_964429315.1). Lineage (GTDB taxonomy): Bacteria > Desulfobacterota > Desulfobacteria > Desulfobacterales. The sequence continues at coordinate 2,602 of CAYSBQ010000194.1, forward strand.
CCAAAGATTAAGATAAGCCGAGTGACCGCCTGGGAATCTGAAAATGCCTGCGCAACCTACTATCCCTAGTTTTTACCTTGCATGGGAACAGAGCTCGTCAATCTCATTGATCCGATTACAGAAAGGTCAAGCCCCAAACAATCCCAAAGGTTACCAAAGGCTTTTCACATGTTTGTAATGGAGAATGTTCTTGTCTTTGGTCAAGATGGTGGCATTTTCTTCTCTAGCTGTGGCAACAATAATCTGAGCTGCAGGGTCATCATGGAACGGCTGTGGTAAGGTGGTTGATCGATAGGCCAGGATTGGAGAGAGGTGAACCAGCCTGAGTTTGGGCAGGTCCAGGGCAGTTGTCATCCAATCCTCCGGATTACAGGAGATACCTATCCTGCCTTTTTCAAGAAGCTTGCTGAATTCCCAGGGAGAAATTGCTGACAAGAGAAGCTCGTCGTATCTTTTCGTGTTCCTGATCAATACCTTGACCTTGGCAGATAGTTTCTGTGGGTGCATGTACCACCAAACCCAGACATGTGTGTCGAGAAGGTATTTCATTTGCAAACATCCCACATCTGTTCACCAAGGGGTGAGACGATATCTTTCTCAAAAACAAGGTGGTCCGCAAGCTTGCCGGGCTCGGCTTTTGTGTCCGGACTTCGATATGGAACTATCTGGGCGAGTGGCTTGCCCCGCTTGGTTATAATAACGGCTTCCTGTGATTCTGCAACTTGTGCCAGCACTTTCAACGCCAGTGCCTTGAAACGGCTTATTCCCATAGTCTGCATGGAGTTAATCCTCCTTTCCTGTTTATTTCAAAATAATAGTCAAATAGAATGGTCAAGTCAAGTTAAAGTTTTTGGAGTCAGTATGTTGAAAGCCATGAGGAAAAAATTGGATCCACAACTTGCCAAAGGTTGTCTTTTTTCTCGATCAAGTCCAAATCCTCCAGCTTCTTTTGGGCATATTGAATACCTCCCACAGTGAATTTGTGGCGTCTCATAAACTCGGCTGACGGTATTCTTGAAGAGGGATCTGTGGCTAACGCCCTTAACAGTGCGATTTGCGACCCTGTGAGCCCTTGGATTATGGCTTCATACCCGTATTTTTCCGAAGCAAGCAGCTGTTCATAGCCTATTTCAGAACTCCTGAGCTGGCGGATTTTAATAAATACAATCAACTATGCGACATCGTGTTGCACTCTAACTTCCTGCTCACCTGCGGGGGTTACATAGATAGCCTGCTTTGACCACGAGGAACTTCAGTAAAACAAGGAATAACAAAAGTGTCCCGGCTTCCAGCCGACAGAGTGAGCAGGTGGTTAGAGTGCAGACTAATCCTTTGGAAGGTAAAATAGCGTTATTTGCCACAGCATTTTTTATACTTATTCCCGCTTCCACATGGGCAGGGTTCATTGCGGCCAACTTTCTTTTCGACTATCCTTGATTTTGGTGGATTCAATAATATTTCTAAATCGGTAATGTCCTCTGGTTTATCTGGTTCTAATCCAATTGTATATTTCCAACCCTTTTCTTCAAATATCGCTGCTACTTCTTTCAATCTTTCTTCTGTTTGTACATTAACAACAGCGGGCTTCTTTTCAGTACCTAATTTTGCCGTCTTTTGACCATTAAAAACTTTTTTCATTTTTTCACCATTAAAAATATTACAGGATTCATCTACTACATAACGCCCGCAAATCAGCGGGCGCACTAGCGCTCCACTGCTTTTGCATTGTTATGTGATTGACGTTTGTTCGTAGTTGTCTTTCTTCATTGAACACCTTAGGCATCAAGCCCTGACAGTCTTATCAGTCTTAAAACTCATTTGATTAAAGTGTTAAATCGTACCCTTTTTGGCTTTCTTCTCTTTTTTTTCACTGCGCTTTTCTTTCAACGTTTTCTCTGATTTTTTCTTAACTGTTTTTTTAGTATCTCTTCCTTTAGCCATGGATTCCCCCTTTGTTTCTATTAGTTAGTGTCCATCCAGAAATAGGAATTTTTGTTCAAGATCAAGGCACGCGAAAAAAATAACCAGAGGCATATGCCTAATATTCCGAGGATTATTCTTTGAGCGCAACGCAGATATTGGGCAAAAAGACCATTTCTGGATGGACACTAGTTAATTTGGTTAGTTAAATATACTTGTTGATTGTATTTCCATCATACTTGGAATGCAAGCAAGGAAAGAGGGATGTCCATAAGAAACTAAAGAATTAATCAAGCAGATCATACTTTTCCTTTTTGGCCAAGCGTTCTCCCCGATCAACAGCATAGCCAACGGCCGGCTGTGTAAGACCCAACAATCTTGCCATCCCTGTCATGCTCTCCCCAAGCTCTCTGACGCACCAGTAACAGAAAAGACTCCTGGCCTCGGATATGGGCTTCTTCCTGCTGCCGGAACATAAATCCTCTTTCTCAATATTATAGAGCAACAGGACTTTCCGCTCCACCCTTGAAATATCATATCCAAGGCTCTTGAATCTGTACCTCCGATCATAGCTTTCGTCCGCCTGTTCGAGCACCTTCATTACAAAATCACTATCTCCCAATATCCTTTCGTCGCCCTTAATACGATCCTTATTCAATCGGATCTTCTTTACCTCTTTCCACCCCCCAAGGCTCCTTAACAAACCTCCACCGACTAACTCGGGTTTGCGGCCCTCAGGAGTCTCGGCCCTTACAAAAGCCGAATACGCATTTCTGGCCTTCTTTATCGTCTTTCCAAAATGTGCCAATACATACCCCGTATCCTGCCATTCCCGGGGCGTGTTGCCCATCAATGCACCGTGCCCACAATAGGCGTAGCGGTTAAGTCCTGAAATA
>CAYSBQ010000195.1:0-5416 GCA_964429315.1 uncultured Desulfobacterales bacterium
TTAAGATATCAATAGAGAAATAAGTTTTTGTTACGTATACCTGCAATGAAGTTGGATTTTTACAGAGCCCATTCCTTTGAGGTTTTCTTTTGAAACCATCACGAATCACGGGTCTCACCCCCGGACTTGACAGTTTTTCCTATTTCCGGTAGATATCCGAACGTAAGCTTTTATTTTTTCAGAGATCGGGTCCTTCACTCTGGGAGTGGCGATGTTGAAAGGTAAATTTTGATTAGGTTTGACCGTCATCTCAGCGGAAGTCATGGCAACATACGCTGAATCTAGTAAAATTGGAGGTGTGATATGGAAAATCTAGCTCAAAGAGTCTGGGAAGTTTTGACTGTTTATGGCCTTAGAATCTTGGCTGCTATAGCAGTTTTTATTATCGGCCGCTTGGTTGTGAAAGGGCTAACGAGAGCTGTGGAACGATTGCTGGAAAGGAGTAAGATCGATGAAACCCTGGTGAAGTTCACCTCCAGCCTAACCTACGTTGCCCTTTTGACTTTTGTAATCCTTGCAGCCATTGGACAGCTTGGGATTCAAACCACATCCTTTATTGCCGTCTTGGGCGCTGCGGGATTAGCTGTCGGTTAGGCGCTTCAAGGCTCTTTGGCGAACTTTGCGGCGGGCTTCCTAATGATTTTGTTCCGGCCTTTCAAAACCGGCGATTTAATTGAAGGAGCAGGTGTTTTAGGCACGGTTGAACATATCCAGATATTTACAGACTCCGGACAACAAGACAGTGATCATTCCAAATGCGAAATTGACGGAAGACAACATAGTCAACTGGACGGTCAAGGGTACACGTCGTGTGGATATGGTCTTTGGCATCGGGTACGGCGATGACATTGACAAGGCCAGAAAGATCATTGAAGAAGTAATCGCCCAGGACAATCGAATACTGAAAGAACCGAAGGTGCAGATTGCCGTTTCTGAACTGGCAGACAGCAGTGTTAACTTCGTGGTTCGTCCTTGGGCCAAGGCGGATGTCTACTGGGATGTCTATTTTGATACGACTGAGAACGTGAAGAAAGCCTTCGACTCTCAAGGGGTGTCTATCCCGTTCCCACAGCGTGATGTGCATATCTTTGAACACAAAGAGTAGCATTTAAGCTGGAAGGCTTTTTGCGAGTGTCAAAAAAGATTGTTCTGATCCGCACATCCATGACCACAACGTCATCTTCAATTCGTGCGATGATAGATTGATCAGGCGTTAAGCTTACGCAAAAGGGTTTGGTGTCTGGGGTTCAGGTTTTTTACCCCCGAATTGGAATCTTCGGTATGTTTCTGTTTTCTCTACATTCATGCCACGCTCAGATACAACTTGCTAAGAAAATTGACAAGAGCCTGCAGGATAGCCGGGGGAGAAACTCCGTGATACGAAAATTATCTTGATTATTTCTATTCTAAATTATAGACATCTGCAGCCATGTATGGCTGATCTGGTTGCAACGATACCAACCTAAATGTCAGCCCGTTTTATTTTGTTGTGGCTTGCAAACGATATCTACAGCCTTCTGACATTACAGATTAGCAAGCTTAACTGAATTGGCTGATGAAAGGGGTAGTGAGCATGTTAGAAAGACAATATTTAATTGATGCAATCTCGGTAAATGATTCGTGGAGACTCTTCAAGATTTTGGCGGAACTTGTTGATGGTTTCGAAGCTTTATCTGACGTCTATCCCTGTGTTTCCATCTTCGGCTCTTCCCGTGTCACGCCGGGGGAAGAAACTTACGAAAAGACCGTGACGATTGCCAAGAAATTGGCTGAAAATGGTTACCATATCATCACAGGTGGGGGCCCCGGAATCATGGAGGCGGGTAATAAGGGGGCGAGAGAGGGAGGTGCAAAATCTATTGGTCTCAATATTCGTCTGCCCATGGAGCAAAAACCCAATCCTTACGTGGATATACAACTGGACTTTAAGTATTTCTTTGTCAGAAAAGTGATTTTCCTGAAATACGCGCTGGCGTACGTGGGAATGCCGGGTGGTTTTGGAACACTGGACGAAATCTTTGAAGCGATTACACTCATCCAAACTAAGCGCATCAGACCCTTCCCGCTGATTCTTGTAGGATCGGATTATTGGAACACTCTATGGGAGTGGGTGCGAGGCAACCTTTTGGAGCGGAAATTGATTTCTTCTGAAGACGTGGATCTGGTGACCATACTGGATGATCCAGACGAAGTCGTAAAGACCATTAAGCGTACCATAGTCATATAGATATTTCCTAGAGAACGAATCCAAAACACGAAGCTTCCGCCGAATGCGGCGGAGGATAGCTGAACTTCAAAAGGAGACTTTTTATGCACGTGACGTTCTACGGGGCGGTACGAGAAGTGACCGGTTCGATGCATCTCTTGACCACAGAAAATGACCGAATTCTGCTCGACTCCGGAATGTTCCAGGGCCACCGCAGGGAAAGCGCAGAAAAAAACAGGGTTCTGCCATTTGACCCACGGATCATTACCAACCTGGTCCTGTCCCACGCCCATATTGATCATTCAGGGCGCATTCCGCTGTTGACCAGGCACCACTTTACGGGGCGCATTGTTTGCACTCGCGCTACTGCAAGGGCATGCGAATATCTCCTTGCAGACAGCGCACACATTCAGGAATCAGATGCTGCCTATCTCAATTATAAGATCGTGAGGTCGGCCCTGGCCCAGATAAATAAATCAAGCTCGGCCAAGAAAATCTCCAAACGCGGACTCATGAATATCAAGAAGATCTTGAAGAAAGGCCGCCACAAACTGAAGACTGATACCATCAACGAATTAATCGATTATTATCACCTGGAAGGAATCCGACCGCTATATACTTCTGAAGACGTCCGGCAAGCCCTCACCTATTTTGACGGCTATCCCTATCGCTACCCGATCACGATTGGGAAGGATATGACTTGCACGCTATACGATGCGGGACACATTCTCGGCTCTGCGATCACCATTATCAAGGCTAAGGTAAACGGCCGGATATTGACCCTCGGTTATACCGGCGACATCGGCCGATTCAACAAGCCCATCATAAGGGACCCAACGCTCGACTTTGAAGAAGAAGACCGGCGGGTAGACCTGCTGATCATGGAAAGCACCTACGGCAACCGCCTTCATGGCCCAATGCAGGATCTGAAGCCCTACCTGAAACAGGTGATCACGGATACTTACAACCGGGGTGGTACGGTCTTAATTCCTGCCTTCGCATTCGGACGCACCCAAGAGCTGTTATATATGCTGCATGAAATGAGTAATGAAAACCAACTACCAAGTGTCCCAATATTCGTGGACAGCCCACTGGCAACCAACATAACCAGGGTATTCGGAGAACACCCTGAAGTTTATGACAAGGAAGCCAATGCAAATTTTCTGCAGCAGGGCAAGAATCCCTTTTCCTTTAAAGGGGTTCATTTTGTCGAATCTGTTGAAGAATCCATGGCGCTCAACCGCGAGGATAGCCCCCATATTGTCATTGCGGCGTCGGGCATGTGTGAGGGCGGACGGATTCTGCATCACCTGCGTTACAAGATCCACAATCCGAAAACCACGATTCTCATCGTCGGCTATATGGCGCAGAATACCCTCGGTCGGCGTATTCTTGAACACGGCAGGGCGTATGAAGAGTCTGGCAGGAGCGGTGCCCCGCCCGTGCTAAAATTCCTCAATAAGGAGTATCCGCTGAAGGCCCGTGTCGTCAGCCTGGACGGCTTCAGCGCCCACGGGGATAAAAATGAGATGTGTCGCTTCTTGAAAGAATCGAATCTGAGCATCAAAAAAATTGCTATCGTCCACGGTGAAGAGGATCAGTCTCTGGCCTTTGCGCAACATCTTAAAGAGGAGGGTTATTCCGTCTCAGTGCCGAGGGCTGGGGAGACGCTTCAGATAAAATGATCGCCGAAAATTATTGCGGATGCTGTTAACTCTTCGTGTGCCTTAAGACACGACGGAAATTTCTTGATCAAATGCTTCGATCTTGTCCTGTAGACCACCTATGCCGTCCGGCGGTAGAGCAAACCTTGTCCCATGATTTGACATCTTTGCCGGTATCATATAGGAATTTATAAAAAACTGGCTATAGCATCAATGCCACATGGACAAGACTATGTCTGATTGTAGAGTGATAGGGCCGCAGGCGAGATGTTGTGTCTCAGGCAACACTGCGGGTCACATAGAAGCGCCTTCCTGCTTTGACACAGACCGGCGCCTAATTATGTATGAGCGCCATTATCTAAGGAGGTTCCCTGTATGACACGCAGGAGAAGTTTCTCGACTGCAATATTGTTTACCGGCCTTGTTTGGGTAATCTTAGCCCTTCCATGGATGGCCGTTGGTCCTGCGTTTGCCGATCCCAGCTGGGACCTGTGGGATTGGCAGTCTCAGCATAAGTATCTGAAGGATGAGGTCGATCGAGTCAGTCCACATGCTCCCCCCGATTTGAAATCTTCAACTCGCCCGTATATTCGCGCGCTTGAAGAACTGGATTCGTGGCGCAAAAAGGCACTTGATGGGGCCCAGGAAGTGCAGGCGTCAAAGGATCCAAAGATACGAGCCATGTTCGACGACTTCATGGACGTCGTTGATTTTGCAACAGGTTCCGGCAACATGTTCCTTTGGCTGACCGAATCTACCTTGTTTAGGCGCTATGCTTCCATCGACCGCCCTGAAGAATTAGAGGGCCTTTGCGTAGCATTGCAACAGGATTGGGTTGGCAAAACGGAATGGTACGGCAACGAGCTTTATACGGTAGCTAAACAACTCAATTTCGATCACAACATTGTCCGCAGTCTATGCCAGGCTTTGTTGGAGGGCGCGCTTGAATGCATGGAAAAAGGAGACAGAAATTTGCCCTCTAATCTTTGGCCTTTAGGATGCGTTAGCAACAAAATCGATTCGAACCTCACGTTTTTGGATAAAATTCGAAAACAGAGTCAATTTTTCGAACTCGCTAAGGAAGAGCAAAAAGCCGATGAGCTGATGAACAGATACCTAAAGGATGCCTTGTGCTACCGCAAGGAATGCCGTGGTCATCCTCCCCCCGGCTATCCGCATAAATGGTATTTGGACAAGGCTAAACAATACAAGCTTCTTGACGCGATAAGCCATATTGAGGGGTTTTACGCGACCATCTACGGTAAGGTCGAGGTAAAAAACAATGGAGGCCGCGAACCGGCCCCTGGAGCTTCTGTGCGGGTTTTTTCTCCGAAAGACAAACAGGAATGGAACACTAATGCTGACGCAAATGGTAAATACAGGATCAAGGGTGTCATCCTTCACAAGAAATGCTCTCCTTTTCAAATTTCAGCGGAGTACCAGGGAGATAGAGTAGACACCTCCTATACCGGCCCTCTCAGTGAACCCGACAGTTCCCACGAATATGAGAAGGCCCTACGATATGAAGCGGGTCATCAAAGAAGTG
>CAYSBQ010000196.1:0-5382 GCA_964429315.1 uncultured Desulfobacterales bacterium
GAAAGTGTTAAGAGCGCGCGAGGCCGGTTATTATTCCGTGGCTTTTAGCGCGGGCCTCTTTGTCAGTATTGCCCTGGTCGGAGTGGGTTGTGCCTTGTTGGGACGGATGTTGGGCGATGTAGGCAATTACTGGCAAATCCTGATAGGACTGATACTGATCTGGGTCGCGTTGGGAATGCTCGGTGTAGAAAAATGTTCCATGTCCGGGACTATGTTCCATCGTCTAAACGTCACGGGCCTTTCAGGGGCCTTTGTGCTGGGGTTGGCATATGGAATCCTCTCGGGTTCTTGCACATTCGGCTTTATTGCCCCCATTTTGGCAATCATAACGATTCAAGAGAAGGTGGCACTAGGAATCCTCTTTATCTTGCTGTTTGCAACCGGGCATTGCCTGCCGATTGTCGTGGCCGGAAGTTCCGGCGCTGCCGTCAGGGGACTTCTGGAGAACGGCACGTGGCAGAATGCGGGGTACTGGTTCAGAAAAGGGGCAGGAGTGGTTATCATAATCCTGGCTGTTTATTTCATTCTGAATCCATTTTTTCCTGCATAAGGACTACATCATATGTGTTGCTGCACGACCATGAATCCCCAAGGAGGGTGATGTCTTGGTGATGTCACACGGGTAGAGGACAAAGCTCTTGGTACCTCGTCAACAATGCAGACGTTCATAAATAGTTGTGATTTCTGCTAAAGCAACGTTTTGAAATTAATCGATTTTATCGATTGATTTTATGTCAGTTTGTTTGGCAAGAAGTTCGCCCTCATCCCGAGAATGATTTGGCTCCTCTTCGGGTTTTATAGTTTTCTTGTCCAGTTTAGTTTGTCTTTTTTGCTCTTTCTTCTTTTTCCTTGCCAATTCTTTCTGACGTTTTTGGAATTGAAAATTTGGTCTTGCCAATTTTGCCTCCTTCCGTGGCTATTATTTTGCTAAACAAAGAACAGAATCGTGGGCCGGACTTTTTTATGGACTGAGATCAGAGAATAGTGGGTCGTGGGAATGTAAATTCAAACAAAAAGAAAGGGCACCCCTCAATATGAGAAGGAATGCCCTTTTCCCTTAGAGATAAGCACTAACTAACAGTGACATTTGCAGCGCAAGGGCCTTTTTGTCCTTGCTCTATGTCAAAGGAAACTTGGTCGCCCTCATTGAGGGATTTGAAACCGGTTGAGTTGATTGCTGAATGATGAACAAACACATCCGGTCCGTCTCCCTGCTCAATAAATCCGAACCCTTTTTGGTCGTTAAACCATTTAACAGTTCCATTTGCCATGATAACATCCTCCTTTCTTAGAAATTTTCAACGTTACAAACTGGAGGCTGCCACTTTGACAAAAAGTTTAACCCTTCAGAACGAAACTGCTCCGCCAATTAAAGGCGGAGCTTAATTGATTGTGTGAACAATAACCTTGTTTTTAGCAGAAAGCAAGATAATTAGTTTTTTAAAAAATGCCAGACCGCGCCTTCTGTAGCTCGGCTCACGGTAAGGATATCCACACTGCTCTGCTAGTGCACAAATTTTTCTCCTGTTTCGATATCCATCCGAACTGAGTGGCAATGTGAAAGATGGCACAATTCACGATCTCTTCTAAGACACGGCACGGAGCAAAAAAACAACTATCGCTTAGGCAGAGAAAAGGACAACTGTGAATAGCACTTCGCGAGGTGGCGGCAGGGAAAGTCTGTTTGGGAGAATAAGAGGACTCCGGCCCTCCTTTGGGCAGTGAAGATGTTTGAAATGCTTCGCAGTTGCCGGGCAGAATGTTTTCAGAGTTCTTGCGTTGTCGTTGACATGAAACGGTGAGGTATTGTTATGCAAAAATGGGCAGCAAAGATTACACTAACAGTAATACTGCCGCATACACAAGCAGCGTATGATGCACAAGGAAAAGGCACCTTAATATGGTTAAAAGGTTGAGCACTCAACTTGAGAAGGCGCCGATATGGCGAAGATCCTTGTTGTGGATGACGATATTTCCCCTTGACCCAGTCAGCCTATTGCTCTATTAGTGCCGACAGAACTTGGGGGCAAGGGCATACGAACGACCAGAAATATGAGTGATCTATGCCCCGGGATTGGGACGAGCTGAAACGGCGACAGAAAGAGTTTAGCGGTGGAAGATTGCAATCGAAACATTTGTGTATTGAACTGGGAGAAAAAAGTGCTTGAGACGTGGATGAGCATTATAGGAGCATCAATGGCGTTGGCTGGGGTACCACAGATTGCTAGAATACTAAAAAGAAAGAAATCTGACGATTTGAGTTTACTTTTGTGGTGGATAATTCTTCATGGTCAAGTTTGGTGGCTGATATATGGCTTTTGGAAGCACAGTAGGAGCTTAGTAATTACTAATATCCTCTGTGCTATTGCTTCAATTACAATAATCTATTTAACTGTTAAATATAGGAAAAGTGTCTGATCATCTATAGCTGCCGACTCCAGGAATCAGTGGTAAGCCCGGGATTCCCTTTCTGCTTGATACGTCGCTTTTTTCTATTATCTTCATATCGCGCGTGAATGATTTGTTATAGGCCTTATTGTTCATGTGTGGACGGAAATCGGATAGCATGCGGTTCCTATTGTACAACATACGCTATGGGGCGGGGATTGGAAGGCATTTCCACCTCCCCGTGCCTTACAGCGGGTACGTAAAGCACACCAATGGCAATTTTAACAAGATAATGGATTTTATAAAATCGGTAAACCCAGACATCATCGGCTTAATCGAGGTGGACAGTGGGTCATTCCGTTCTGAAAAGAGCAATCAGGCTGAAATGATCGCCCGAGAAATAAATCATCATTACGTTTATGAATCAAAGTATTCCATGAATTCAATGGCGCAGAAAGTCCCTGTGATGAATAAGCAGGGGAATGCGATTCTGACAAGCCGGGAGATCAAATCGCACCGGTTCCATTATTTTCGTAAAGGTGTCAAGCGTCTCGTGATTGAATTGGAGTTAGAGGCATTCACGATTTTCTTGGTACACTTGTCTCTTAAATTCCGCCATCGCCAATATCAGCTTCAAAATCTTCAATTGATGGTCAAGGATACAAGGAAACCCGTCATAGTCGCCGGAGACTTCAACGCATTACGAGGTGACCGTGAAATTCAATCATTCCTTGCCGTTACTGGGCTGATAAACGCCAACGGTCTCGGGCGACCCTCCCAGCCCGGTTGGTCTCCGCGAAGACAACTCGACTACATTTTTTGCAGCCCGGAAATACGCGCCACCGGTTTTCAGGTACCTCAGGTTAAGCTATCCGATCATGCGCCCCTCATCTGCGATTTTGAGGTTGGCACTTCAACGAATAGCCTCCAAGCAAAAGACATTCAGGCATCTCATTAGAGGCCTTAACCAGGGCAGAGGGTGTTGTTTGAATATTCATGACGACAACCAATGGTCCGGCTTTGCTCCTGTACGAGCACTTTGCGCTTGACCTCATAATACCTGGATGAACACAGCGAGATAGGATAGAGTAAATGCTGAACGGTCTAGGTGCCTGAGGTAAATTTTCTTGGGCTCTCTTTCGGCCTTTTCGTTCTTATTCTCATAATAATAAACAGCCATCAACGATTCCTCCTTATTCTGATAGCGTTGGTGCTAAACTATACGCCACGGAACTCTCAAGCGTTCTGAACACTATCATTCAGGGTTCTGGTTAGTCGACAAAACTCTCGCCAAGCAGAGGACATGTTTAATGTGGTAATATTGTTAAATTACTGGCCGTGTTCGATCAAATTATGTGCAGTACGGAAAGGTCCGGCATATATTTGTTTAAAAAAGAAAGCCGTTTGCTATGATACATTGACACTATGGTCCTTTTTTTATAGACTCCCCTCACCCAATTGGGAAATCTCAGTGTTGTGGGCTCTAACGTTATTTGAAAGAGACTTTAGGTGCTTTGCCGGCGCTTAGAGAGCCGGATTGTCGTTTTGGCTGGGATCACTGCGACATTCGGGATAAACATAAAGAGAGTCTTATGATTACGACTATTACCGGTATCATCCTACTACTTTTCTTTCTGGCATCAGCCATACGGGTCCTCAAAGAATATGAACGGGGAGTTATATTCCGCTTGGGCCGTGTAATTGGCGTCAAAGGCCCTGGACTGATTATCTTAATTCCTGTTGTTGACAAAATGGTAAAGGTAAGCCTGCGTCTGGTTGCTACGGATATGGACCCGCAGGACGTTATCACCAGGGACAACGTGTCGGTTACGGTGAATGCTGTTATCTACTATAGGATTATGGATCCAGAGAAAGCGATTGTCGAGGTGGAAAACTACATGTATGCTACATCTCAGCTTGCCCAGACCACCCTTCGCAGCGTGTGCGGACAGGCTGTGCTGGATGAACTGCTTGCCGAGCGGGAAAAGATAAACTCGCAGCTCCAAGAGATTCTGGATGCCCATACAGCTCCATGGGGGATCAAGGTCTCCATCGTGGAGGTCAAGCATATCGATCTCCCACGAGAAATGCAGCGGGCCATGGCCAAGCAGGCCGAGGCAGAGCGAGAACGACGTTCCAAAGTTATCAATGCGGAGGGAGAATATCAGGCGGCCAACAAGCTGGCAGAGGCTGCTGCGATCATCCAGGAACACCCAGTGGCCTTGCAGTTGCGGTATCTGCAGACTGCTCAGGAGATCTCGGCCGAGAACAATTCCACGACCCTGTTTCCCATCCCGATTGATCTTTTCACGCCGTTTCTGCCTCTGCTTGAGAAGAAAGAGCCGGAAACAACCTAAAGATGCCACTCGGAAAGTCGACCTCATATATTGCCCTGAGTAAAGACTCACCGGTTAACTGCCGCGATCGATCAAGGGAGTATATCCGTGGTTAGCATATCGCCGGACAAACACAAAGCGGTCGAACTGGCTATGGCTAAGATAGAACGCCGGTTCGGCAATGGTTCCATTATGAGATTGGGTGGGCGGGTACTTGCGGACGTTCTTGCAGGAATGACTGGATAAATCTAAGCAATGTGGCCTTGAGTAGGAAAAGATGATAAGGCAGAGAGCCGCTTCTTCTTGGCAAAAAGGACCTCAAGTCGTCCAAGAGTCTTGAAACCATCATTAATTGTAGACTCACGCTAGTGCCTATTCGGTTAAAAACATTTATGGATGGACACTACCTAATTTCTCCGGCGGCCGTTTCCTGCTCTGTTTGAGATCAAAAAACCTTATCCCCATATTCCGACCCTTGGCTGGGAAGATGTCCTTACCGGCGATCAAGTCACCTTCAACATGTAGTATGCCAACCAACTTTAAGGGCGCATCCACCAGCTCCTGTCTTCTTCAGTAATATTCCCGGATTCTTGAATCCTGCCTAACTTTTCTTTGACAGTTGGAGAGGGGTTAGCCCCCTGAAACCCGCGTCAATACT
>CAYSBQ010000197.1:0-5363 GCA_964429315.1 uncultured Desulfobacterales bacterium
AACCCGCGGAGAACGCCGCTCAGAGAAAAAAGGGCCATTTATGGATGGAAACTAGGTAGTATCTGCGTGATTATTGCCTACCTGCAAGTCCTTCCATCATAAGAAAAACATGATTGACACTACTCTAATGGCACTGTAATCTTACGTATACGCGAAAGTAAATATCTACGCCCACGCTTGGAGGCTACAGCTTTGATCATCATCAAAGGGGGGGTGGTTTTCTGGGAGGCTCATGTTGTGTCAGTTCAATTTACTAACCAATCAAACCAATTCAACTAATGAAACAAATAAAACTACAAGTAGTGTATCGATCATTTGCAAGGCCGATGAAGGGCCGAAAAGTGTAAAGATATGAAGTCGACCGGAGAAGTTGTTTATCCCAAAAAAGGGGGCAAGGATCCAGATCTTAGTCCTGTGGCAGTTATGGTGGCCATGAAGAGGGATTTGGATCTTCTGAGACGGGATTTGGGAATCTGTAGCAGTAGCCCAGTTACTGGAATCCTAGCCGGCAAGGTATATACGGCCACAAATAATGGCCAAGATATTAGCTTGGTGGGGCCTATGCTGGGAGCGCCCTATGCAGCGATGATCTTAGAAAAGCTGATTGTCCTCGGAGTGAAGAAGGTAGTATTTCTGGGATGGTGTGGTTCAATTTGCCAAGATATACGTATTGGTAATTTTGTAGTACCGGATCGCGCTGTAATAGGGGAGGGGACTTCTCAGTATTACTTTAATAGTGGTTTTTCAGTACCCTCTGAGAAGATGACTAGATCAATTGAGGTTGCTTGTCAGAGCCACTCGGCATTTTTCCACAAAGGTCCTGTTTGGTCAACAGACGCTCCGTACCGGGAAACCGAGGAAAAAGTCTTGACCCTTCAGGAGGAAGGAATACTTGGCGTGGATATGGAGGTTTCAGCCTTATTTAGCGTTGCTGCTTTCAGGCAGATCTCTATCGGGGCTCTGCTGGTCGTATCAGATGAGCTAGCTTCCTTGCAGTGGAGGCCGGGTTTTTCAAGTACCTGTTTTAACAAAGCGCGCAAGAAGGCGTCTGAGGTTATTGTTACAACATGTTGGAAAATGATATAATCAAGAGGATAGGAGAGCTTAGAAGCTCTATTAATGGGCATAACTATTCGTACTATGTCTTGGATGAGCCCGAGGTTTCTGACGCTGAGTACGACCGTCTTATGCGGGAACTCCTTGACCTGGAAGAGACATTTCCGGAACTGATCACACCTGATTCTCCTACTCAGCGGGTTGGGGCAGCACCCCTTGAGCGTTTTGAAACGATGGCACACACTGTTCCTATGCTCAGCATTGAGAATGCCTTTAGCAAAGAGGAGGTCTTTTCCTTTGATGAAAGGGTGCGCAGATTTCTGAAGTCAAGTAATCCGGTCTTTTATACTGCAGAGCCTAAAATGGATGGTGTGGCAGTAGAGCTTGTCTATAAAGATGGCTTTCTTTTAGGGGCTTTAACGCGAGGTGACGGGTATGCCGGTGAGCTTATAACTCAAAACATAAAAACAGTCAGAGCAGTTCCTTTGTCACTATTTCATACCGCTTCTATAAAGGTGCCTTCGCTCCTTGAGGCTAGGGGAGAGGTCTTTATACGGACTGAGGCCTTCAAGGAACTAAACAAGGAACGTCTTAAAAGAGGTGAATCCCCTTTCGCTAATCCTCGAAACGCAGCAGCAGGCTCACTCAGGCAATTGGATTCTAGAGTAACGGCTAGTCGTCCGCTGGATATATTCTGTTATGGTGTAGGCAGTGTGACTGGTCTTGAAGTGTCCTCACACTGGGAGATGCTCAGTATTATGAAGGCCCTTGGATTCCCTGTAAACCCTCATATCAGAGCACAAGCGATGATAGAGGAGGTACTTATCCATTATAAAGACTTGCTTGAGCATCGGCACGAGTTTGATTATGAAATGGACGGCATGGTCATCAAGGTAGATGACCTGGCGATGCAAATGAGACTAGGTGAAAAGTCTCGAAGCCCCAGATGGGTTTTGGCCTACAAGTTTCCACCAACGCAGGAGACTACGCGCGTGCTTGGCATCGATGTCCAAGTGGGTCGAACCGGGGCGCTTACACCAGTCGCCAACCTGGTTCCAGTCAATGTTGGCGGGGTAAGTGTGGCTCGAGCTACTTTGCATAACGCCGATGAGATAAGAAAGAAGGATATACGCATAGGTGATACAGTATTTATTCAACGAGCCGGAGATGTCATTCCAGAGGTTGTAAAGGTTATCACCACGAAGCGAAGTGGTAACGAAGAGATCTTTGATATGCCTGGAAGATGTCCGGTATGTGCTTCAAATGTAGTTCGCTTGGAAGGCGAAGCGGTGTTGCGGTGCATGAATGCCAATTGCCCCGCCCAGGTAAAGGGGCGTATCAGTCATTTTGCGTCTAAGAGCGCCTTTGATATTGACGGGCTTGGCGACAAGCTGGTAGGCCAGTTGGTGGATAAAGAACTTGTAAGATCTTATGCTGATTTATTTACCATGGACAAAATGATTTTGATGGCTCTTGATAGGATGGCGGATAGGTCTGCTCAAAACCTCGTAGATGCTATGGCGGCAAGCAAGCGAATTGGCCTTGCTCGCTTTATTTATGCCCTTGGTATACGCTATGTAGGCGAACATATAGCACGAGTTTTGGCTCAAAGGTTTGGGATATTGAACGCTTTAATGTCTGCAACACTAGAAGAACTGTTAAGTGTGGATGAAATAGGGCCTCAGGTTGCAGGGAGTGTGAGGGCCTTTTTTGATACCCATGAAAACCGGGAAAATGTAAGAAGAATACTTGAAGCCGGTGTAAACATAGAAACTGACGGGGGCGGGAAAGGAAATCTCCTGACGGATAAAACCTTTGTTCTTACGGGAGGCCTTGATTCCTTGACGCGCGCTGAGGCGAAGAGTCGTATTGAATCCATGGGGGGCAAGGTTACTTCTTCTGTAAGCAGCAAGACAAGTTATGTCGTTGCTGGAGATAATCCGGGATCTAAACTTGGCAAGGCTAAAGAGCTGGGGATAAAAGTTTTAAGTGAGGAAGAGTTGCTGCAGATATTGTAACGGGCTGATAGATTCGACGAGAGGGATCATTATGGAAAAACTTAGGGCTCATGTTTGCGTCAACGGGCGTGTACAGGGTGTGTGTTTTAGAATGGAAACTCAGCATGCTGCCAAAAGACATGGCCTGACAGGGTGGGTCAAAAATTTGCCTGATGGAAGGGTCGAAGCGGTATTCGAAGGAGATAGCAAGAGCGTTGAATCAATGTTACATTGGTGTGAAACAGGCGCACCTCTAGCGCGAGTAAACAGGGTGACTATGGAAAGGGAGCCTTACACTGGGGAATTTGATACGTTTAGGATTACGTACTAATATAGTGTTATTAGTTTCCGTCCGGAAGCATATTGCTTCCGGACGGAAACAGATCGGAGCCGTCTGCCTAAAACCAGCAACTAGATGGCTTCTTTCAATCCCTTACCCGCCTTGAATTTTACTGTATTGGATGCCTTGATCTTGATGGGATCACCGGTTTGCGGATTTCTACCCTTTCTGGCCTTACGTCTGATTTTTTGGAAGGTGCCAAAGCCAACCAAGGTCACTCTGGCGTCTTTCTTTTTCAATGCTTTAGTAACTGTTGCAGTAAATGAGTTGAGTGCTACACCTGCGGTGGCTTTGGAAATGCCGGCATCTTGGGCCATTTGTTCTACAACTTCCGCCTTTGTCATAGTTGTTCTCCTCCCTTATTTTGGATTAATATAAAACATCCCTTACAGCTTGCGTAACTGTTCACGGGTTTAAAGATTCGCGGTTGCGCTTCTTTCGTTGTTCGGAGGTAAACAAATACTTACTGTTAACCATTGAACATGTGAACGCTTACCTAATCGCTCTTGCAATCTGTGTTTCCTCTACATTGATATTATGGAAATGTCAACCAGGTATAATGGTTTTTTTGTTTTTTCTCTGAAAAGTACCGATCTGTTGTGGTTTTTAGGGCCTTGAGGTTTTTGTTCACCTCTGCTAACGCCTTTGGTGGTATCTTTTATGGATGGGAGCTAGGGGTTCGTCACGAAATAAGTGTTTCAAGATTGCGAATGTAGAAGACGACTCAAAAAACCAGCAAGAGGTGACAGCTATTGGCGAGCTCTAGAATAACGCCTTCATAAAGGCCTCAGCATTGAATTCTTGAAGGTCATCAATCTTTTCCCCAATCCCGATATATTTTAGAGGAACACCTAGGTTGTTACATATGCCTACAACGATTCCCCCTTTTGCCGTGCCATCAAGTTTAGTTAGGGCAATCCCGGTCAGATTGATAGCTTCATGAAATAGTTGGGCCTGAGAAATTGCGTTTTGGCCTGTTGTTGCATCGAGTACGAGGAGGGTTTCATGGGGGGCATCGGGGAGTAGTCGACTGATCGTCCTATGGATCTTCTTGAGTTCTTCCATTAGGTTTACTTTAGTGTGAAGACGCCCTGCGGTATCAATAATGACGACATCGGTATCTCTTGATTTTGCTGCCTGAATACCATCAAAGACTACTGCAGACGGATCTGACTTCCCCTTGTGTTTGATTACATCGCAACCGCCGCGATCACCCCAAATCTGGAGTTGCTCTACTGCAGCGGCACGAAAAGTGTCTGCCGCAACGAGTAAAACCTGCTTATCATCTTTTATGTAATGGGCTGCTAGTTTGCCGATTGTGGTGGTTTTACCGACTCCGTTGACTCCTACAACAACTATGACATAAGGTTTTGAGGTTGGAATTTGTTTCTGGGCCGCTTCACTCGATTCGGTCGATTGTGATTGAAGAAAGCTCAGAATCCGGTCTTGGAGAGCTTGTTTGAGTTCTTGGGGATTGTTTAAGTCTTTTCTCTCAATTCCTTCGCGAACGTGATCGATCAGGGCCATGCTGGTCTGGACACCTATATCCGATGTGATGAGGATTTCTTCCAATTCTTCAAGTAGATCTTCATCAATCTCCCTTTTTCCCAGGAGAAGCTCGTCTATACGGTTTGTAAATGCCTTTCGTGTATTGGAAAGACGAGTTCGAAGTCTCTTAAAGAAGCCACGTTTCTCTTCCTCAGGTTTGACATCGGCATCAAGCGGTTCATCTACTGAATTCGGAGCTTCCCGGACCTCCTCTTGTAGAGGTTCTTCTTCTGAAGGCCTTTCAATCTCTTCCGGTTCTTTTTCCTTAGGTCTTTTTTTTCTCTTGAATAGTTTCATGGTGTCAACGTAACAATTCAGTTATTTTCGACAGGATTAACAGGATGAACATGACAATTGATGAAATCGAAAAAAGTCAGATTTAGACGGTTTCGTAAAAAGTTCAAATTCAAGGCGTGCAAATT
>CAYSBQ010000198.1:0-5325 GCA_964429315.1 uncultured Desulfobacterales bacterium
GTCTGGTCATGCCCGACACCAATGTTGATAATAGTGCTGTCTTCGTAGTTATCCATCAAGAAAATACAGGCATCAGCAAGATCATCGACATGGAGAAATTCTCTTTTAGGTTTGCCGGTGCCCCACAATACTACCTCATCACTGCCTGTTATCTTCGCTTCATGGAACTTTCTGATAAGGGCCGGTAAGACATGAGAGGTTTCAGAGTCAAAGTTATCATTCGGACCGTAGAGATTTGTAGGCATCACACTTATAAACCTGCTTCCATACTGCCAATTATAGGCCTGGCACATCTTTATGCCGGCGATTTTGGCAATGGCATATTGCTCATTGGTCGGTTCAAGATAACCTGACAATAGGTGCTCTTCTTTCATTGGTTGGGGGCAGTGCTTGGGATAAATACACGAGCTTCCCAAAAAAAGGAGCTTTTTGACTTTGTAGGAATGGCAAGCATGAATTATGTTTATCTGAATGGCAAGGTTTGAGTAGATAAAATCAGCCCTGTATGTATTATTTGCCCAAATTCCTCCAACCTTCGCCGCAGCGAGGAAGACATAATCCGGCCTTTGTCTGTCAAAGAACTCTTCTACCCCTTTTTGTCTTGTGAGGTCCAACTCCGAATGCGTAGAAGTGATAACATTACTGTAGCCTTCAGCCTTAAGTCTGCGAATAATAGCAGAACCGACTAATCCTCGATGACCCGCAATGTAAATCTTAGAATGTTTATTCATCGGTTTACTCATACTGATTAAAAGTCTGGAAACCCGCGCTGCTGCAAAGTTGATCCTTTTGAGCCTCTTTTAGATCTTCAC
The DNA here is from genome assembly GCA_964429315.1 of uncultured Desulfobacterales bacterium. Lineage (GTDB taxonomy): Bacteria > Desulfobacterota > Desulfobacteria > Desulfobacterales. Next base: position 813 of record CAYSBQ010000198.1, read on the forward strand.
AAACCATCATCTTGACAAGTTCATCAAAATTCGTTCTTGGTTCCCAACCCAGCTCTTCCTTTGCCATTGTTGCATCTCCCAGCAGGCATTCCACTTCCGTGGGGCGGAAATATCTCGGATCAATCCGAACAAAAACCTTGCCGGAAACGGCATCGCGTCCCACCTCATCAAGGTCTGAGCCTTTCCAGGCAATTTCAATTCCAATCTCCTCAAAGGCCTTGACTACAAATTCACGTACGGAACGGCTTTGGCCGCTGGCAATGACATAATCTTTCGGTTCTTGTTGCTGAAGCATCAGCCACATGGCCCTTACATAGTCTCCAGCAAACCCCCAATCTCTTTTGGCATCCAGATTGCCTAAAAAGAGTGTTTCCTGCAGACCAAGTTTGATCCGCGCTACGGCACGAGTGATCTTGCGTGTAACAAAAGTCTCCCCTCGGATCGGTGATTCGTGATTAAAAAGTATGCCATTACAAGCAAACATGTTGTAAGCCTCACGGTAATTGACTGTAATCCAGTAAGCATAAAGCTTAGCTACTGCATAGGGACTCCGAGGGTAAAAAGGCGTTGCCTCAGATTGTGGGGTGTCGCGGACCTTCCCATAAAGCTCGCTGGTGGAGGCTTGATAGAACTTGGTCTTATCCTCAAATTTGAGAATCCTGATGGCCTCAAGCAATCGCAATGTGCCCAGTGCGTCAGAATTGGCGGTATACTCGGCTGTCTCAAAAGAAACCTTCACATGACTCTGTGCGGCAATGTTGTACACTTCGTCCGGCTGAACATCTTGAATAATCCGAATCAGGTTTGTAGCATCTGTCAGATCACCATAATGCATAAAAAAACGCACGTCTTCTTCGTGAGGATCTTTATAGAGGTAATCTACACGTGCAGTATTAAACGACGACGATCTTCGCTTGATTCCATGAACCTCGTAACCCTCTTTTAACAAGAAGTCGGCCAGATAAGCTCCGTCTTGACCTGTGACTCCAGTGATAAGTGCTTTTTTCATAAGATAGTTAATCCTAAAGTTGCATAAACAACATAGCAAAAGGTTTAAAAAAGCAACAACAGCCTTCCTTTGCGATCTTTTTGAGTGGTTGTGTGGAATGCACTGCCGGTGATATCCGGAAAAACAGGAAAACGGCCATGTTGTTTACCCTTCGGGAAAGCCGATGATACAGCATCTGCTGCGTTGTCAAGGGATCGGCGTAAACGACTACAGCCTCACCCTTGACGCCTGGCATCTGCAGCACCCTCGGCTTTTGCAACGTTAGGGTTCCTTTACCGTATATACCCTTGTTCTTCAAGGTAAAGCAATACTTCCTGCGCCGCCTCGTCAGGAGTAACTTCGGCTGTGTTAATAACAATCTCCGGATTCGATGGAGAAATATAGGGATCATCAACCCCGGTAACCCCTTTCATCTTCCCGGCCTTCGCCTTGGCATATAGGCCCTTGCGATCACGCTGTTCACAAACATCCAACGGTGTTGACAGGTAGACCTCGACATATCCCCCATAACTGCTAATAAGCTCCCGATTATGTCGCCTGGATTCTTCGTAAGGGGCGATCGGGGCACAGAGGGCAATTCCACCGTTCTTTGTAATCTCGCCGGCAACAAATCCAATCCGTGTGATATTAAGATTCCTGTGCGCCTTTGAGAATGTCAGCTCACTTGATAGGTTCCTTCTTACAATATCTCCATCCAAAAGCGTGACCGGCCTGTCGCGCATCTCCATAAAATTTACCATCAAGACTTTTGCCAGAGTTGATTTACCTGCTCCTGACAGACCTGTAATAAAAATAGTAAAGCCCTGCTTTGAGCGAGGCGGATAAGCATGTCTGAGTTCGGCTACGACCTCATGATACGAAAACCATTCCGGTATTTCCAGGCCATTTTCTAGTCTGCGCCTCAGCTCACTAGAGGAAATGTGCTTTACTTTCATGCCCGGCCCCACCTCATCCTCTGGTATATATTCGGCCTTTTCTTCAACATAGACCATCTTCTTAAGGGGAACCATCTTAATACCTGTTTCCTCCTCAAAAGAACTCACCAACTCCTGGGCGGTATAAAGGGGATAAAACCTGTCTGCGTTGCCATTGCTCGAAAACGGATCTGCATGATCGTCAGCTACCATGAAATGACTGCATCCGTAGTTTTTACGGATAATGGCATGCCACAAGGCTTCTCTGGGCCCGGCTTTTCGCATAGCCAAGGGGATTAGAGATAACATTATGATGTTCTTTGGATATTTCTTTACAATTTCCTGGTAGCACCTTACCTGAGTGTAATGATCGAGGTCTCCTGGGTGAGTAAATCCAACAACAGGTTGAAGCAGAATACTTGCGCCAACCTCCCGCGCAGCTCTAATTGTCATCTCCTTGTGGGCGCAGTGAAGGTGCTTTTCCGTTTGAAAACCAATTACATTTCGCCAACCATTTTGAGAGAATTGACGGTGAACCTCTCCTGGAGTAAACCTCAGCCCGCGAAAATCATAATGGATAGGCAGATGCAAGCCCTCAAGGGTCCCTCCAATATACCAGTCACCTACGTTTTCATAAAGGTTCCTTACACCTGGGTGCTTCATGGGATCATCGGCGCCAAAAACGCATTCCGCCTCTTGCTTTTTGTCAGGCTTCCAAATATCTGTGATGTTAAGAACTGCAAGCATGAACCCCTCTCCGTCCCTTAGAGCCAAACATTCGCCCTCTTTAAGACTCAGAGCCATTTCTTCGCTCACATCGAGACAAACCGGTACAGGCCAAACAGTGCCGTCACTTAGACGCATATTCCTGAGTACGCTCTCATAGTCCTTACGGCCAAGGTAACCTATTAGGGGATAAAATGCCCTGCTTAAGAGCAATTCCAGATCACAAAGCTGCCTTGTATCCAGATGCCATGAGGGATAACCAAGCCCTGCTTCCTTTAAACTCTCTATACGTCTAAAGTGGACAAGTAGATTTTCCGAATAGTCATAAAATGGTTTCATAACAGATTAGGTTGTTCCCCACATAGCTCCGCCCCTTAAGTTACAAACCGGAACTCTTGCACTGAATCCACAGGTTGTGAAGTTCACGGTTCATAATTTAGGGTTTATGGTTTCTTTGCTTCTGACCCAACCCTAACATTATTCTTTATCACTCTGTCTTCCATCTAGCGAGAAAACCGTCGGCGAATACGCTCTGTCCACCCTTCCTTCTTGCGGTTATCTTCTATATGTGAAGGCCACGCCGGTGTTGCGACGGCAATATCCGGGCTTTTTACCTGGCGTAACTCTTTCTGTTCCTCTTTAGGCTTGACTTTTCTTGTTTTTAATCTGTCCCTTAACAAGTTATACTGTACTAGAAGCTTATCCGCATGCTTACGCTCTTGCGATAACATCGCTTCCAGCCTTTGGACCAAAGTGTCCTTGTAATCCTCCGCCTGTCCTTCCAACTTTCTGACCTGCCAATCAACCATTGCACTAAGATGGTTGACTTGTTGTTCAAGACTTTCAATGCGCTTTTCCAGTTGGCCGTCCTGCCCATCTTCACTCTCGGATAACTGAATATCTTCCGCCTGAGAATCGACAATAATACCTGTTTCCCGCCTGTCCTGGATAACACCTTCAATGACCTGCGCTTCAATTATACTCAATTCATCTGCATAACCATAGACCAATGCTGCATCACAAATAATATTAATGGTGCGGGGAACACCGCCGGAGCACTGAAACACCTTTTCTACTGCGTCTTGGCTGAAAAGCCCTTCGCTTTTTCCGCCGGCAAGCTTCAGGCGATGAGAGATGTAGCTCCTGGTATCTTCAAGACCAAGAGGACCAAGATGATAGCTTACTGCAATACGTTGACTGAGCTGACTCAATGAAGGGTGCTGGAGTTTCCTTCGTAAGCCGGGCTGCCCCGATAATAAGATCTGAAGCAATGACGCCTTGTCTGTCTGGAGGTTGGAAAGCATGCGCACCTCTTCCAGTGCCTCCTGAGAAAGATTCTGAGCTTCGTCCAAGATAAGAAGCACCCTTCGGCCCAGGGCGTGTTGATTGATGAGAAATTGATTCAGTGTGTCCAAATAGCTTCCCTTGCTGCGTTCGGTAGATTTCAGTTCAAATTCATCAAGGATCAACTCCAGGAGTTCATTTGCTGATACATTGGTATTGAAGACAACCGCCACCTCAATGTCCGCCCCGACCTTTTTTAAAAGATGTTTAATGAGAGTGGTCTTACCAGTGCCGATTTCTCCCGTGAGTAGAATAAATCCGACACAGTCAATAAGCCCGTACTCCAGATAGGTAAGCGCCATACGATGTTTAGGGCTCATATAAAGGAAGCTGGGATCGGATATGATGTTAAATGGCTTTTCCTGAAAACCGTAATACTCTGTATACATATATAAAATCGCTCCGGGATTCTATCGATTCCGGGTAAAATATGGTCCTTCTCCAATTTAGTTGGAGAAGAGGGTCCAAGGGTTTGTTTTCTAAAGACTTTATCAGCGCTTTTAACATTCTTTCGATTTCT
>CAYSBQ010000199.1:0-5301 GCA_964429315.1 uncultured Desulfobacterales bacterium
AATCTCTTCGATATATTCGTCATCGCGGCCGCTTTCGAAGTCTTCGCCCAGAAGCTCAATGATATCTTCTTCGAGTAGATCCCTCTTAGATCTATAAGCGATTAGCGATGTCCCGTGCCGATGACGGTGCGCCGCAATCGTAATCCTTTCCTCATTTTCCTGAGTCAAAGACTCGCGGAGGCCAGCAACAACTCCCATTGGGTCACGCTGACCGATATAAGGCTTCATCCGCATATAGAGACATAGGAGGCATAGGCGCTCGGCCTCTCCGCCTACGATGTCATCTCCTTCAGCTTTCAGACCATCCGCAATGGTCCAAGTGAAAAGTTCTCTCTCATTCACCCATGGAGCGTTGCCCATGGTTTGGATAGTGAAACCCGAGAACGCTTCCTCTGGATAGTCGATGTACATCTTCATCGCGGCATCCAGCGCGCTCGTTGCACGGACATAGTAACCCTGTCTGATCTTCACAGAGCCGTGACCGAGACATCCAGGCGCACTGTACGGCTTGTTTCGAGTACACCGGTATTCTTTTTGTTCGCTCATGATTTATCCTTGCGTTGGGTAGGCAATGAGGTAGACGTGTCCGAATGAGGCGCGAGTATTTGCCTTGATGATGACGCCGCTCCCTTCGAATAGAATGTAGGTCTTCGACTCATCAGGATTGAGCTTCCCATCCATGCGCAGCTTCGAAAAATTCTCCATAGCTGACTTGAGCGGGCCATTCAGTTTTTCACTGAATTTCTCTCGGCCGCTCTTTGTTCCATGCCATGTAGTCCTGTCATAGACGATATCGAGATGATTCCCGTTGGAGATCGCCCGAGCGCCCCAAGCCACCTTTGCATCTGGGTCGCACTCGTTCCATAGGCCGAACCCAGAAAGCGTTACTTCTTCTTGATCTTTTTCTTTGTCATCCATGATCTACTCGCTTCTAAGCCAAAGCCACTCCTGGCGCGTAGTTATACTTCTCGAAGAGAGCTGGATCAGACCCGACCACGGCTGACCTCACCATCGACTCTACACTGTCTGAGAACGGTACCATCACAGTCCCAAACCCCTTGATCGACCCGGCTGCTCTTACCCCTGATGGCGTAACGTCAAAAGAGGTGACCAGAAACTCCGCCCCATTGTCGTCAGCAGAGACAACTTCTAGCTGGTAATGGCGCGCGTAAACCCCCGGGAAATATAGATCACCAGTCGTCACGCGGTACCTCAACTTGCTGGCTATCTTGGCTTCAAAGAATTTCTGTAGCTTGTGCATCATGCCTCTTTATTGATTTTTCAAATTGGTGAGCCTTAGGGGAATCGAACCCCATACCTATAAGTGATCTATTTAGCAACGGGTATACGCCGCCTCATGTAATCAATACCATCTTATAGGCACATCCCCGAAGGGTCCAGACGGCCCATATTAATCAGAGAGCAGCCTTGAGCTTTTCTCTGTCTGACACGATGTCGATGTTGACGTCGATCCCCATGTCGCTTAGTACCGTTCCGACATCCACGGTCCAGATGAAGCACGCGACTGACTGTTCTACAACCTCGCCATCGGAAAGGACGTATCGCCACATTTCTCCAGCGTCATGAAAGACGAAGTAAGATTCGCCTTCCGTGAATTTGGAGATCACCTCGAAGGCGTCCAGGATCATGTCGTACCATTTCTCGGATACGAAATCGATGTCGATGAAGGACTTGCCCTTGGTCCTTATGACATTCGAATCCAAGCCGTAGTTCAGTAGATATTTTTGGATCTCCTTGGCTAACTCGCCAATCGGCACATCAACATCCTCATCGCCGTTTAATTCAGAAAGACCAAGGAGTAGATCCCTCGCCTTCGTCATCGGGACTCGAGCACGCGAACGGACTACATCTACCGTCATCCCCACGATCTACTCACCCCCGCTCTCGCCCTCATCATCATCGTCACCGTCTACAGGGACACGTTCGCCTGCGGCTCGACGGCTGAGATAATTGCTATGCGCTGCAGCCTGCGTGGATGGGAATGCCGTACCCGGCGAGCCCTTGCACTCGAAGTGCACTCGGCATCCGAACTTCTTTGCGATGTTCGATGCGAGAATCGAATTGGTCTCAGCGTTTGAAACACTCTCTCCGATATAAATGTCCGTGATACTATGTTCGGTGATCTGATACTTCTTGAAATACAAGACCAACTGATTCTGCGTCGTTGGCTGAAGGACCCGAAGGTCGATTGGTAGGGCCTTGTCTTCGTCTTTTCGTAGGTCGATGATCATTTTATTTTCCTATCGTACGCTGATTGGCAGCACGCATTCGGGTTCGATGCGCTTGGCTAGATCGAGTCCAGCTTCCCAGTCATCCGCGTCGCCATCCGAACTCACATCGAGTATGTTGCCATCATAGTGCGCATAATGATATGCGAGACACAAGATTGCGACTACTGCGATGTCGTAGGGTTTTCTCGCCGTCTTGCAGAATGTCCATTTACTATTCTGCTCAAGCATGAAGGTCTCATGCCCGTCGTCATCCGCCCCATTGAAACGGATTACCTCGCCTTCGCAAACAGGTGGCTTGTCCGTCTCGTCGCATTCGTAAACGAGCGGCACATCCATTTCCTCAGTCACGATGCGAATGACTTCCTTCGATGCGATCACGACGAGCGCGAAGTCGTTTGGTTTGAATTTTGTTGGTCCGAAGTAATGTGTGTATCCCATTTTATGCCCTTTTGTTTTCTTACAGATGATTTACTTGCAGCTTGAGCTTATTGGGCTTGGCTCGTGCGCTCATCTTGCACTCCGTCGATCTCCGCCTCGAGGTGACGGTTCCAGTTGTCGAAGTTACTCTCTAGCCTAGAGTTCCACTTTCGTACAAAGTCAGCGAGGTTCTCTTCGCCTATCTTGTCTAGCCCACGTACGAAATCGGCATTGATGCTGATTGCCACCGTCGACATCATATCGAACGACCCTTCCATATTTCGATAGAGCGGTAGTTCAACCTTATTGCCCGAATCGGTAAGGGCTGCTTCGCATCCGCCAGGACCGCATGCTTCGTGGTCGAGCAGATACAGGCCCCTAGGCGTTTCGGCGTAACCCCACTTTGAAGAGTTAGTGTCGAGCCCGACGGTCCTGTCGCCGAGACTCTCCTTATTCTTTTCGTAAAACTCCTTCATCGCCTTTTCCATATCGACGACGTGGACAGTGATGCTGCTTTGACGGATTCTATTTCTTGCGGATGGCATTATATTCCTCCTATTGGTATCCAGTATTCGAGCTTCTTGGCCGCGCGGGTTGCGGCGGTGTATCTCCAGCGAGCTGGATCCCACGACCTCGCAAGCTGTTCGATGACGGCGACATTGTCCCACTCTGAGCCTTGAGACTTATGGGTAGTGAGGCAGTAGCCAAAGTCGAAGAGCCCGATCCCCTTCGACCACATTTCCATTTTCTTCTCTTCTTTGAATTGGTCAGGATGGACTGGGACTTCGAAGTATTCGTTTCCGACTTCGTCGATGAGATCGTATTTCGGATACTCGTAGCTTCGGTGACGATACGTCACGGTGACGAGCTGTCCGTTGTAGACTCCCAGGTCGCTATCGTTCTGAAGGCAGATGATTCGTTCGCCTACTTCTGGAAGTTCATCTCGAAAGCCACGGAACTTTCGGATTGCAGCATTCACGCTCTTGCGTGTCTTGTTGTAGCCGCACAGGATGACGTCGAACCGGCTGAGGTTCCGGGGCACGAGCTTGGAGATCTCCACCACCCTCGCATCCTCGGCGCCCTCAGGGTTCCACCTGGTTGGGTGGGAGCCTTGTCTCATGTGGTGAGCAAGTCGGATGATGCCGGACTGGGCGGCCTGCCTGTGAATCTGCTCGAGCCGGATTTGCGGAGCCCGCATGATGCCAGGGTCTTTACCGATGGGTTCAAGCTGTCCATGGTCTCCGACATAGAGGATTTTTCTGGCGAGCGACTCGACGTCGTCGACCATATCCTGATTGAGCATCGAGGACTCGTCGACAATGACGAGGTCAGCGTCGATAAGAGGTACCCGAATCCATCTCATCAAAAGCGGCCTGCCACATTCTGTACATCTCTTGCTCCGTCTGTCTTTGGATAGGGTTCCGCTCTGAACTCCGTGAATGGTGCAGTATGGAGATGGGCTGTAAATCAGCTTGTGAAGCGTCGAAGCGTGAACGCCTTTATTCCGCAGAACGGCGGCGGCCTTCCCAGTTGGAGCGCAGACACTCAATGAGTGCCGCTTCAAAAGCTGAAGAAGCTTCGATATGATTGTCGTCTTACCGGTACCGGCGAAACCGCCGAGCGACTTTCTCTTTTCGTCCGTGGCCATCCATGCCAAGATCTCATCGATGGCGCTTTGTTGGTCGGGACTGAACTCGAACGCAGTCTTATTCGGCGGGTGATCTATTGGGCAAGGAGGATATTCTCCTGATGGCTCGTGCTCGAGAGAGCCCTCTCCCATGCATACGGGGCATATCGGTCTTGGGCTGATGAAGTCGTAACCGGGCGGCATCTTATACCGTGGATCGCCGTCGTCCGGAAGGATGACTACGATCTTGCGCGAACCCTTGCATCGCGGGCAGACAGGCGGGACAGAGTAGGTCACAACGCCTCACCCTAGCAGTAAGGGGCGTAGTCGGACCAGCCTTTTGGTTCGTCGTACGTCGCGCGTAGCAATAGGTCTCTGTCCCTTGGGGCCATAGACGACCTATGATTGGTTCCGAATTTTCCGTATTCTGAAAGCCAGGAATCAGCCAGGTTCAAAAGATTCCTTTGCTCTTCATCGCCGAGATACGGGGCGCCTCCAGGCGATTTGTACTTCACGAGCACAGGGATGCTGTCGACGACTTCTCCGCTGTCGTACCACCACCCTCCCTCTTGAGGCCCTCCGTAGTGTCGAGTCACGTCATCAACCACGAGGTATACGACATCTCGATCATACTTACGCGGGACCTTCCGTAGTACATGACTGATTCCGTCATCATCGCTAACGACTTCGACGTCGTCTCCGTAATCCTTGTTCTCGTCATATTCCTCGCGCTCCGTTCTGCCTTCGGCCGCCTGGTGAAGAATCACCCTCACCATATCTGCGACCAAGTCGAGCTGTACGTCCAGCTCAGTTTTCGCGATGCTTACTTCTTGATATTCTTCCATGATTACCTATCCGAGATTATGCAGACGCTGCTCCGGTAATTGAATCTTCGATTTCGGAAAAGCTTGCGAAGTCTATTCCTAGCTGTTCGATGAAAACCCTTTTGCATTCCTCGCAAAGGCTCATCGCTCCGCACTTTCCATCATCTCCAGGCATCTTCTC
>CAYSBQ010000200.1:0-5255 GCA_964429315.1 uncultured Desulfobacterales bacterium
TAGCTTTGTTCCAGCGCTGTTTGAGGCGTCAGGTTGGAGGTTGGAGGCAAAAAGCTGAGTACAAACAAAGAAGCAGGACCTAACCGCAGACACCCGCAGATTCACGCAGACATTTTGTCCGGCCGACCCCGGTTAAATGGGCTTCGCCCTAGTGTAATGGGTGTTGCGTTGCACGGGGTAAACATTTCACCCCGATACGAGTTGCCCTACGGGCTAGGCGCAGACGGACACAGACGTTTTGGCCTATTGACACGGAAATCCGAATTACACTGTTCTTTCTGACAGTGAGCAGTAAATAGCAGACCGGCCAGGTGCTTTTTTTGTGGATCTTACAGGACGATGGAGTCTATTTGATCGACAAATCCGAAGTGCCTATCCCTTGTCAATAGCGTCCCGCCTACCTCCATGCAACACGCTACGATCCAAACGTCATTGATCGGTATTTGGTTTCCCTTCTTTCTTAAAGCCGAGTAGATCAAGGCGTATTTCCTGGCGACGTCGGCGGTCACATCAATGATTTCGATTTTCAGACGACTGACGACTTGACGAAGCTTCCTCTCATTATATTGTTGCTTCGTCCCATGCATAAAGCCAAATGTCAATTCACCAATAACGATGGCTGGCAAATAGACGTATTCCCCCTGAGAGGCTATCACGTCCACGGTCTCGCCGATCCCCTCGGCATAGTCACAATAGACATTTGTGTCTAGGACAAGCTTCAACGCCAGTCTGCCTCATCTGCCCGGCCGAAAAGTTCTACGGACTTCCGTAGCTCTTCAGCTTCTTGAGGAGAAAGCCAGCCAGCCATCTCTCTAATCAATTCCTCTCGTGGCTTGGTTAGGCCCAGCTTCTCATGAATGGCTTCCAGGATATACCCTGTTTTTGTTTTTCCAGTTTTTGAGACCACCTTCTTAATCATCTTCTCAGTGTCCGGCGGTATCCTTAGGCTCAATGGCATACACGATCACCTCCGTATCTCATGATCAAACAATGTATCGCAAAACAAGGGCTATGTCAAGTAGGTATTTCCATCGGAGATAGAGCATTCAGGGACGTTGTTGGAACATCCGGGACGTTGTGAAAGCGACGGCGGGGCAGTTGGGGGCCAAAAATAAGTAAATAATAGGGTTGAGAGGTTCAAGGTATTAAGGGCAGAGGTCTGAGATCAGAGGTCCCCGGTGAAATACGAGGTTCTGAATTACTTCAGTTTTCTCACACGGATATTTTTATTGTCAATAATTATAAGACTATCGCGCCACTTGGATGGTGATAAATCAGCTATCAGACGCTCCATGGCTTTTTGGGTTTTTTCAATGGTAGTGGGCCATACACGAAGTCGGACAATCCCATGGTGATGTCCCAACGGGTAAAACCGGGAGTCGGCGAAATCCTCATCGTAGGTCACGATGATTGTTCCGTTTTCCTGTGCCCACAGAAAGAGGAACTCGTCAGTTTTTCCTTGAAAACCGAGTTCGTTGACATGTTGAATTTCCCAACCGGGCAGCTTTTCTTCTAGCCATTCAGAAAGGGCTTGTGGAACATTTTGGTCGATCAGAATCCGCCTAAATTCTTCAGGCATGAGCAATTACCTGCTCCTCATCTATGACTGCCGCGGCATATTCCAGCGCTGCTTGGACCATTTCACGAGTTAGTTCAGGATAGGCTTCCAGAGTTCGATCCACAGTGTATCCACCGGCTATCATACCAAGGATGTTCTTTACCATAATTCGAGTGCCCTTAATCACTGGTTTCCCAGAGCAGATTCTTGAATCAACAATTATAAAGCCATTCATATTTTCACCTTTTTTATAGCGAGTAGCCATTATCACAAACTACCATAATATTTTTATAGATATCATAGCCTTTGAAAAAATGCAATTCACAAATAATACGTAATACGGGACGTCGATGCAGAACGGGATTTTTGGGGACGGGGATTTTTGGGGACGTCTATGATTTTATGACTTTCTCGCAGGATAATAGTTTAGTTTCATGGCTTGAACTTCCTATCAGAAAAGGCATGATGAATTGAAAACGGTTAGATTCTTGATGCTCAACACAGAGAATGGAGAAGAAGCCTTTGAACTACACATCCAGTTCCTGCTTCAGTACATCCACGATTCGCTCAGAGGCTTTGCCATCCCAAAGCTCCGGCCTCTTTCCTTCCTTAATTTCTCCTACCAGTATCCGTCTTGCCTCCGCAAGAATCTTCGACGGCGAACTGCCGACAATAATATTGGTCCCCTCTGAAACCGTTACCGGCCTTTCGGTATTCTCTCGCAACGTGAGGCACGGAACACCTAAAGCCGTGGTTTCTTCCTGGATGCCACCGCTGTCGGTAAGGACTATTGAGGCATCTTTCCAGAGGTTGAGGAACTCCATATAGGAGAGCGGTTCGGCAACAATAACGGAAGCGTTCAATTTTATGTTGAATCTCTCCAGACTCTTTTTTGTTCTCGGATGAATCGGAAAAACCAGAGGCAAGTCATTACTCAATATCGAAAGAGCGCCGGCAATTCCTTCAAGCGTCTCTTTATCATCAACATTAGAAGGACGATGTAGGGTTACCACGCCATACCGGGGATATTGATCTTTTATTGAATCTGAAAAGAGTCTTTCCCTGATTCCTTCTTCCAGCTTTTTCAACTGAAATATCAAATTGTCTATCATGACGTGACCAACGAAGAAGATCTTGTCGTAAGGCTTGCCCTCTGCAATCAGATTCTCAACTCCACTCTTTTCAGTGACAAAGTAGTAGTCCGAAATGGAATCCGTCACAATCCTGTTAATCTCCTCAGGCATATCCATGTCCCGGCTTCTTAGACCCGCTTCCACATGTGCTACCGGGACATGAAGTTTCTTCGCTGTGACGGAACAAGCCAAAGTGGAGTTGACGTCGCCAACGACAACCACGAGATCAGGCCGGTCCTGCTCACACAGATCCTCAAATGAGGTCATGATTTTGGCTGTCTGCCGCGCATGGGAACCACTTCCAACGCCAAGGAAATAATCGGGCTCCCGAATTCCCAGTTCTTGAAAAAAGATACCGCTCATTTCATAGTCGTAATGCTGACCGGTATGGACGATTTTGTAGGTAAATACATTTTCGTGCCTATCAAGTTCTCTTGCCACCGGCGCTATCTTCATAAAATTGGGCCTTGCCCCGGCCACAAGAAAGATCTTTTTTAGCTTGCTTTTCGTCAACTACCGAGGTCCTTTGAGAACGATATCTCCAAGACCAATGCCGATACTATGGGCTATTACATGGCATTTTACTTTCAGCAGAAAGAACACGGGAGTTTTTCTCATGGAAAGGGCTTCATAGTTTCCTTGTCCTTTGGCTATGACGAATTTCGATCTGCCAAGCATCTCCTTAAAATTATCATTACATGTTTCAACGACGGCCCCTGGTGCATCCGTACCGGAGGATAATATAGTAGCCACCTTATCAATGCCTGCCTCAACGGCATCTTCGAAAACGGCATCATTTATCACTGGAACCTCTCTAACTATGTATGTGGTAGGTTTCTTCATCTCCTCTATTAGAATTCTATCAAACACACACTCCCCGGCATTATCTCCAATATAGACAATGTCGTCGGTATTATTTAAGCTTTTGCAGAATCCGTCATAATCGCATATTGCAAATGGTTGATTGAGTATCTTGTCTATCTCTTCTTCAAGATCAAAGCTACTATTCACCCCAAAGTCTATCACATTGCCTGCTATGGCAATGCGTATTGCGGTAAGGAGACGATCAGCGGACTTCTCGAGATAACTTTTTAAAAACGGGTACAACGCAAGGGCCATATTCGTGCTTTCTCGCTTTATCTCCCTGTAAGGATCATGATTGCCTGTAATCTGCCTTATTTTACCATATACCAGCCTTGCAGTTTCCGGTGGCGTAGCCTCAAGAGAGATATCCTTTATCATCCCCCCCACCTCATCCAAAAGCGTCTTCAATTTCCTCTCGTCCGCCCCTGCTATGCGCCCCGCACGAAGTGCCTGATCTAGAAAGCATGGCAAACAATCAAGATACGTTTTCATTTAACCCCACCGTCATGGTTTGCATCATGTCCCTTTGGGCTGACAACAAACCATGGGTTTAGCAGGTTTTCTTTGTTGTACGTAAGGGGCCTTCCATCATCGTAACGATAGACCTTGGCGCCGGCGTTTTCCGCTACCGCGTGTCCTGCCGCTGTATCCCATTCCATAGTCGGCCCCAATCGCGGATATATATGTGCCTTACCTTCAGCCAGCAAGCAGAATTTAAGTGAACTGCCGGCTGATATAAATTCTACATCACTATATTGTTTTCGTTTTTCCTCAACAAACGCTTCGAGTTCCTTGCTGGGATGGGAACGGCTCCCCGCTATGGTATAAGCGACAAGCCTTGAGTGGTCTGATAGTAGCTGCTTCGATTGATCAATTAGCTGATCCAGCGATAAGGACTCGCAGATATTCTTTGAGTGAGGCCCTGCCCTGTCCATCCACAAAGCATTGTCTAACTTATATGTCCCCACACCCTTTGCACTAAAATAAAGAGTTCCTTTTTCCGGCACCAAAACAACTCCCAGCTCCGTCTTACCATCCCTTACCAGCGCAATATTTACCGTAAACTCACCATTTCGCTTGACAAACTCTTTGGTTCCATCAAGTGGATCTACAATCCATAATGTATTCCACATCTTTCTTTCCTCATAAGAGATCTCCTTGCCCTCTTCACTTAGAATGGGTATATTGAACTCTTTGAGGTAACGAACAATAATCTCGTGAGAGCGTTTGTCAGCAAGGGTTAAGGGCGACTTGTCTGCCTTATACTCCACCGCAAAATCGCTATTGTATACTTCAAGTATCGCTTCTCCAGCCTCAATAGAGGCCTGAATCGCCTTTATTATGTACGGCTCATCTTTCATCCCGTCTCCCGATAACTCGTCACTCAATAACCGTCACACCACAATCCTTCGCAATCTTGAAACACTTATTTCATGACGAACCCTTAGCAGCCACATTTTCTACATACCATTTGTATGTATCAGCTATGCCTTGTTCTAAACCAATCTTCGCCTTCCACCCTAAAGTTTCTATCCTGCTTACATCCAAAAGCTTTTGAAAAGTGCCGTCCGGCTTTGTCGAATCAAATGCCAAAGTGCCGTGGAAACTCACAACCCCGGCAATGAGTTCGGCTAGCTGTCTTATCGTCTGGTCATGCCCGACACCAATGTTGATAATAGTGCTGTCTTCGTAGTTATCCA
>CAYSBQ010000201.1:0-5255 GCA_964429315.1 uncultured Desulfobacterales bacterium
CCCATTGATTTATGAAAGATTCGTGGATGGGCACTAGACTAAGACTAAGGATTATGTAGATGGTAACAAGCAAAGAAACAAACATGGATGAAGTTGCCCGCCTGGTGCAGGAAAGAGACATATTTAAAAGACAGTTTCTTAAGATCCAGGACAACTATGAAAACAAGATAACTGAACTGTCTATTCTAAAGGAGTTGGGAAACACCCTTAGATCTACAAATTTTCGAGACAAAGAGACATTTTTCTGGGACCAACTAAAGATCATTAAAAGGTATACAACACTGGATAACCTAGTCCTCATGCTATTGGACGAAGAACGCAACATACTGGAGATCATAGCCGAAAGCAACTCAGATAGCCCCATGAGAGAACCAAGGGGCTTATCGCTTATTGAACATGATCCAGCCCAACAAGCTATTACTGAAGTTAGCCTTGTGTCAATTCAAAACACTCGTAATGACAGCGCCCAAATCGAAGATGGAACCAACCATGCGGGCTCGCTACTCTATATTCCCATCACGCACAATGCACGGGCCATAGGCGTACTTAAACTGCAGCACACAAAAAAAGAAAGTTTCAGCCAAAACCATGTGCGGTTTTTCAGTCTTGTAGCTGATCAAATAGCCACACAAGTTATCCTTTTTCGCATATACCAACAAATGCTTAAAGAAGAAAAGCAAAGACTACAGCTAACTCGCTTTTTCTCCAACACAGTAGCAGAGAAGATCTTGCGTAGTGGAGAAAATCTAAGGCTCGGAGGAGAACGTAAAAATGTTACTATCTTGTTTTCAGATCTACGTGGTTTTACATCTATGTCTGAAGGCTTAGATCAAGAAAAGGTCGTTGAGATATTGAATACCTATTTTTCGATTGCAACACCTATAGTGTTTGGTTACGATGGGACTCTGGACAAGCTCATGGGGGACGGCATTCTGGCCTTTTTTGGCGCCCCACTTTCTCATGAAGATGACACATTCAGGGCTGTACGAACAGCCGTCGATATTGTTACTGCCCTTAAGGAGTTCAATGCCCATAGGCGTAGCAAAAGTTGGCCACACCTTAATGTGTCTATCGGAATCAATTCAGGAGAGGTGGTGGCGGGCTATATCGGTTCAGAGGAGCACCTAAACTATACTGTCATAGGTGATGCCGTAAACGTGGCACAACGCCTTCAATCAATCGCAGGGACAAATGAGATTCTTGTTAGTAAGACAGTACACGATGAAATCGAGGGCAAAATATCCATAGAACATGGTCTAAAATCCTTTACATCTCTTCCGGCCCAAAAGCTAAAAGGGAAACATACGGCCATTGAGGTCTACCGGGTGGAAATCTAACATGCAGCGCCTGAAGCGGCGCTTTTTTTATTTCTAGCCCCAAAAACCGGACTGTCATCAGATAAAAGCTCCTTGATATCGTCAGTAGTCCCCGCTATATCCGTCCAAAACTGCGCCACCTTATCGGGACCAATTACAAGCATGCCAAAAAGCTTATCTTCATATGATTCAACAAGGTTTTCCAGTCCGCAGCCAAACCCCATAGCTATAGCTCTTCTGTTGCCCACATAGACAGCAGTTGCTACGTCTTGATGAGTCTTAGCCATTCCCGGACAATGATGATAACCGATACCAGCTCTCACCTCTGGAGGAAAGCGCCACCGCTTGGCAAGCATCATACCCAGTTGTTGGTGATTTATGCCGAGTGTGTCCCGTTCCGCATCAAGTAAAGAAAGCCCTTTTCTGCTCATCAATACCAAGATGGCATCAAGATACGTCTTAACAAAGAAGCTTAACACCGCTTTGCCTATATCATGAAGTAAGCCCGCCGTATATATCGTCTGCCCCCTTTTACTTCCAAGGCGACGTGCAGCTGTTTCAGCTAACATAGCTGTAGCCACCGAATGCTGCCATAACTGCCCTTCTCTCAAATCATAACCGGAAATCTCGGACTCGAAATAACGAGCTGCACATGCAGTCATAACAATACGTGTCAACTGCTCATCACCTAGAACAACTACAGCATCCCTCAACGAACTCACGGCATGCCTTCTTGCATAAAAGGCGGATCTACTCAAAGCCAAGACCTTCGATGCGATAGACTGATCATATTGTATTACGGCCTCAATCTCTCTTACGGGAGCCATTTTGCGAAGCAATGATGTAACTTCCCAGATAACCGCCGGAAAAGGGGGCAACTTCTCGGCAGCCTTCATGATCTCTTCAATCTGAATAGAGGGCCCTGACTTGGCTTTTTCTTTCACTTCAGTCTTCATTGCATTTCTTAGGCTTTCTGCCGTCAAGACCCCAAAAAAGGTCCTATTACCCTTTACGTTTAACCAAGGGAACCTAATGCCTCGCTGGAAAGAACAGAAGGCAACTCATAATATATGTTTGAATCATTTACCGTCTGTACCATATCCCTCGATTCCTGAATAAACTTGTACGAGCATTGACCGCAGGACCAATAACGCCACTTCCCAAACACAGCTTGATCCAAACAATCTCCGTAATGTGTACAAAAAAGGTTCCTCTCGCCTCGCTTGTAACTTGGATTTAGCCTTGACTTCATAACCGTTCCTCCGTTTCTTTATGTTTAATTCTAGATAGAAAGGGAAAAAATAAAGGCAATAGTCTTTTGTCAAGGATGGGGAAGCATAAAACATGCCAGAAGTGTTCAGGCATGTAAGGAGGTTAACTGGTCTTGTGTTTAAGGGAATTGTGGTTCAGATGCATTAGCGCTAAGTTGTTTTGAAAGCTGAACGTCGAACATTGAATATCAAACGTCCAACTACGAATGAAAAAACAAACATCCGATTCCGGACGCTCATTTTTTTCATTAACTTCCCATAGTCTATCCGGCACAAAAATCACTTAGCACTTATGGGATTCAGGAGGGCAGTGGATGGGATTCCACGCCTGCGGCGGGATCTCTGCTTCGCTCCGGCAAAGGCCTATCGGGGTCAAGAGCGGACTTGCCCCCTTATGCTCTTGATCTGTCAACTTTTTGACACTTTGTTTTTGAATCGGTTGGAGTATTCTAAGACGAGAAAGGGCCGACTACTGCTCGCTTGAGAGAACTTCATATCCATCTTTGCGCAAGGCCTCGACAATAGGTTCTATAGGACACTGCTCAAGGCGAAAATAGAAGATCTTCCCTTCAGTCTTTTCGGGTGCAATCCCGACACTGATAATCTTGCCCTTGAAATCATGTATTATGCGAGAGACTTTATCGAAACCATTCGGATTGTCTCCTACATTCACATCAAGTCTCGAGCCATTGCTGAGGAGACCTATGAACTTGACAAAGACCCCCAAGATATCTGTAACCGTGATAACACCTATCACCTTGTTATCTCCGTTGACTACGGGTAGGCCGCCAATCTTTTTTTCAAAGATGATTTGAGCCGCCACCTCGACATCAACATCCGGAGATATAGTGATAGGATTCCTTATCATAAGATCGGCCAAAGATATACCGGTGACAACGGCAGGAAGCAAACCCAGTTTCATATCTCCCATGGTTACCCACCCTACCAATCCTTGGGAATTATTGACAACAGGAAGATGTCGGATACCATTTTCCTCCATCAAGTGAATTGCCTCTTGAACTGATGTGCGATCCGATACAGTAACCGGGTCTTGAATCATCAAAGACCGAACACGCATGACTATATCTCCTTCAAGTTAGGGCCGGCAATTTTATAACCTAAGTGAAAGGATACTATAAAGGTTGGATTCCGTCAAGAATTGATGAACTCGTAAAAAGTCTTTTGTGAGAGACATTGAACATTTTGGGGAAAAAGCGATCGCGATGTTCAGCGTAAAAAAATAGGATGATAAGGATTTAAACAACCGTTCACGGGTTCAAAATTTAAAGGTTGTATTCTCATCACCATACGTCATTTGTAAACGTTTACCCTTGTTCTTTGTACTTAGCTTTTTGCCTCCGACCTGACGCCTCAAGCAGCGTCGGAGGCGCTCAGCGCTCAAACCTTGAACGTTGAACCCTGAACCTGTGAACGCTTACGTTATCCCGGTTCATACATACAAAGAGGCTCTTCGGCAAGATAGTTGCCCGTGGCCTCATATGCCCTGGCACGACAACCACCACATACTTTTTTGTACTCACACTTACCACACTTGCCCTCTAATCTACTGAAGTCCCTAAGGGCAATAAAGACTTGAGAATCATTCCAGATTCGCGGAAATGGAATTTCGGTTACGTTTCCACAATTAACATCCAAGAATCCACACGGTTGAACGATCCCGGTATTGGATATGAAACAAAACCCGACACCACCCAAACAACCTCTAGTCACGGCATCCAGCCCGTGAGTCTTGTATGTCACCTTTTTCCCTTCCGCATGAGCCCGTTGCCTCAAAATTCTATAGTAATGGGGCGCGCATGTGGCCTTTAATTGTAGCGGAACTTTGTCTTTTTGATCATAAAACCACTCCAGGGTTTCTTCGTACTGTTGAGCCGAGATCTCTTGGTCCAGGATAAATTTCCCCCTACCAGTGGGAACAAGTAGAAAGATGTGGTGAGCTACTGCGCCCAAACTAACAGCAAGTTCTTGGATCTTTGGAAGCTCGGAGAAGTTTTGCTGTGTAATAGTTGTATTAATCTGAAAATCGAGATTAGCCTCTTTGGCCCATTTTATACCCCGGAGCGCCCCCTCAAAGGCCCCCTCCACCTTCCGAAAACGGTCATGGGCATCCGGAGAAGCACCATCAAGGCTAACACTGATCCTCTGTATTCCTGCCGCCACCATCTCTTTGGCATTTTCCTGCGTGATGAGCGTACCATTGGGCGCCATAACCATACGAAGACCCAAGTCGTTTCCGTGACGAGCTATCTCAAAAATGTCCGGCCTCGTAAGGGGCTCGCCACCCGTCAGAATAATGACGGGTTTTCCAACTTCCCTTATCTCGCCAAGCAGCTTAAGGCAGGCCTTCGTATCTAACTCGCCCTCATGCGGACCTTTCGTCGCTGCAGCACGACAGTGAATACAGTTGAGATTGCAATTTCGGGTAAGTTCCCAGGCAATCAGCCGCAACTGAGTTCCCTTCTCCTCTGCGCCTGGCTGATCCGAAGTCTTTGACAGGTCGGAATTGTTATGACTCAATGTAAAATCTCCTTTGTTTGTCAGTTACAAGTTGCCGATTATCAGTTGTTGTTGATCACTGTCCACTGCCTACTTACCCTATAGTTGCATAAACAACATGGCAAAAGATTCAAAAAAGCAACAATAGCCT
>CAYSBQ010000202.1:0-5161 GCA_964429315.1 uncultured Desulfobacterales bacterium
TAAACCCTTGTGCGGCCTTGCTCAGACAAAAAATTGCTCATTTATGAATTGGAAATTTACGCTAGTGCCCATTGATTTATGAAAGATTCGTGGATGGGCACTGACTAGGATTTTATGGGATTATATATCCAGGCAGCAAGTGGCCGGCTCGCTTGAGATTGATGTGACTCGCACAAGGCTCGCAATTTCTGAGTTGATATCCGTTTTGCCAAAGTCGCATAATAACTTGCATTGGCGCTTTAAAGGTGCTTTTATCCCTGATGGAGATTATAAAGAGTTTTATTGAGTGATGCTGAACGGCATAACAAAATTATTTCAAAGGCATCAAGCGTGAAAGGAATTGTACCATGAAGACAAAGTCTTGGATTGTTGCCTGGTTACTCATTCTTTTTGTTGGTTTAATGACCACATCTTGTCAGGGTCGCTTTCCCAGTCGGGACGTCTCACGCGAGGCGGTGAAGAAACATGCAATAGGCCCAGCCGCCACACTTGCCGGTAGCCTTCACGGAACCGCAAATGGCATGAAATGGTGGTACGAGCAAAACGATGGATTTGGTCCCTACTGTGGAGTTCCGTACGAAAAAGCCGGCTGCGGCCATTGTCACACATCGTCGTGCGATCAGTGCCACAAAGACGCCGCCGGGACACAACCCGCAGTTCAGCCTGAGGCGTGCGGTCACTGCCATGGACGCCAGAAGATGGAAGGCCAACTCAAGCTGTCAGATGTTCACTTTCAAGCGGGGATGCAGTGTTCCGAGTGCCACAGCTCTAAAGAAATTCATGGTGATGGCAGCCATTACGACACCATGTTCTCACCCGGCGCTATGAGTGTAAGATGCGAGAACTGTCACAGCGAAACCGCTTCCAATCCGGAGCATGAGCAGCACGGGAAACAATTCAACTGCGACGCCTGCCATCTGGATAGCGTTATAACATGTTACAATTGTCATTTTGAAACCCTTATCAAGAGCCACAAGAAAAAGGCCGCAGGGGCATTGCACGGTTATGTGATCCTGCTAAATGATGATAAGGGAAAAGTGAGGGCGGGTACCTATCAGACAGTGGTATATGAAGGTAAAACCTTTGTTGCCTTTGGGCCCTATCACGGCCATACAATCATGAGCAAGGGTAGAACATGCATAGATTGCCACGACAGTAAACGCATGTTGGAATTGCGTGACACAGGCAAAATTGTCATGACCACATGGAATGTAGCAAAAGGCAAAGTCGAGCATACGACAGGCGTAATTCCTTTTGTGCCGGATAGATTTGAATTCCAGTTTGTGGATCTGGGGAAAAACGGCTGGGAACCTCTGACCAAAAAAACCGGCCGGTCCCAGTATAAATTTTGTTCACCGTTAAATAAAAAACAACTAAAGGCCATGGGGGCAATGAAAAAATAGCGGGTTCTTGGCCGTGTCATGGCTAATTGCCGCCCTGCAAAGATTTGTCTAGTTGGTTGGAGCCAAGAGAAACGCTTCCTGGCTCAACTCGTGTCGGCAATTGGCCAAAAAATCGAAGAACTGATTACGAAACCGTCTCAATCTGACTTTTTACGATTTCATCACCTTTATCATGTCAAGTTACTTATTTATTTATGCCCTTGTCCTTGTCTAATAGAACCAGGTCGACGACGTCTTTCAGTTCGGAGATTGTTATTAGGTTCAGACTCTTTTGAACTTCTTCCGGGATTTCCCTGATGTCCGGTTCGTTTCTCGCCGGAAATATAACGGATCTCACACCTGCCCGATGGGCGGCCAGAGCCTTTTCCCTGATTCCCCCCACAGGCAATATCCTTCCTGTCAGGGTCAGTTCACCGCTCAGGGCCGTGCCTCGTCGGCATGGTCGGGAGGTGATGAGCGAAAGCAGAGCAACGGCTATCGGCAGGCCTGCCGATGGTCCGTCTTTTGGGACAGCCCCGGCGGGAACATGAATATGGATGTCATGGTGGTCAAAAAAGTCGCTTGAGATATGGAACAGATCCGTATTGCTTCTGATGTAACTCAAGGCCGCTTGCGCCGACTCCTTCATGATATCACCGAGAGAGCCTGTCAGTATTAGCTGGCTTTGGCCCTTCATTTTTGTAGCTTCAATGAATATGATTTCTCCACCTGTCGCAGCCCATGCCAGTGCTGTTGTAACTCCCACTCGGTCTCTGGCCAGCATTACTTCAAAGTAGTATTTCTGAGGTCCCAATAGCCGGGCAACTTGATCAGGGTCGATGATAACTTCCTTCTGACCATTGCCGGCGAGGATTTCCCTGGCTGTCTTTCGACAAATGGCTGCAATCTGCCTTTGGAGATTTCTCAGCCCGGCCTCTCTGGTGTACTCTCTGATAATCTTTTGTATCGCTTCCCCGGTAAACCGAACCGGATACTCCGTTAGGCCAGCCTCTTCGATCTGTTGCGGGACAAGATACCGGGTGGCGATTTGCTCCTTTTCGCGATCCGTGTATCCGGACAGGGTCAGGACTTCCAAACGATCCAGGAGGGGGCCTGGAATGGAATCGGTTGTGTTGGCGGTAGCAATAAACATGACTTTAGACAGATCAAAAGGAACGTCTAAATAGTGGTCAATGAATTGGCTGTTCTGTTCCGGATCGAGGACCTCCAGAAGGGCTGCGGCCGGATCACCTTTAAACTCCTGGCCTATCTTGTCCAGCTCGTCGAGCATGAACAAAGGGTTTTTTGTCTCGCAACGTTTGATCTCCTGGATAATCCGTCCGGGCAGTGCCCCCACATAACTTCGGCGGTGTCCGCGAATTTCCGCCTCGTCTTTCACGCCGCCCAGTGAAATGCGAACGAATTTTCGGTGAAGGCTCTTGGCAATGGATCTGCCCAATGAGGTTTTTCCCGTGCCGGGCGGGCCGACAAAACATAATACCGGCCCTCTGGATTCCAACTGTGCCCTTTTCTTGTAAAGGGCCTTTCGGACCGTGGACCTGATTTCATCCAGCCTAAGAGGCTTAGCAAGAAACTGATACGAGCCCATTTTTATAGCCTCGACGGCACTGGGAACAGTAGCATAGCCGGTAATGATGATAACTTCGGTGCCGGGATCTTTTTCTTTAGCCCTTTCCAGCACGCTCATACCGTCTGCTTTGTCCATTTTCAGGTCGGTCAGAACCAGATCAAAAACCTGTTTCTCCATCAATTCAAACGCCTCAATCCCGTTGACTGCCGTCACAACCTCGTAGCCTTCCTTGAGCAGAACGTGTTCGAGGTTCCTTCGAGTCATCTTCTCGTCGTCTACTACGAGAATCTTGTGCCGATGGGAAGCCTTTAGAATCCTGACAGCCAGATACTCGAGGATCCGGTCCTTGATATCAGCAAGGCCGTAATGTTCCTCGTCGAGAATGGACTCGGCGTTCTGGATGTCCAGGTGATCTTCCGTCATCTTGTTCCACGGAAGCGATACCAAATAGTCGAGATGGTTGATGCCGATCGTATAATCAGCCGAAGAGGGTCCCATTTTAACGAGCCGCTCTATCTCTTTCAAGGCCACCTTTTCAACGATTTCCGGCATATGGGCATCATCGACAGCTTGCCTCAACGCTTCGGCTTCTGCCAGATCTTCTGCATCTTCTGCTTTTTCTCTTCTCTTGAATATGCGCATATCCTAGCCTTCCCAAATTTATTGCGACTTCTTACTCTTGTGGCCGGATGAGACTTTAAAGAACCAGCATCTCTTTCATATATCGTAATGATGTAAATTAACATCTCTTAGTGAAAAAAGCATGGCCTATTTTGCCTTTTTCCGGGCACAGAAGCACGCTGGGGCAAAATCCCAAATTTAATGGGTAGGTTTCTTGGTTATTTTTTTATTGCAACAATGACTAGGCACAAGAAGTGACAACACAGTTGCGATTTGCAACAGCACAACTTTTTACTGCAACAATGCGCAACAACTTGTTATTATGTGAATATATGGCATTTCAGCAAAACGCGTTGCTATATGCAACACCCAGGACCTGCTAGCCCCGAAAAGTCATTTCCTGCAATCATCTTTAATATCAATTGGATAAGTCATGTTTCCGACTTTTGGCACAAGCTATGCTATATCCAAAGTCAAAACAAAGACCAACAACAATAAGGAGGATATCATGTTTACCGAAAAGAAAAGGCCGAGTAAATTGGAAAAGTTGATGATGGCTGTGACATTTGCCGAAGCCGGCGAGCGCGATACAGCCCTGGAGATGATGTGGAAAGAACCTGATAAGAGACAGCAGAAACGCATCAGGCGCAGGCAAGACAAAAGAACTGATAGACGTCCTGTGCTAAGGGCTTAATGATGGAAATGCAGTAATGCCTACAGGAGAAGCTCCTATGCAAAAAGTTTTGTTAGCTATCAACGGGATCAGCCCTGACAGAAGGGCCTTCGACTTCGCAGTTCGGCTTTGCAAACATATCAGGGCGGAGTTGAACATCTTGGACATTATCGGCCCGCAAAACTTGGCCAAATATCTCGGGAAGGTTCGCAGGGGCACCCGGAGAGCAACACAAATGGTGGAGGACGCCATGGTGGCTGTAGCTTTTGCCGAAGCCGGTGAGTTCGACTCGGCCGCTTGCTTGAAAGAACAGGCCTTGAAGAACATCCACGAGTGGTTTCCCGAACCAGAGGGGGCCAGCATACCATGTGAGTTGACCATCACATCAGGCCCCCCCGTCCAGGAAATCGTGAAATATGTCGAAGACCACAAGGATGTAGTGCTGACCATCTATGACGCCCCGGCACAGAAAATGGCTGCAAAGATAAATGGTTCGGAGAGACAGGGCGTACTCGACGGAATGAAAGCGAAGTTATTTACTCCCATCGTGATGATGCGGAGGTGATAGTTCGCTGGAATTAGATATTCATGGAGGAGAGAAAAATGGCGGATTTTATGAAGACTGTAGCAGACAAGGTGAGGCGATTTACCCGTAAAACAGAGCAGTATCAGGAGGCTATTACCTTTGCCGAGGCGGACGAGCAGAATCATGCAAGGGCCTTGTTCAAAGAACAACCTGTGATTGAGGAAAGCTCCCCAAGGGTTCTTCTGGTTGCGGGGAAAGAAAGTGCCTTTTCTGAAAATATTGTGTCTTACGCTTTGGAAATGGCCGAGAGGATGTCCTACAAGATCCTTGCCTTGAATTCAGCGCCACTGTCTTGTGACACCTTTAAG
>CAYSBQ010000203.1:0-5146 GCA_964429315.1 uncultured Desulfobacterales bacterium
GTCAGGGAGTTAAAAAATTTGGTGGAACGACTGGCTATTATGACTGAATCCGACATTATTGATGAAGGCAATATCCCTACTTCGTACTTGAGTTACAAACCGGCGGTTGCAAGGGCTGATTTCTTGAATGAAGGCTCTTTCAAGGAAGCAAAAAGGAGGTTTGAGAAGAGCTACATCGCAAAGAAACTCTTTGAAAACAACCACAATATTTCGCAAACGGCAGATAACATCGGCCTTGAAAGAAGTCACCTGCACAAGAAAATCAAGGCTCATGGCATAAAATTACAATAACCTACTACTCGCAAAAAGACGGGGGTCTTGTGAGAATCATAGCCGGCATTTCAAAGGGCAGGAAACTTCATCCCTTAAAAGGCCTTGCAATCCGCCCTACCGCAGATCACCTAAGAGAGGCTATTTTTAACATCCTCGCAGGCTATGTGGAAGGAGCCGTCATACTTGACCTGTTTGCAGGTACCGGCAGCCTCGGCATGGAAGCGCTCAGCCGTGGCGCTGCATCATGTGTGTTTGTTGACAACAGTCATAAAGCTGTCAAGCTTCTCAATCGCAACATCTTGACCTGCGGTTTTCAGGAAAAAAGCACAACCTTAAAAAGAGACGTTCTGCGTGGGCTCAATTTCCTGATAGCAACGGGTCAGATATTTGATTTGGTATTTATGGATCCTCCGTATGATAGAGGATATGTCGAGCCGACGCTTTGCCTTTTGGGCGATTGCAAAAGCATTGCAGGTGGGGGATTTATTATCGTTGAACACAGTCGGCACGAGACGCCCTCACGGAAGATAGCACATTTTGAGCAAAGCAGTGAGAGGCAATACGGCAAGAGCCTTGTCTCCTTTTATGAATCTGTGTTATAAAACAATCAATAACGAACCCTAAAGGACTTGTTATGCATAAAAAGAGGATTGCAGTATATCCTGGGACATTTGATCCGATAACAAACGGGCATTATGACATTATTCAACGAGGGCTTAAGCTTTTTGACAAGCTGGTTGTTGCTGTAGCCACTAACGGGAGCAAGGACCCGCTTTTTTCCGTTGAAGAACGTCTCTATATGTCATCAGAAACCTTCAAGGATATGCCGAATGTTGAAACAGATAGCTTTGATTGCCTCCTCGTCGATTATGCGGCTGCCAAGGGAGCCGAGACAATATTGCGGGGCCTTCGAGCTGTATCGGATTTCGAGTATGAATTTCAGATGGCTCTTATGAACAGGAAACTCAACAAGAGCATTCAAACAGTTTTTCTCATGACAGGTATGCGTTGGATTTTTATCAGTTCTTCCATCATAAAAGAAGCCGGCCAATTCGGAGGAGATATTCGTAAGCTGGTACCAGATGTGGTCTACAAAAAGCTGAAAGAGAAATTCGATAAAAATGGATCTATGGAGACTTAAGGTATTTTGTAAGGTGGTGGAGCTGAAAAGCTTTTCAAAAGCCGGCGGCGCGGTCCACCTCTCTCAACCTACGGTTAGCAGCCACGTTAAGGATTTGGAAGATCATTTTGAATGCAAGCTTATAGATCGCTTGGGCCGGGAGGTAGCACCAACCAAGGCGGGTCAGCTTCTGTACAAATATGCCATAAAGATTCTGACTCTGGAAGACGACATTGAAAAGGCCTTGGCCGAGTTTCAAGGTAAGATAAAGGGCCATCTTACCATTGGGGGAAGCACCATACCGGGAGGCTATATCTTGCCCCCCTTGCTGGGCAGATTCAAGGAGGCCTATCAAGATGTAACTGTAACTCTCATAGAGGGGAATACTACGGAAATTATACAGGACACGATTGAAGGGCACATAGAGCTTGGTGTCATAGGGGCAAAAGCCAAGGAAACCCAGCTGATTCAAGAGAAGATTATGACTGACGAGATGTTTCTCATTGTCCCCGGCAGACACAAGTGGGCGGTCGTGGGTACTGTTAGTGTAAAAGAACTGGTCACAGAACCTTTTATCATGCGCGCACCTGGTTCCGGGACCCGCAGATCTATTGAACAGGTACTCGACAGAGCAGGACTGAGGCTGGATGACTTAAACGTAGTAGCTGAAATGGGCAGCACCGAGGCGATTCGCCAGGGTATCAAGGCGGGAGTCGGTGTTTCTATTTTGTCTGAATGTGCTGTAGCCGATGAATTGGATTCCGGTAGCCTAAAAAGGGTGGCGCTGGATGAAATTCGTTTCAAGAGGGCCTTGTATTTGATTGTACACAAACACCGGACTCGTTCACCCCTATGTAGGGCATTTATCGATTTCTTGAGGGGTAAAGTTAAAACCAGAATATGACACCATCCCTTTCCCAAAACGCTTTGCTGGTTCTCAAACGGCGGTATTTGAAGAAAGATCGGAACGAAAACCCGGCTGAAAAGCCGGAGGACTTGTTTCGTCGTGTTGCTAGAGCTGTAGCAGCGGCCGATGCCAATCTAAACCCCAAAGCTAATATCAAGAAAATTGAAAAGGAATTCTATCAGCTAATATCGAGTCTGGAGTTCATACCCAATTCCCCCACCCTGATGAATG
Organism: uncultured Desulfobacterales bacterium; assembly: GCA_964429315.1. Lineage (GTDB taxonomy): Bacteria > Desulfobacterota > Desulfobacteria > Desulfobacterales. The sequence goes on from CAYSBQ010000203.1 coordinate 2,532, forward strand.
CCGGGCGTAGACTCGGCCAACTAGCTGCTTGCTTTGTTCTGCCAATTAGAGATTCCATAGACAGCATTTTTGAAACGCTCAGGCATTCTGCCATTATTCATAAGAGCGGGGGCGGTACCGGATTTTCTTTCTCTCGAGTGCGGCCGGAAAACGATATGGTACTATCAACACGGGGCATATCCAGCGGTCCTATCTCCTTTATGACGGTCTTTGACATAGCCACTGAAACAGTCAAACAGGGAGGTACGCGTCGAGGAGCAAACATGGGTATTCTCAGGGTAGACCATCCGGATATAGAGGCCTTTATCGGGTGCAAAACCGATCTGATCAAACTCAACAACTTTAACATATCTGTTGCCCTGACATCCCAATTTATGAAAGCCCTGGCAGCCAACAAGAACTATGACTTGATCAACCCAAGAAATCGCAAAAAGGTAAAACAGACCTCGGCAAAAGCCATCTTTGACCAGATTGTACAAAGCGCCTGGCAGAGCGGAGAGCCGGGAATTATCTTCTTGGATAAGATCAATCAAGCTAATCCCACACCAGACCTCGGCAAAATAGAAGCCACAAACCCCTGTGGCGAACAACCACTCCTCGCTTATGAATCGTGTAATCTTGGCTCCATCAACCTGGCCAAGATGTTAAAGGGTGGTAAATTGGACAAAGCTAAACTGAAGCGAGTAGTACAGAGTGCGGTTCACTTCCTTGACAACGTCATAGAGATAAACCGATATCCTTTGCGCAAGATTGAAACAATGAGCAAGAAAACCCGCAAGATCGGTCTGGGTGTTATGGGATTTGCCGACATGCTTATTAAGCTTGGCGTTGCTTATGATTCTAGCGCGGCGGTCCGGCAAGCTGAACAAGTCATGGCCCTAATATCACACGAAGCGAGAACGGTTTCAGCTGAATTGGCCAAGGAACGGGGAAATTTCCCTGCCTATAAGGGGAGTATATTTGACAATGCCAAAACACCCTACATGCGAAATGCCACCACAACCACTATTGCCCCTACTGGCACCATTAGAATCATTTCGGGGTGTTCAAGTGGTGTGGAACCCCTCTTTGCAGTGGCATACAGACGCACTGTGCTTGACGGGGAAACATTGTTTGAAATGCACCCATTGTTTGAACAAATAGCGAAGCAACGCGGTTTCTACACACAACGATTGGCGGAACAAATTGCTCAGACAGGTTCTGTTCAGGGCATAAAGACAATTCCTGACAAGATAAAACGCCTTTTCATAACTGCTCATAACATAGCTCCAAAATGGCATATTGAAGTTCAGGCGGCGTTTCAGAAGTACACAGACAACGCTGTGTCTAAGACAGTCAATTTTTCTAAGGAGGCCACCCCAAAAGATGTAGAAAGGGTATACAGGTTGGCCTATGAAAAAGGGTGCAAGGGGGTAACCATCTATCGCTATGGGAGCCGCGGCCAGCAGGTCCTCAACATCGGAGGGAGTCAGGAAAAGGCGGTGGCAATTTTACCACGAACCCGGCCGGTTTGTACAAAGGGAGCTACAGTACGAATCAACACAGGTTGCGGGAAACTTTACGTTACTATTAATGAAGACGATGAAGGCATATGTGAAGTTTTTGCCCAAATGGGCAAGACCGGTGGTTGCGCCTCCTCGCAAATTGAGGCGGCGGGACGTCTGATCTCATTGGCTCTGCGCAGTGGCGTTAAGATAGAAGCCATCGTGAAACAACTTATTGGAATCCGCTGTCCGTCGCCTATATGGCAAAATGGAAGCATGGTTCTGTCTTGTCCCGATGCCATCTCGCAAGTAATCAAGCACTATACCAACATCGATCCTACGGACATGCCAACGATGACAGGGGCCTGCCCGGACTGTGGAAATGTCTTGAAGCATGAAGGAGGATGCCTGGACTGTCGTGTCTGTGGATTCTCCAAATGTAGCTAGTTTCTATCTGTCTTGCCCTAGAAACCCAACATCCTCTCAGCCGCTGCCAATTCTTCCGGCCTGTTAATATTGAAGAAAGAGACAAGTTCCGGGTCCACTTTTTTGATTTGTTCTTCACCCACCTCTTTCACTCGGACTTTTGAAAAGAAATTCACAATCTTTGGATCTTGGGTGCCGAGTTGGTGTTCAATAGGCTTGATACAACGCTTTGAATATATGGCGCACAAAGGTTGGTAACCTTTCTTGGTGGCAGGTATAATGACATCCCATCTGGGTTCAAACGCGTCTAACAATATTCTGATCACGCCTTCTTTCAAAAAAGGCGTGTCACAAGCTGTAACGAAGATATGAGACGTAGGCGCATGAAAAAGACCGGCGTGAATCCCGGTAAGGGAGCTGCGGACCTGAAAAAGATCTGTTACAATGGTAAGATCCCACGAAAGATATTCCAACGGGGCATTGCTCACGAGCAGCATCTCGTCAAAAACACCCGCAAGCATACCATAAAGCCTGTCCAGGATCTGTTGGTTTCCTACCAAGAGGAAGGCCTTGTTTTGACCTCCCATCCTAGTATTCAAGCCGCCCGATAATATGACTCCGCTACAAGGATGTCTCACATTTCAATCCTTTTATCAATGCGATCGTGAAATGGTCAATGTGCTATTTGGAATATTGATGGCAGAT
>CAYSBQ010000204.1:0-5095 GCA_964429315.1 uncultured Desulfobacterales bacterium
GATCTTCTTTTCTGTCAATGGGCTCGCCGAAAACATTGAAGACCCGTCCCAATAAGGCTTTGCCCACCGGCACGTTTAACGTCTCTCCCGTATCGACAATCATGGAACCCCGTCCAAGACCCTGTGTAGGTGTTAAGGCCACGCCCCGAACGACCTCTGCGTTGAGATGGGACTGGACTTCCACCGCGATGTGTTCGTCCTCCCCGGCCTTCAACAGGCTGTTGATTAGCGGCAGACTTTGGGGAAAACGGGCGTCAACAACACTTCCGCGTACGGAAACCACGGTGCCCTGGCGGGATGGATCGGTATTTAATTCTCTGAGCATGTTCTCTAAGGCCTTTAATCAGACTTCGAGACATCAAATGAGGAGAGTAGTCATTCCTCACTTTTTTGGTTGAGTTCTTTCTTCTCCACTGTCGAACGGATGTGGATGTCACGCTGAGGAAATGCAATTTCGATGTTTCTTTCCCGAAAAAGGCGATCAATCGCAAACCGGACATCCGTTTCTACAACAATAAAGTGATCTATAGTACTCCAAAGTCGCAACTTAAAAATAAGAGCACTATCTCCAAAGTCTTCGAAAAGCACATCTGGCTTGGGCTTTTTGAGGATCTTGGAGTGCCCCTTGGCGATCTCAAGGAGGGTTTCACGGACCAACTCCGTATCAGACCCGTATGCAACCCCTACGATAATGTTTCGACGCAACCGCAGGTCTTTGAAGCTCCAATTGGTCACTTGGTTGCTAATCATATCCGAATTGGGGATGATCAATGATGCATTATCATAGGTCTGGACGACTGTCGATCTCACATTGATTTTCGTGATAACCCCCCAGTTCTCATTGATCTGGACGACATCTCCCACTTGCACGGGCCTTTCAAAAAGGAGAATGAGCCCACTGATAAAATTGTTGAAGATGTTCTGAAGGCCGAACCCAAGCCCGATACTCAGTGCGCCAAAGGCGACGGCAATGGATGTGGCGCTGAGACCCATGACGTTCAGGGACAAGAGGATGCCCAGACCCCAAGAAAGATAGATGATTACAGTCGTGACGGACTCTTGAACGCCCAGCTCAAGGCCACTGTCCGATAGAATGCGGTCTCTCAGGAAGCGGCGCAACAAACGGGCAACCGCGTGGGTGCACAACAGAATGATGGTAGCGTAGACAAAGCCGGCCAACCTCACGTTCATGTTGCCAATTTGAAAAGGGTGACTCAAAAGCTGTAAAAGCCCCAAGACGATAGCCTGGGTGCCCCCCCAGGCAAAGACCAGGCACAAAAGCAGCGCACCGGCCCAGGCTAACCAAGAAAGTTTCAGTAGCAGCCATTTGACTGGCGAAGCCTTTTCAACGGCATCACTTCCGTCGACTTTTGGCGCACCTGCCAGGGAAACATTCCATTCACGGAGTGAGAGAAACAAGAGGGTTGCCCACATAAGAACAACAATACTCCGACCCCAGGATATGTACCAGTGAAGGGCCAACTTGCTGTACCCGGCCCATTCCAACAGTAAACCGCCAATGGAAACGGTGTAGCCCAACCCAACAACCAGGGGTGCAACAAAAGGTGACAGTCGGGATTTTGTCGAGGGGACGTCAATAAATGCCACCCGAAAGGCCTTGAAAAAAGACATGGTCCACAACAAGAGAACCACCTCAAAAGACACCCGCGACAAAAACAGCACACTGCTCTCGCCAATTATCCAGAAAACAATGATGTAGGCTATGGCAAAGGCTCGTACACCGGCAATCAAGACTCGCAAGCGAAATTTCAAGCTTTTCGAGGAGGCCCCCCCGTCATTTTTGAACCACAATTGGAGTGAATCCAAGGCCCATCGGCAAAGCAACAAGACCAACAGCCCGTGGACAACCACCTGGGAGAGAGGAACACTTGAATAGACGAGGCGCACGCGGGCGTAACCATACAAAAATACCGTGACACCTAGTAGTGGCAAGGAATGTTGAATGAGTTTCAGGATGTGAACCGTCCTGGGATGTAAGCCCATGTCAGAACGGTTCATGTAGACAGTACAATAGTGGCGAATCCGCACGAACAGGATGTAAACGAGGAGCAGCAGTAACAAAAACATGTAAAAGGAAAACCAACCTGGCACCCAAACAGCCCGGGCCTGCCCCACCCAGAAATCAACCGTCGTAAGTAAAGCAACCTGTTCAATGACACGACTGACATCTCCTTTGATGGATACCCATCCCAGAGACGCTAATGGGCTCACGTTTCGCCTGAAAAGGTCTTGTTTTTTTCGAATCCGGATTTCCTGATCGAACCGCTCTGTCAAACTCGCCAGAGCCTGCCGGGTCTGTTCCAGCTGGCTTATCCTTTTGGAATAGACATCTAGGATTTGCGAGACGATTGTGCGCTGGTTTGAAATCAACTGGACCAATGCCCCGAATTGTGTGACCCGTGTCTTGGCTGAGGCATCCTTGGACCGTTCTGCCTTGATCTCGGCGAGCTGTTTTTCGTCGAGTGTATACTTCTCGTCGGCCTGTTGTCGAAGCTGGTCGATAGAGTCCCGTTTCCCTCGCAGAGTTTCCAGACGGACGTCAATAGCATTTAACGTAGCCTTGTGATCATCCCTGCCCTTTTCCAAATCTGCCACTTCAGATGTCGGAAGCATCAGCAGGTTGCCGTGTAAGGACATCTGCAGCTTGTAGGCATCCAGTTCTCTGGCTGCCGTTTCCTTGAGACTCTGCACGGCATCAAGTTGTTCTTTCAGTTGCCGCAGATTCTCCTGCTCAAGTTGTAAGGTCTGTTCGACAGACTGGCCAACCGGGCTCTCCAAGGCGCGTTTGGCTTGGGGGCCAGACGTGCTCTCTTGTGCTGGATAGACGATGGTTGGGTCCCCAATCAAAAAAGACAGCAACCCCAGCGCCAACAAAAAGGGCAAAGCGGCATTCCTCATGGTTCGCCTCCACTCCTGGTGTGTGATCAATTTCATCAAATATATCCTCATGCTACCGAGCGAGCACATCAATTGCTTTGATGCCCGTTTCAAAAGCCTCCGAGGCTGTTACCCGGTGAGTAATGGGCACGGGTTCCGCATGTATTGATGGCAGACAATTAAAGCCCCCACGTTTATGGGCTTTCGATTGCTTGCCTTGCCGGGATGCCCCGTGCGGAAGCGTGGTGAGCTTCACTTGACCCGATAGGTCACCGCAACCATCCAGTCTGCATAGTCCGGATGGGTATTCTTCATCCAAGCAACAACCCTTTGTTTGAAAGCCGTTTCGATCAAGGTGCCCTGCCCGGGCCAAAGACGAAATTTGATCCGTGCATACTGCCAGCCTCCGGATTCGGCCTGCCGGACCCCAAAGAGTTCTGGCTGTCCCAGGATGATGGCCTTGTGCTGGTGGTAGATCCCCTTCGCGATGTCGTGCAGTTCGGCGGCGGTTTTCGTGAGCTCTTGTCCGTCAGGTATCTGTATGTCTACATAGGCCCGGATGGCCCCATGACGAAATCGGCTAATGGTGGTAATGTTGCGATTCGGAATATAGATCTCCTGACCATGGAAGTTCACCAGTGTCGTAAAACGGAGCCCCATGTTTTCCACCTTTCCGATTTGACCCGAAATCTCTACAAGGTCTTCCACGTTCAAGGCATCGGAAAAAATCAGAGTCAATCCAATGACCACATCCTGGACAGCACCCTGGAGGCCAAAACCGATAGCGAGCCCGATAACCGAAGCACTCGCCAGGTAGGCAGTCAGGGAGACCTTGAACTCCCTCAGGATAAGCCCGACTGCAAAAAAATAAATCACAAATGTCGCAGCGCTGACAAAGATAGTCGTCAATGTGGCCAACTTGGGGTAACGGCGGGTAAAACTCTCTGCATCTGCCGTCTCTGCTTTAAGCTTGAAGGACAGGAACCACTGACTGAGCTTTTTTATCCCCCGGACGACGAAGTGGCCTAAGACGGCAAGGACCAAGATGGCAACAATCCGAACCACCGATGGAAGGGAATAGATGAACTCCATTACTTGCATTGACCCGTTCTCCCCTGGATATGCATCCAGCCTATTTTTTTTCAGGCCACCCCATCAACCAACCCACAACAACACCCACGACAAAGGTCCCCAACAACACCAGTATCCTGGAAGCCTCAGTCTTCCAAAAGAAAAAGCGCACTTCTACTACCTGCGTGTTTTGAGCAACAAAAACCGCAAAAATCACTGCAATCGCCAGAAGAACCCAACGTTTCATGATCATCCTCAAAAAATTCATATCGAGTATCAAATGCCCTGTTTTGGTTTCATGTTGCTCTTTTCGACGATCTTTGACTCCGCAGACGCCTGAGACCTCTTTTTATTGCCGGCGGGCATTTCGCCGGAGGTCGCTATGACACGTGCAGCATCTTCTGCTTTGGCCGTGGCCTTGGCTGCCAGTCGGGCAGCCTTCGTCGCTTTTTCCTCAGCCTCCTTGGCTTCAGCCTTCAGTTTTGCAATAGCTGCTTCGTCCGCACCCGCATTTGCTGCCATCCTTATTTCAAGAAGCCTCTCTTGCGCTTCTTCAGCTGCCGCCTTAGCATTGTCCTCTGCCTGTTTGGCCCTCTTCTCTAAATCCAATGCGGCATCACGCAGTGCTGCAAACTGCCCGGCCCGTCCTTCTTCCGGTTCTGCCTCAAGGTCAATGTCCTCTCCGGCCAATACAGCTGCTGCTACTCTCAGCCGAGGAAGCAGTTCTTTTAACGGCACCCCAAAAGGACCAATCAGTTGACCCTTTTGAAGGCGGAAAGGAAGAAAAACCAATGTGGCGTCAGCAGAATAGGTGACGACGGTGTTGGCGCCTGCCGTGGTAACCACTTCTGGCTCGGCCTGGATGCGTGCCTCTTCGAGCATCTCTTCAAGACCATGGATTGTTTGCTCTCTTAGATAACTGAAACCTGTCCCCAGAACCCTTATTTTGGCATCCCCCCAGACCTCATCTCTAGTCATCAAGTATGCCAGCAGAAGCATAAGACGGCTGGTTGCATCGTCCTGCCACCAGATATCAATCCGACGTTCATGATGAGGTGTGCTTTCAAAAGATTTCCACGCGACTTCTTTCCCGTCAAACAAAATGATGTTACATCCAAGACGAAGC
>CAYSBQ010000205.1:0-2425 GCA_964429315.1 uncultured Desulfobacterales bacterium
GTTCTGTTCTTTTCGGGATTCCAGCGGCTGAAGTTATTTTTGACCCCATGTGCCGAGGCATACTGGCCCGTGAGAAAACTGGCGCGGCTGGGGCTGCACAGGGATGTGGTGACGAATGCGTTTTCAAACAGGACGCTCTCGTTGGCAAGCCGATCCATGTGGGGGGTTTTTAAAAACGGATGTCCCATGGCCCCCAGGCAGTCCCAACGATGGTCATCCGTCAGGACAAACACGATGTTGGGCTGTTTCCTTTTCTGCATGCCAAACAGGTTGGACGGGAGTCCAAGCAGGGATGCCCCTGCCACGGTAGCGGCGCCGCCGATGACTTTGAGGCTTTCGCGTCTAGAGAGAGATCGGTTGAAAAAATCCATTTTCATAGCCTGTGTCAGTTGAGAATATGTTCCGCATAATGATGAACAACCCGATAGACCCATTCCTGCCCTTTGATCAGGGTCGTTCTGAAGAATCCGGGTGGCATCGGGCCGGCGTTGTGATAGATGAAAGCCGAAACATGCTGACATCCTATGACCAGCACCAGGGGGAGGAGAAACCGGTTCACCACATTCGAAGGCTTCATTATCAGAATTCCACAACAGGTTCCAATTTTGTTTCAGGATATATCTGCCCATGGTTCGGCGGCATGGAGTTGTAAACCCAGTCGATATCGAGGACGCCCATTTGGGTCCAACGATAATTCCTGAATCCTTGAAAGGATCCGCGAACAAGTACGGATTGCATTTTTAAATTAAGGCCAAATATGGCCATGCTTGTTCCTGCCTCAATTTCTCGAAGTTCCTCATGATAAGGCAGGCTGGAGAATACCAGGCGTCGGCTGTCGGTTGCCTGGCATTGAATGGCCGGAATGATTATCGGAAAACCATCCTTGCCCATAGTCGATATGAATTTCAGGGAATCGAGACCGTTGAAAAGATTTTCCGCAAAGGGTTTGAGGATGCGTGTTTCATGACCGGTTTTTGCGGCGCCTTTGGCTACTTTGGTGGCGATGGCGGCAGGGATAATCTTTGTTAGGGGGAGTTTTTCCTGGCCCGTTGTTTCAACAAGATCCAGATAGTGGACCGTGTTGATGCCGAAGTAGGCATTGTAGCGGAACATGGGCATGTCGTTGTAGCGTTCAAATTCGGAACCGTTGTTCTGCTTGTGGGTCCAGCGGGCTTTTCCGCGCCACAGTCTTTTGTCCATGGACATGATCAAAAAAGCCACCTTCGGGTTTAGCTGCATATAGTGTTTGCTGAGACCGACACAGAACTGACCCATGGTCAGCTGTTTGGGACCCGACGCCATGATGCTGGTTATCAGGGATACATGCACGAATCCATCCGGATTTGTGCAGGCCACCAGTCCGATCTTCTCGGCCGGCGCAAAGGCCTCGATTTCATCTTCAGTGAAAGCAAATTTTTTGTTCATTATCGGTTGTCTCTTTTTCAAGCTGTGTCGACCCGCTCCAGTGGACGATATCCGGATCGACGCCGGATGCCCTGGCAATCGATACCAGTTCCATGATGTGATGTTCATCTAAAAGAGCCTGGTGTTGGAACGCCCACGTCAAACCCAGCCTTTTATATTTGTCCTTGCACAGATTATTGAAGCAACAGAGTTCCCATCGTTTCACCTGATCCCCCAGGTGGTGTGCAATCCATTGGCCGATACCCTTAATATTTTCTTTTGTGTCGGTTGTGTTGGGAATCAGGGGTGTTCGGATCCAGAGACTTTCCGGGAACAGATGGGTGTTTAAATATTGGGATACATGGATCAGATTTTCAAGTATTTTCCGGTTGCTGTTTGCAGTGAATCGTTTGTGTTTCCCGGCATCCATCTCCTTGAGATCGAAGAGAATCAGGTTTGCATGAGGCAGCAGTTTGTCCAAGGCTTTCTGACTGCAAAAACCGCAGGTGTCCAGGGCTGTCTGGATGCCTCTTTCTCTCAATCGTTTCAGAAACTCGGCCACAAAGGTTGCCTGCATCGTGGGTTCGCCACCGGAGACCGTTATACCGCCGCCGGATTTTTCAAAATAAACTTTATCCTTGATGACCTCCTGCACCAGATCATCGAGTTTCCAGGTCTCCCCCATGAGTTCCATGGCCGTGGAAGGGCATTCCTGGGCGCAGAGACCACATCCGTCACATAGACTGCGGTCGATGCAGATACCCTTCGACGTCAGAGCCAGGACTTCTTTGGGGCAGGATTCGATGCAGGTTAGGCAGCCGATACATCTTGATCCGATCCAGTGGATTTGCGGATGGGGAGAAATGCTTTCAGGGTTATGACACCAGGTGCAGGCGAGGCTGCAGCCTTTGAAAAAAACAGTCGTCCGCAGTCCCGGTCCGTCTTCGGTGGACATGCGCTGAATTTCAAGAACGAGACCGGTTGCGTTGTTTGGGTTCATTGGGTTTAGTGATTGGTATTT
>CAYSBQ010000205.1:2525-5073 GCA_964429315.1 uncultured Desulfobacterales bacterium
TTTAGAATTTACAGTGGCTGATCCGCTCGATCACCTCATTTTGAAGCTCTTTCCCAACGGTTGTAAAATAGGCATTATACCCGGTAATCCGCACAAGCAGATGCCGATAATCCATGGGATTTTTTTGGGCGTCTCTCAGCATGTCCGGATCGAGCATGTTGATCTGAAGTGCCGTACCGCCGTTTTCCGTATATCCTTTTAAAAAGGCTTTAAACTTTTGCTTATGTTCCGGATCTTTCAGAATGGACGGGTTGAAGGTTATGGTGTGGCTGGCGCCATTGGGAAGGCAGTTGACATACTCGTCATAGTCTCCTTTACCATTCGACGCTTTGCCCCCCAGAACCTTTCCCACTGAATTGGCATTGGATGTGGGGCCTTTGATGTCGGCGCCGTTGGACGGGCATATGGCATTGGAGAGAAATTGCCCTTTTGTGCGTCCGTTGGCACTGGCTGCCATGACATAGCCGTCGCCGGCCCAGTAATTCCAGCTGAGCATGCCGGGTCTGAACTGACGGTTTGTCGAACGGGTTTTATGCTTCCAGGTCTCTTCGCACCAGAGATCCATGACCCGTTTTGCCAGGGCATCGGCTAGGTCATCATCCTGCCCGTATTTGGGCGCCTTGTTCCCGGCCATGGCCTGAAGTTTTTCATGACCTTTCCAGTTGGCTTTCAGGGCCTGGATGAGTTCCGTCATGCTAGATACTTTTTTATCGAACACCAGGTACTGTATGGCCAGGAGAGAATCGACGGTCGTGGCATAGGTTACGGCTTCCAGGGTGGTCAAACTGATTTCCGCACCGCCCTGGGTAACATCCAGGCCTTTGTCGGCACATCCTCTGACCAGGCAGGAGAGATAGGGTGTGGGAAGAAATGCCGCCCGGATAGACTCGGACGCTTCGTAGACCGCCGCACACTTTTCTATGATATAGGCGGTCTGTTTTTCATACGCCTCCCAGAACTGCCTGAATGTCTTGAAATATCCGGGATCGCCGGTTTTGGGGCCATCCTGCTTGATTTTTTCGGGCTTGCCTATTAACGGATCGATGAAGGGGATCAGGTCTTTGCCGTTGGTCAATGCCAGCTCCACCGCCTTGAGCAGGTTCAGGTTGTTATCCACGGTGCCGGAGCGGTCATTGCCCACCATGGTGTTTTCAAGACATCCCACGGGTGCGTAATCATGCACATTGGTTTCATTGATTAGGGCGGCAATATCGGCTTTTTTGGCCTCTTGAATCATGCCGGCCATGGATCGCTCATCAAAATTGATCAGAAAGGGTGATCCCTGACTGGATGAGATCATCTCGGTAAGGGTGTCTAAAAGTTCATCCGGTGTGTTCCGATGAAGCCTCACATTCGGTTTGGGTTCTAAAATGGGCGTCATCTCGTCAATGACTTCCAGGAACATGTAGGTCAGCTCGTTGGTCATGTCCCGGCCATTTTTTCCCATACCCGAAAGCGTGAGAAGCTGGCCAAAACCGGCCGTGATGCCCTGATTCCCGTTGCGGATCATGGCATCATAGGCGGTATTGCAGTGAATCCAGAAACACTTGAGAATTTCTTTGGCAAACTCCCAATCCATGCCCCGGGATTTTGAATACTGCCAATAGGGCAGAAGGTATTGGTCGATACGGCCGAAAGAGACACCCGGGCCCGGATAGTTTTCGTCGCTCATGATGAGCATATGGGTGAGCCATAAGGCCTGAACAGCTTCCCAGAATGTCTGGGCCGGCTCCCACGGAACACGGCTTAAGTTATCCGCCATGTGAGAAAGCTCTTCTTTGCGGGTTGAATCGTTTTCCTGCTCAGCCATGCTTTTGCAGAGCGCGGCATACCTTTCAGCCAACTCTCCAGGAAGGGTTGCGGCCGTCATCATGGCCCGCAGCTGGGCGCCCTTTGGCCCATCCCGGTCTGTTTTTTTCATAGCACCGTATCTGGATTCAAGGTCCTGGAAAATCCCTTTCCAGCCGATTTTTAATGCGTGTTCGTAACCGGGAACAAGGTGTCCGCTGGTGGCGCCGGCATTGCCGTAGCCATGGTCGTGAAACCATTTCATCTGGTTTCGCGCTCCGTTTTTACCCACAACATTTTTTTGGTAGGTCTGGCTCTCTTTTTTGGTAAAGCATGTGGAGGTGATGACATTAAATCTGCCGCCGGCGACGAGATCTCCGGGAAGGATCTCCTGTGGTACGTGGTTCAGCATGACCTCTTTTAGAAACCAGGCCTTTCTCTCGGGAAGGCGCCATGTCCAGAAATCATCGTCAAGCCTAATGTTTCGGGCTGCCTGATGAAAGCTGCCGCCCAGTGTGTCTATGAGCAGATAGACTTCCGGAACGATATAATAGGTCATTTCCTGATACTGGACGTCCCACGGCGTGCCCGTAGACCAGGCTGTGAACTCGTTGTTCCACTTCCGTTTGCAGCCTTGGAAGTAATAATCCCGCAGCCAGGAAATGCGGGGAGAGAGTTTTTGGGGTTCCTTGATGTTGTATTCGATTTTATCAGCAAGGGAAACATGCATGGCCATCCTCCTGGCTAAGATATTTAAAAA
>CAYSBQ010000206.1:0-4939 GCA_964429315.1 uncultured Desulfobacterales bacterium
GGAGATAACCCATTTATTTTGCCCTAATTAACTACAACTAAATTGGAGAAGAACCTATTTTAAAATCAAGGCTTGCAACACACATTGCTGCAATTGCCTCACCTCTCCCAATAGGCCCAACACCTTCGCCCGTTGTTGCCTTGAGATTAAAAACCTCGGGATCAAGCCTAAGCAAAACACAAATCTTTTTCTTTATTTTTGTGAAATAAGGGGCCAGTTTGGGGGCTTCGGCCATGATTGTTACATCTATGTTATTAATTACAAAACCTTTGCGAGAAATCATTTGGAAGGATTGTTCCACAAAACCTTTGCTTGGAGCATCTTTAAAATCTGGGTTTGTGTCTGGAAAGTGAAGGCCAATATCTCCCAGACCAGCGGCACCCAATAAGGCATCGCATAGTGCATGCAGTAGTACATCGGCATCTGAGTGGCCGAGCAGCCCCTTTTCAAAGGGTATGATAACGCCCCCAAGGATGAGCGTTCGCCCTCGTACCAGCCTGTGCAGATCGTAACCCAACCCTACATGCACGCCCATTGTTTTCTCGCCTACCCTATATGAATATTCTGAGAAAAGTCCATTTCGTCATCAAAGCATTTTCTTCCATTTAACACGATGTATATCAGATGAATTAACCCCCTGTCAAAACAATCATTTATTGCCTTTTTTTACGATTTGTGTTAGAAGCAATTAATCTTATAATCCAAACTTTTGGAGACCTTGCACCGGAAAAGAGGAATTTTTATGAAACCTGTTGCACTAATAATCCGTGATGGCTGGGGCTACCGTGTAGAAAGCGAAGGTAATGCAATTAATGCAGCGCACACCCCAAATGTGGATTCTTACTTATCCAGTTATCCATGGACACTTTTAGAGGCCGCGGGGGAACCTGTAGGGCTTCCTGGCGGTTACCAGGGATCGAGTGAAGTCGGCCACCTGAACATGGGTGCTGGTCGCATTGTAATCCAAGAACTCAAGCGGATAAATAACGCCATGTCTGACGGCTCCTTCTTCCAAGCTTCAGAGTTCAAAGCACTGTTGGAAAACTGTAAAACACACAATTCAAGGTTGCACCTTATGGGTTTGTTACAGGATGAAGGTGTGCATGCCCACTGCGATCAGATGTTCAAGATCATGCGCGGTGTTCGTAATGAAGGTGCAACCGAGATAATAATCCACATCTTTACTGATGGCAGGGATACACCTCCACGGTCTGCTCTCGAATATATTAACCAGCTAAATGAGATTATCCGTGAGGTTGGAAATAGTCGTGTCGGTACACTGATGGGACGTTACTACAGCATGGACCGATCTCAAAATTGGAAGCTTACTGATATTGCCTTTGAATGTATAGCAAACGCCTTTGGCCGCAAGTCCCACAATCCACAAGATGCTGTCAAGGAATCTTACGCCAATGATAAGACCCCTGATAATGTGCAGATGTTTGACGAATACATTCCCCCATACGTTATCGGCAACTACGATGGGATTAGAGATGGCGATTCCGTCTTGCATACAAATTTTCGCCAGGATCGTGCCATCCAGCTTTCAATGGCTTTTGTAGATAATCAGTACCCCGGAAAGCCGTCACGTCATCCAGAGTGTAATTACGTAGGCTTTACTCGATATTATGATGAGTTCCCTCATTTTATTCTCAAAGCTATGGGTTCTGGTGGGACTATGCAAAACCTCCTAGGCGAAGTCGTCAGCAACAAAGGTCTTAAGCAGTTACGGATGGCTGAGACTCAGAAATTCCGGCATGTCACGAGTTTTTTTAATGGCAAATCTACGAAACCCTTTTCCGGAGAGGATCAAGTTGAGATTAAGGGCGAATACGATCCGGCTACATTTGCTTCACACCCTGAAATGAATGCCTATGATGTGCGGGACAGATTAATCAATCTCCTTAAACATGGCTGCGAGTATTCCCTTATAGTTTTAAACTTTGCCAATTGTGACATGGTAGGCCACACAGGCAACTTCACTGCCGCGACCAAAGCCGTAGAGGTTGTTGATGAGTGTGTCGGAGATTGTATCAAGAGGCTCCTTAAACTAGAATCTGAGATTTTGCTCACTGCTGACCATGGCAACGCCGAAGAGATGATTGACATGAAAACAAAACGTATAAAGACCAGCCACACGGTTAACCCGGTCGAACTCATCTATATCAGTAACCGAGCAGCGGGTAAGAAACTGGCGTCTGGTGGTAAGTTGGCTGATATCGCACCAACCATCTTAATGCTTATGAACCTGGACATCCCAGTAGAAATGACAGCAAACCAACTTGTCGAACTTCAGTGAGTTTCTATTCTGTAAATTCAAATATCTTGTAAGTATTGCCGGGTTTTAAACGAGCACTCGGTTGTCAATCTGCATCACAAAGCACCTAATGCTCTCAATCTACTTGACATGTAGATCTATTTGTACCATTCTGAATTGTATACTTACGTCAGTGTCCATCAGTTTTTTAATGGTTTGCGAATGGACACCAGTTAAAAAAAAGGGGGTACGATGAAATCACAAACTAAGAAGGCTGAAACGAACAAAGTCACAAAGAAGAAGGCAACGCCCAAAAAGGCCTCACCTGCCAATGTGGGAATTAAAAGGGAATACCTTAAGAGCAAAGACGCCGTCAAAGTTACCTTCAGATTACCAAAAATTGTTGCTGGCGACGCAAAAAATGTACACATCGTGGGTGATTTTAATGACTGGAGTGTTTATGCCAATCCGATGAAGAAACTAAAAAAGGGAGAATACTCTGTAACCCTTGAACTTAAGCCTGGGAAAGAGTATCATTTCCGGTATCTTATCGATGAATCAAGATGGGAAAATGACTGTAATGCGGACAAATACGTAAAAAGCCCTTTTGGCACTGATAATTCCGTGGTTATAGTCTAGAAGTTTGTGGACAGTAGCCTGACAGTTATGATCGGCCGTTTTCAAAAACCCACAACCCTATCTTGACCAGCTCTCGCTTCAACAGGAACTTAGTCTTTTGTCCGCAGTCAATAATCTGACACCACTTATCCACACCCAAGAGAGAACAACTAAATACACCAACTATAATTAGCTGTAATCACATAATAAATGGTTGTAGGGTCATCTTGGCATGATTACTGCTGTAAAGTTTACAGTCTATTTTTAAATCAATAAACGCCAGCAAAACCGGAAAACTATAAAGATGCCAATTCAAATTCTTATTGCAGAAGACGATAAACTCACTCGAAATTTATTATCCCGAATGCTTCAGACACCCGATTATGAATTAATGACCGCATCTGACGGGCTTGCGGCATGGAATATCCTGAAAGAACAACATGTCGATATTGTCATTACGGACTGGATGATGCCGGGCATGGATGGTCTTGAGTTGTGTAAGCGGATACGTTCCGCAGATTTCAAAAACTATGTCTATATAATAATTCTAACGGCTCAGGGCGGCAAAAAGGAACTGATCGAAGCAATTGATGCCGGAGCCGATGATTTTGCCGTGAAACCTTCTACTCAACTCGAACTAAGTGCACGCATCAAGGCAGGAAAAAGGATCCTGAAGCTTCAAAGTGACCTTAAAGAGCAAAATGAAAAGCTGAGTAAGTCAAACCAGAAGTTAAGCAACGCCTATTCGGTGATCAAAAAGGACCTTGAGGCTGGAGCAAAGATTCAATCCAGCCTTTTGCCTCAAATGGCTTCAATAATTTCGGGAATCTCCTTTGATTGGATATTCTTGCCGTCTGAGTTTGTTGCGGGAGACGTCTTCAACTACTTCAGACTCGATGAAAGCCATGTCGGTTTCTATGTCCTTGATGTAGCAGGCCATGGAATACCTGCTGCGATGCTTTCTGTTACATTAAGCAAAGCCTTGTCTCCGGCAAACACTCAAGAATGTTTATTGAAACAGTTTATGCCCGTTCCCGAACCACCTTTCTACAAAATAATAAACCCTGCTGCTGCAATCAAGATGTTAAACGAACGTTTTCAGGCAGATCCTGAAACCATGCAATACTTCACCATGGTTTATGGGATTATTGATACCCAAAATGGCGAGACAGCCATAACGCAGGCTGGTCATCCATGCCCGATCCTCTTGCAGAAAGGGACAAGTGCAAATCTTATTGGAATGGGCGGCTTTCCTGTAGGTATGCTGCCAAACATCGATTACGAAGAACAAGAGATTGTTCTTGACAGGGGAGATCGACTTTTCATCTATTCCGATGGAATTACGGAATGTATTAATAATAAACAACAAGAGTTTTCGCCCGAACGTTTGATGGCCCTAGTAGAAGAGGGTCGCGACGTCCCATTACGGAAACTCCTTGAAATTATCGAGCATCGGCTCCATGAGTGGAAGGGAGACAACACGTTTGAGGATGACGTAACACTTCTGGCCATGGAAATTACGTAATATATCCTTTTGAGAGATTTCTGTCGGTAAAGTGAGGATGCATGAAGCAGGGAAAAATCGCATTTACCATAGAGAGCGACATGAAAAATGTATCGCTCGTTGGAATGACGATAAACAAACTGTGCTCTTTAATTCCTTTTTCAGAGGCTGAAGCCTATCAAGTTGAACTCTGTGTTGTTGAAGCTGTAAACAACTGTATTGAACATGCATATGGAAACCAAAAGGGACACCAAGTAGAAATCGTTTTTGCCATTGAGACTGATAAGCTCGTTGTAAATGTATGTGATACTGGGAAATCCATGGATAAAAAAACTTTAGAAAAAGTGGATGCTTCACAGCTCAACATAGATCCCAACAATTTTCACACTATGGCGGAACAGGGAAGAGGCCTTCCCATCATGAAACAGATTATGGATACCATAACCTATAATACTTATGAAGATGGGAAAAACTGCCTTACACTTATTATGGACATATAGAACTCTAACTAGTGTCCATCCATAAATGGTCTTTTTGCCCAATCTCTGCGTTATGCTCAA
>CAYSBQ010000207.1:0-4911 GCA_964429315.1 uncultured Desulfobacterales bacterium
GTGTTCCTCGGCAATCGATTATCAAGATCTGGCTTGCTGAGAGATTACATAAATCCTCTACCTTATAGTATTCGAACTTGTCACTTAAGAGGAACCGGGAAAGCCGTGCCACTTTTGAAAAGTAATGTGTCAAGTGGGACGCTCTTTAAAAATTTAGTAACTTTTGAGGATACTGTTATTTATTAAGTTATTAAAGAGCGTCCCGCCTTATTCGCCTTATTTAAGTTGAGCCCCGGGAAATCACGCTTGCGGGAGCGCGCGTACTGTCCTCAAGCCAGTTCAGTGGCGTAACTCTTAAGGAATGAGATGTACTTATCGTACGCCGCAGTGGCTAAGGATGCAGCGCAACGCAGCAGATGGACTTTTTACGAAACCGTCCAAGTCGGACTTTTTACGATTTCATCAAGATTTACGATGCGTCTTTTAGTTTTACTTCGGCAAAATCCCAGTTCACAAGGTGGTCAAGGTAGGCCTTGACATAATCTGCCCGTCGGTTCTGGTAGTCCAGGTAATAGGCATGCTCCCATACATCTATGACAAGGAGGGGCACTAATCCGCTAGCGATTGGTGTATCGGCATTTGACGTTTTTACTATCTTAAGCTTTGTGTCATCCCAAACCAGCCAGACCCAGCCACTGCCAAATTGAGTATTAGCTGCATCGGAAAATGCCTTGTGGAACTGGGTATAACTGCCGAAGGCTTCTGTAAGCCGCTGATAGAGCTGGCCCGCTGGTTTTCCACCACCATTGGGTTTCATGCTGCTCCAATAAAAAGTGTGATTAAATACCTGGGCGGCATTGTTGAAAATAGTAGCTTTTTCAGGCTTTCCATGAGTCCTTTGAATAATGTCAACCAGTGGCATGTCCTGATAAAGAGTTCCGGCTATGGCTGTGTTCGTTTTGCCAACGTATCCCCTATGATGTCTGCAATAATGAAAATTCATAGTCCTTTCTGAAATGTAAGGTTCCAGCGCCTTTTTGTCGTATGGTAGATCCGGCAATTTGATCGCCGAGACCGGTGTGGTTGGCTTGCAGCCAAAACCTGCAAGATAAAGCAATGTCAATGTGCTAAAATTTATAGACGCTTTTAGAAATTCTCGTCTTTCCATGTTGTACCCCTCTTGCTTTTCCGCATAGCCTTGAAGACCGTTTCACTCTGTGACACTATTTTGTTTCTAGCTCTTCCAGTTCAATTCTTTTAAAAGGCAGGACACCATTCTAACTTGCAAAACTTACTCTAATCGTGAGAGGCGGCAAAGCTTTGTGATAACAAAATCTGACGGTCTCGCAAAAAGTCAAATTTTGCCCTTTCCGTGCGCAATGTCATCCCCAAAATGGCTTCTTCCAAGTCCATCAATTATTGCTTGTTCTTCTATTGTCTATTCTGGCTAAGGCTTCTTTGACCAAGTCATTCACAGAGCAACGGATTAACTTACGGTCCAGAAACATCGAGATTTCTATATCGTCCCGTATAAGCACCTCCAGCCTTTGCCGCGCTTCCTCAACTCCTAGCAAGCCTACTGCCCAGGCAGCAAGGCCCCTTACAGCAGAATCCGTAGACTCCAGATAGGGCAGAAGGTGAAGGCCTGCATCTTGCACAAGCTCAGGTATTACTTGAGCTACTCTTCCGACACCCCACATTGCACCTCGTTGCAAGGGCTCGTACTCCAGGAAATTGCCTTCCTTCCAAACATAAGAGATCAGAACAGAGACATATTCCTTGGCAAGTCTATCGTGAGAAGCGATGATCTCACCCATGGCCTCGGGGGCGCCCCAGCCAATGCCGCCGGATTCATCATTTAGGCTCCACATGAGTCTACGCATGATCACACGGGCCGATTCCATGTCTTGTTCAGCGAGATTTGCCACCACTGCACCCATGGCCGTGACGGCCCGCCATTTTGTTTGCTCTTCGCTGCTAAGAAGAAAGGAAAAAAGAGGATTGATCGCCTGGCGGGCGGGCAACCGGCATAACTCGTTTAGGGCTTCGTCCAGGTTGTCTGATTGGAGGAAGGCCAGAACTTTAAGTTTGAGGTTTCGCCTGCTTTGTCTTGTAGTCATCTTTCCCTCTCTCAGCCGGCTTCCCTCTCAACGAGATCGCCCACCTTTTTCTCGATATCGTCTCTTACCTGGCGCATGAACTCAATTGATTTCCCTGAGGGATCAGGCAAATCCCATATCTCATGGGGTATACCAGGGAAATGGGGGCAAGTCTCTTTACAGCCCATGGACACGATCAAATGAGGAGTTTTAAAACCTGCTGCATCCTCGATTGTTTTTGGATTTCGAAAGGCCATATCCATCCTCTTTTCCATCATTACCTCTTCCATGATGGGGTTGATCTTGTGCGCCGGCGCACTTCCTGCACTATTTACTTCGAGCTTGTCCCCGGCAATTTGCTGTGCAAAGGCACTCGCCATCTGGCTCCTGCAGGCATTTTCAGTACATACGAAGAGAATCCTTTTCCTCTTCAGCAGTGGGGTGACGAGCAACCTGGCCATCTCCCTTGCGTTTGCAAAGGCTGAAGGGTGTTGGCTGATCTCTCCGACCTTTTCTATTTCTCTGTACGTGAGGCTGTCATCAAAGCTTGCCCCAACGGCGTCAAAGAAATAATTGGCCGTAAGATTCATGCCGTCAAAAAGATTATTCCCTTTCGTAGCTCCCACGGATAACAGCAAACCATGACGGTACTTTCGTCCTGGATCGGTTAACTTGTGCACATATTTCCTTGCCCACAGGGTTTGGGCCCGATCGATGAGGGCTTTCATCTGGGCCGTGGGGCCGTAGAAGTACACGGGGGTAGCCATGGCAATAATGTCTGCCTGACGAAGCAAGGAATAAACCTCCTGCATGTCGTCATTGTTGGGGCAGAAGCCTTCTCTCTCGCAATTGCCACACCCCACACAGGGGGAGATATTCTTCCGGGGCACTTGCACATGAAGCGTGCCG
The DNA here is from genome assembly GCA_964429315.1 of uncultured Desulfobacterales bacterium. GTDB lineage: Bacteria > Desulfobacterota > Desulfobacteria > Desulfobacterales. The sequence continues at coordinate 2,949 of CAYSBQ010000207.1, forward strand.
GCCCCAAGGTTTTCGGCCTCTCTGAGAAACTCGGTAAGGAGCATGTTGGTGTTTCCTCTGGTACGGGGACTTCCCTGTAATCCAAGGACAAACATTGGAATATCTCCTTTCCTGACTTACACTGGTGCACACAATTTAATAAGCTATTCGTGGATGGAAACTAACTGATGTCAAACTCTGCTACCACGAACGTGTGATCGGAGGGCCTCTGAGACAGTCTTGGTGCAACGTCGATCCATACTCCCGTTGACTTTGCTGCCAATATAGGAGTCGCCCACAGATGATCAATACGCCATCCCAATCCCCGCTTCACGGCGTTGGGGATTCGGTAGTCCCAGAAAGAATAAATCTTATCACCTGGCTCATGTTTGCGAAACACGTCCACGAAGCCCCAGCTCTTAACCAAGGCAAGCGCTTTGTGCTCTTCGGGATGAAATGCAATGTGTCCTGAAAATTTTTCCGGGTCGTAAACATCGATGTCTTCGGGCGCCACATTGAAGTCCCCTGCCCAGAGCAAAGGTGCGCCGGGATCAAAATTTTTTAAAAAATAGTTTTTCAGTCGTTTAAACCACGCGAGTTTGTACTGAAACTTTTCCGACTCCGGAGATTGGCCCTGGGGAATATAGGTGTTTACAACAGGGATGCCACGGATGGTTGCAGTGACAAGTCTGGGTTCTTCTTTCGCGTCTCCGTCACCAAACCCGAAAGAAGCCGTTTCAGGCGGAATCTTGCTAAGGATGGCAACCCCGTTAAAAGCTTTTTGCCCCCTGAACGTGCAGTGGTACCCAAGATCTTCGATTGGTTGCCTGGGGAAGTCCTTGTCCTGGACTTTCGTTTCCTGCAAACAAAGGACATCAGGGGTTGCTGTTTTCAACCATTCCTGGAGGAGGGGAAGCCTGGCCCTGATCCCGTTGGCGTTAAAAGTTGCAATCTTCATATTTCAGATACGGCTACTCGTCCATTTTCGTGTTTGAACCGAATGTGTACAATTGCCTCTATCCTAACGTTGCAAACTATAGGGTCTACACTGCTTGATAAGAAGATGGTAATAGTTATCATCTTTAAATTATACCTTCAATCTTTCTTTTTACGACATACTGTATTTACCCCATTGACCCTCGATCCTGACGACTATACGATCTAACATCAAGATTGACGGTTTCGTAAAAAGTCCAAATTCAAGGCGTGCATACTGTTTCCATGGGTTAAATCAAAGCCGGCCCCTCCTGGGTATATTTTACCCAAAATGGGTCCTCACGTATCAACATTGTGGACATATTTTTCCCATCCATTGCATAGTCGTTTTAAGGCATCATAACATATTGATATATCGCCAAAATAATATAGCTCCCGCACGCGTATCCGGCACGTTGTTTACTATGTCTTTGCCATGCCGGTTTTCCTGATCGTCTGGTGGTCGGCCGACGGTTTTTTGTTTGCTGGTATCGAGGTCTATCAGGCGCAGGGCAGCAGACTAAGATGCCGCACGCGACAGACGGTCACACTGGTTTCGGGACAGGCGTGCTATTTCGATAATAAAGAAATCTCTAAGCATTCACAAAGAAAACCTAAACTCACCATGCAATGGATTCGCAGGGGCTGGGCGCTTTAGCCCAAAACAAAGTTCGGTGTTAACGTGCAATTGGCGAAGTCTTCACTCCCTGCTCCCTAATGATGGTGGCCGTTATAGATATATTCCATCAAATCGAAGCCCCACGACATAGTCAGGATCGGGCGAAAGCCAGTTAGCACGGCGATAAAGGCTACTGTCTGGATGGGGCCAGCATGGATTAAGTCTGGCTGAATGCGCTTGATGACTTGCCGCAAACTTATGACCAACCTGGGAACATCCCGCCAGAGGAATTTATCTTTTCCACCCGCCCATTGAACGATCTCCACACCCTCGGGTGCAGGGCGGTCTTCCACCTGACGCAGGTTACCCTCCAACCGAACGTGGAATACC